>JBQTJR010000001.1:0-2447 GCA_052386895.1 Sphingosinicella sp.
GCGGGGGGGGGGGGCGCCCCCCCCCCCCCCGCCGAGGCACTCGGCGGCTTTCTGAAGAATGGCCTCGGCGACCCCGTCTGGATTCTAGGACACGTCGCTGTTCCAGAAGCGAATGACCGTCCAGCCCTGCCCTTCAAGATACCGCGTGCGCGCTTCGTCGCGTGGACAGTCGGCATGCTGGCTTCCGTCAAGTTCGACGATCAATCGAGCCTTGCGGCAAGCCAGATCAGCCTTGAATGGCCCGATCGGCAATTGGCGCGTGAACTTGGGACGGTAGCGCGACAACATGTGCCAAACGGTAAGCTCCGCATCTGTGGGATTGTTGCGAAGCTCACGTGCCTGTTTCGTGTGCTTCGGATCCAGTCGTCGAGCCGTCATTCTCGCACGGTAGCAGAAGAGCGCTGACGCGCACCCACCCCTAACCCCTCCCTTGCAGGGAGGGGAAATTAGTAGTCGCGCGACACGCGGATGTTGACGCTCTCGCGGCCCAAGGTGGAGATGCTCGACAGGATCGAGAGCCAGCGGGTGAGCTGGTATTCGACCGTCGTCGCCGAATAGCCGCGGCCGTCGGTGATCACCTCGACATAGACGCGCCGGCCGAGATACTTGCCGGCGGCGAACTGGGTGCCGATGCCCTGAGTGACGTCGGCGGGCAGCACCCGCAGCCGATCGAGCCCGACCGAGCGGCGGAGCGCGTTGATCGGGTCGAGGCCGCCGCGCGGATCGTTCAAGGAGGCGACGGCGGCGGCGAGCTGCACTGCCTCGGGCGCCGACAGCTGGGTGATCGAGGCGCCGAACAGGATGCGCGACAGGAGTTCGTCCTGCGGCAGCATCGGCACGCTGGCGAAGGCGATCTCCGGGCGCTGGCTGCGGCCGGTGACACGGATCTGGGCGTTCAATCCGCGCACCCGCGCCTCGGCGGCGATGTCGAGCTGCGGGTTGACCGGCGATTCGCCCTGGAAGCGGATGGTGCCGCGGACCAGGTCGAAACGGCGGCCGGCGAAATCGTAGGTGCCGCGGACCAGCTCGGCCGGGCCGGTGATGCGGGGCTCGGTGACGGTGCCGGCGACGCGCACATCGGCGCTCCACAGGCTGTTCATGCCGAGCCCGACGACGTTCATCGTCCCGGGCGCGGCGACGGCGAGATCGAGCCGCCAGGGAGCGATCCGCCGCGCCACCGGCGGCAGGCCTGCCCCGGACCCCGATCCGGGGTCGGCACGGTTGCGCTCGACGACGCGCAGCCGCGGCACCGCCGCCGCGGACGTGGCGCTGCCGAGCAGGAAGCGTCCCTCGGTGACGCGGACGTCGCCGGAAATGGAGCCGCCGGCGCCGTCCGAGCGGATCGCGAGCCGGCCGGTCAAGGCGGCGCGGATGTCGTCGCGATCGAGCAGCAGCGCGCCGGTGGTGTCGATGTCGAAATGCATGCCGACGCCGCGCGCGGCGGCGAAATCGAGATGGCCGGCGCCGGATACGCGGCCGCCGCCCGGGGTGGCGCCGGTGAAGCGGGCGATCTCGAGCCGCGAGCCGCCGAAGCGGCCCTCGGCAGCGAGCGTGTCGATCACCATGCCGGTGACGGCGCTTTCCAGCCGCGCATTGGCGGTGCGGATCGAGCCGTTGATGACCGGGTTTTCGAGCGTGCCGCGCAGGTCGGCCCCGATCGCGGCCGGGCCGGAGAGGTCGATCAGTTCGATGCCGGTCAACCGCCACAAAGTGTCGGCGGCGCCCGCATAGCGCACCTGGGCTTGCATCGGCGCCCGGCTCAGCCGGTCGAACAGGGGGCCGCTGCTGCCCAAGGGCGCGAAACGGGCCTGGGCGCGGCCGATGGTGCGGCCCTCGCTGAGAGCGACCGCGCGCATCGCCGCGCCGGCGCCGTCGAGGCGGGCGTTGACGCCGATGTCCATCGGCCGCGAGGAGAGGACGAGGCCGGAGCGGGTGAGGCCGCGCACGCGCAGCGCCATCGCGCCCGAGGGCTGGATGCCGGGGCCGGGCGAGACGTAGCGGACCTGGCCGGTGGCGATGCCGCCCAGCCCGAGCTGCGGCCAGGCCATGTCGAGGATGGTCAGCGGCATCGCCTCGAGGCGGGCGTCGATCTCGGTGCGCGAACCGAACAGGCCGGCGAGGCTGGCGCGGCCGCCGGCGAAGGTGAAGCGGGTCGGCGCCAGCCGCCAGCCTTCGGCGGTGAGAGTCAATTCGGCCGGCGTCACCAGCACGAGCGGGCGGCGATCGAGCGTGCCGCGGCCGGCGACGCGGTAGCGGTTCGGCGAGACTTCGGTGACGGTGTCGAACGCGAAATCGCGGCCGCGCGAGCCGGCGATGCGGGCGCGGACCTGGCCGGTGCCGCCGCGCAAGCTCGCCTCGGCGTCGAGCCGGGCGATCGACAACGGGCCGCGCGAGACGCCGCGGGCGTTGACGCGGCCTTCCAGCGAGTTGCCGGCCGGATCGAGGAT
>JBQTJR010000002.1:0-4215 GCA_052386895.1 Sphingosinicella sp.
ACCGCCGGTTTTGCCGCCGCCGCGCCGCGCAGCGAGCAGGCGACCTCGTTCATCGAGGCGCGGCGCGAGGCGGAAAGCGCCGAGGCGCGCTACCAGGCGCTCGACGTCCAGGCGCGGCGCGCCACCGGCACGGCAGACCGCGCCCGCGCCGAATCGGCGGCGCTGGCGGCGCGCATCGAGGTCGCCGAGTCGGACATCACGCTCGCCGAGCGGCGGCTGGCGCTGATCGCGCACTTGCGCGAAGCGCAGCAGGCACGGCTCGCCGAGCGCCAGCAGCCGCTGGCGCGGCTGGTCGGGGCGCTGCAGACGATGGCTCGGCGGCCGGCGGCGCTGGCGCTGGCGCAGCCGGGCAGCCTAAGCGACACGGTGCACGTGCGCGCGCTGCTGGCGGCGACCCTGCCCGAGATCAGGCGGCGGACGGCGGCGCTGCGCGGCGAGCTGGCGCGGTTCAACGCGCTGCACGGCCAGCAGGCGCAGGCGCGCGCGGCGCTCGCCGCCAGCCGCGAGGAACTGGCCCAGCGCCGCACCGAGCTGGGGCGCTTCGAGCAGAGGCAGCGGGCGCTGTCGCGCGAGCTCGCCGGGCTGGCGGTGGCGCAATCGGACCGGGCGCTGGCGTTCGGCGAGGAAGCGCGCGGCTTCGCGCGGGCCGAATCGAGCCGGCGGGCGCAGCAGCAGCTCGGGGAAGCGCTGGCGGCGCTGCCGCCGCCGATCCCGCGCCGCGACAGGGATGGCGCGGAAGGCCGCGAGCGGGTGCGGCTCGCCTATCGCCTGCCGGTGCGCGGCCGGCTGCTGACCGGGGTCGGCGAGATTTCCGACGCCGGGGTGCATTCGCGCGGCCTCACCTTTGCGACGCCGGCTGCAGCGGCGGTGACCGCGCCGGCGGCCGGCCGCATCCTGTTCGCGGCGCCGTTCCGCAGCTACGGCGAGGTGGTGATCATCGACCATGGCGGCGGCTGGACGAGCGTCATCACCCAGCTCGAGGGGCTGGCGGTGCGGCGCGGGCAGAGGGTGCCGCGCGGCGCCCGCATCGGGCGCGCCGGCGGCGCGGCGCCGCAATTGACGGTGGAGTTGCGGCGGCGGGGCCGGCCGCTGCCGATCGCGCAATTGCTGGCGGGGTAGGGTTTCGGGTTTCGGGTTTCCGGTTTCGGGTTCCGAGTGTCGAAACCGTGGAAGACGTGAAACGGGCGTGCACCATTTCCGCACGCGCGTTCATCCGGGGGTTGCTTTTCGCCTCCCTAGACACGAGCTAGAGAACGCCACTCCAGCGAGGTTTTTCCAAGATGGCCGTGAACAGCAATTTCCTGCGCTCGATCGCCCTGGTCGGCGCGGTCGCCCTGATCCCGGCCGCCACCGCCGGCCTCGCCCAGGTCGACGTCAATTCCTACCGCCAGATCGACCAGTTCATGAGCGTGCTCGAGCGGGTGAAGGCGGAATATGTCGACCAGGTCGACGCCGCGACGCTGATCCGCGGCGCGATCGACGGCATGCTGACCAGCCTCGACCCGCATTCGTCCTACCTCGACGAGCGCGGCTTTCGCGCGCTGATGACCACCACCGACGGCAATTACGGCGGGCTCGGCCTCACCGTGACGATGGAGGACGGGGCGGTGAAGGTGATTGCCGCCAGCCGCGACACCCCGGCCGACCGCGCCGGCATCAAGCCGGGCGATTTCATCACCCATATCGACGGCCGCCTGTTCTTCGGCGGCACGCTGGACGAGGCGGTCGAGCGGATGCGCGGGCAACCCGGCACCGCCGTCCGCCTGACGGTGGTGCGGCCGGGCCGCGAGCGGCCGTTCGACGTCAGCATCACCCGCGCGATCATCGACATCCCGGCGATCCAGAGCGAGGTCAGGGACCGCGTCGCCATCCTCACCGTCACCACCTTCAACCGCAACACCACCGAGGCGGCGATGCGGGCGATGACCGACATCGAGCGCCGGCTGGGCGGGCCGCCGCTCGGCTACATCGTCGACTTGCGCTCCAACCCCGGCGGCCTCTTGGACCAGGCGGTCGGCCTCGCCGACCTGTTCCTCGAGCGCGGCGAGATCGTCTCGCAGCGCGGACGGCGCCGCGCCGACATCGAGCGCTATTACGCGCGGCCGGGCGACGCCGCCCACGGCGCGCCGGTGATCGTGCTGGTCGACGCCGGCAGCGCCTCGGCGGCCGAGATCGTCGCCGCCGCGCTGCAGGACCACAGGCGGGCGCTGGTGATGGGCGAGCGCAGCTTCGGCAAGGGCTCGGTGCAGACCTTGATCCCGCTGGGCCGCAGCAACACCGCGCTCAGGCTCACCACCGCGCGCTATTATACGCCGTCCGGCCGCTCGGTGCAGGAAGGCGGGGTCAGCCCCGACATATTGGTGCCGCAGCTCTCCGATCCCGATTACCGCTCGCGCAGCCGGGTGCGCGAATCGGACTTGCGGCGTCACCTGGTCAACGAGGCCGGGGTCGAGGACGAAGTGATCCAGGACGACGGCCGGCCCGACCCGCGCTTCCAGCTCACCGCCGAGCAGCTGCGGGCGCGCAACATCGAGGATTACCAGCTGCACTACGCGCTGCAGACGATCGCCCGGCTCGGGCGCGTCCGCACCGCCGGCGCCCCAGCCCGGCCGGTCAGCCGCTAGCTGCCCAAAGCGCTCAACGCGTCTTCGGTGAGTTCGCGGATACGACGATAGGTTTGGTCGGACCAGCCGTAGCTGTCGGGACCGATCAGTTCAGCGCTCGACGATGGCCACTTTCCCGACTTGGTCTGCGCGACATGAAGCAGTGATTTCAGCGTGAAGGCGAGATCGTAGTTCGGCTCGGCATGCCGCGCGAGATAAAGCGCCGCCAGGATATCGCGTGTCCGGCACGGGATCAGTTGCTCGATGTGGTAGGCAAGCGTGAACGAGCCCCTGCCGCCCGCGGCGCGGATGCGTTCAGCCACCTGTTCGAGCAGCGCGTCGCGATTCAACACGTCGGGCTCGCCGCACCGGCGGATTTCACCGAGCAGCTCGCAGTCGGTGGAGGCCAGCTCCGAGCTGCGCTTGCGATGCTCCTGAAGCGCGCGCGAATCGAGTGCGGCAATCGATTCCTCCAGCGCAGCGCGAAGGCCGAGCGGGAACGAGCCTTCGCGGTAGACCGCGATAAGCCTCGCGAGCGCGTCCGGGAGGCGGAGCGCGGCAATCTCGCGCACGGCCTCGACGCGGTATTCGCAGCGTTGAAAATCGTTGGCGGCGAGTGCGGTGAGCCTGTCAGCGCGACGTTCCCGCGTCTCGGGCTCCGGCGCTGGCTGAGGCGTCGGTTCGGTTCCGAAGAGCTTCCCGAAAATGCCCATTTTCCCTCACGGTCCGTCATGCGCATACCAGCGCGCCGTGAGCGTTGCCAATTCGGGACGGCCGGCTTGGCCTGCCGGCCACGTCCGCTTATGCGGTGCGGGTGAGCAAGGACGCCTTTCGATGAGCCCGCTCGCGCTCGCCAAGGCGCTGAGCCTCGGCGTGCCGCTGGCGCTGCTCGCCGGCGCCTACGGCTCCGAGCATATCGGCGGGCTAAGCCCATGCGAGCTGTGCTGGTGGCAGCGCTGGGCGCACTGGGCGGCGGCGGCGTTCGCGTTCGCCGGCATCGCCGCCGGCGGCCGGCTGCCCGACAAGGGCCGCAGCCTGGTCTGGCTGGCGGCGCTGGCGATCCTCGTTTCGGGCAAGATCGCCTTATATCATGCCGGGGTGGAAGCGGGGATTTTCGAAGGCTTCACCCAGTGCACCGCCGACACCGCCGGCCTATCCACCGCAGAGCTGCTCGACAGCATATTGTCGGCACCGATGGTGCGCTGCGACGAGGTGCAGTGGGCGTGGCTGGGCGTGTCGATGGCGGGTTGGAACGCGATCCTTTCGCTGGCTAGCGCGTTGGTGATCCTGTGGCTGAGCCTGAAGAAACCCGCTCAGTCGGACTGACGAAGCCCGGCTGGCGCCCCGGCGATCCCCGCCTCGACGTGGATGCGATGCTGCGCGTCGACCAGGCCGGCGAATATGGCGCGACCCGGATCTATGCCGGCCAGCTGGCGGTGTTCGGCGACCGCCACCCCTGCGCGCGGATCATCGCCCGCATGGCGCAGCAGGAGCAGGGCCACCTCGAGCGGTTCGACGCGTTGCTCGCCGAACGCGAAGTGCGGCCGACTTTGCTGCAGCCGTTGTGGAGCGTCGCCGGCCGCGCGCTCGGCGTGGCGACGGCGCTGGCCGG
>JBQTJR010000003.1:0-3860 GCA_052386895.1 Sphingosinicella sp.
TCGACGTCAGCTTCCGTTCGTCCACGCCGGTGCTGGCGCTGGTCGATCGCCTGCTCGACCGGCTCGGGCCCGACGCGCTCGGTCTGCCGCAACCGCCCCACCTTCATCGCGTCCACCCTGGCCACCAGTCCCGGCCCGGTTCGGTGGTGCTCTGGCCCGCGGTGGGCGGCGACAGCGGCGAGAGCGAGGACGAGCCGGCCGAGGAAGGATGGATATCCCAGCCGCAGCGCATCCATGCCGGGCAGATCGCGCAGCGGCTTGCCGGCTGGCTGGAGCGTCCCTTCTTCCTTCATTGCCGGGGCCGCGCGCTTCGCCCCGAAGACATCATGATCCTGTTGCGGCGACGCGGCGATTTTGCCGCGATGCTGGTGGCGCGGCTGCACGAAAAGAACGTGCCGGTGGCCGGTGTCGACCGACTGTCGCTTTCGGCGCCGCTGGCCGTCCAGGACCTGCTCGCCGCGGCACGCTTCGCGGCCCAGCCGCACGACGATCTCAACCTTGCCGAGCTGCTGGTCTCGCCCTTGTTCGGCTGGGACCAGGACCAGCTCCACGCGGTTGCGGCCGGCCGCAGCGGCACCTTGTGGGAAAAGTTGCGCGAAGGCGCGACCGGGCCGCAAACCATGGACGGACTGCGCGGCCTGCTCGACCGGGCCGATTTCGCGACGCCGCACGTTTTCTTCGAGACGATTCTTTCAGGTCCGCTCGACGGACGGCGAAAGCTGCTCGAACGGCTGGGCTTCGAGGCGCGCGACCCGATCGAGACTTTGCTCTCCGCCGCGATCGAATTCGAGGCGGCGGGCGGAACCTCGCTGCAGGCGTTTCTCGATTGGTTCGCGCGCGGCGAGGTCGAGGTGAAGCGCGATCCGTCCGGACCGCGCGATGCGGTGCGGGTGCTGACCGTGCACGGCGCCAAGGGCCTGCAAGCGCCGATCGTGTTGCTCGCCGATGCCTGCGCCGATCCCTCCCGCCTGGGACGCGGCGGAACGGCTTTGGACAGCTGGCCGCTGTCTCCCGGCGGCCCGAGCATTCCGATCCTGCGGCCGCGCAAGGATGACATGGTCGAGCCTTTGCAGGCGCATTTCGCCGTGCGCGACCGCCGCGATCGCGAGGAGCATATGCGGCTGCTCTACGTCGCGCTGACCCGCGCGGAGGAGCGGCTCTATGTCGGCGGCAGCCTGGCCGCCAGCGACGGCGAGGCCGCGCCGCCCGACAGCTGGTACGAGAGGGCACGGGAGGCGCTGGTTTCGCTGGGCTCGAACTGGCAATCGCTGCCCGACGGCTCGGCCGAGCTGCGCTTCGGCGCTGGCGAGGAACAGGCACGCAAGGCCGAAGCGGCGGTGGCGCGCGCCGCCGCCCTGCCGGACTGGGCACTACAACCCGCCCCGATCGAGGAACGGCCGCCGCGCCCGCTCGCGCCATCGAGCCTCGGCGAGGAGCAATGGCCGCATCCGCCGCCCAGTCCCGCCGAGCGCGAGGCGGCGCGCCGCGGCCAGCTGCTCCACGCCTTGTTCGAGCGGCTGCCCGCCTGCGAGGTTTCGAGGCGGCGCGAGCTCGCCGACCTCTGGCTCAGCCGGACCGCCCTGGTAGCCGATCCCGGCGTTCGCGGCAGGCTGATCGACGATGCGATGCGGATCATTGCCGATCCTGTGTTTGCCGAGCTGTTCGGGCCGCAATCGCTGGCCGAGGCGCCGATCGCGGCAGTGCTTGCCAGCGGCTTCGTCGTCACCGGCGCCGTCGACCGGCTGCTGATCGCGGACGAGAGGGTGCTGGTGGCGGACTTCAAGACCGGCCACATCGTCCCGGCCTCGATCGAGGCGATCCCGGCCGCGCACCTTCGCCAGATGGCCGCTTACCGCGCCGCGCTGCAGATCGTCTTCCCGGATCGCCCGGTCGAGGCGGCCTTGCTCTACACCGCCCAGCCGGTCCTGTTCGCGCTGCCGGCGGAGCTGCTCGAGGCGCATTTGCCGAAAGTGGATTGAGCGGGCGGTTGTGACACCGCGAGCGTGACCCTACATCGCGCGTAGCATTCATCCGGAGACATTCATGCCGACCACGACCGTAACCGATTCCTCCTTTGGCCACGACGTGCTTGCCGCGCCCGGGCCGGTGCTGGTCGATTTCTGGGCGGAATGGTGCGGGCCGTGCCGGATGATCGCGCCGGCGCTCGAGGAACTGAGCAACGAACTGGGCGAGCGGGTCACCATTGCCAAGCTCAATATCGACGAGAATCCCGAGGCGCCGAGCCGCTATGGCGTGCGCGGCATCCCGACGATGATCCTGTTCAAGAATGGCGAGCCGGCCGCCACCAAGGTCGGCGCCGAGCCGAAGGGTCGCATCCAGAGCTGGCTGGAAGAGTCGCTCTAGGCGCATTCCTGCAAGAGCGGTTCGATGGGCGCGGGGATCGTCCGGATCGTCACCGATGCCAGTTTCGAACGCGACGTGCTCAACTCCGGCCGGCTGATGTTGGTCGCGTTCGGCCTGCCCTGGTGCGGGCCCTGCAAGCTGCTGGCGCCCGGATTGCGGGCGCTCGCCGCGCGGCAGAAAGATCGGCTGACGGTCGCAAAACTCGATGCCGACGCCAATCCGGCAGCCGCCAGATCCTGCCGCGTGGAAAGCTTTCCCACCTCCATCCTGTTCGACGCGGGAAGAGAGGTCGAACGGTTCGACGGCTATATGCCGTTGCGCAAGCTGGAGGCGGCGCTACGGCCCTATCTCCAATCGTCCTGAATCAGCCGGGCGGCTCGGTTCCATCGAGGCCGCGCGTGTCGGGCCGGAACCTGTCGTGGCGGGGCAGGCCGTCGTCGGTGTCGAACCAGGCGATCCGGCTGGCATGAAAGATGTGAAAGGTCGGCGGGAACGGGCCGGGATCGTCGAGCGTGGCGAGGCTGAAATCGAGCGTTTCGGGCTGGTGGTCGACCTCGACGTAGAGCGGCGTACCGCACTCGCCGCAGAAGCTGCGCCGTCCGAAGCTGCTGGAGGCGAACCGGCGCACTCTATCGCCGCCCGCTGTAAAGGCGAGATCGCCGCGCGGCACGCTGGCGAAGGCCATCGCCGGGGCCCCCGAATTGAGCTGGCAGGTCCGGCAATGACAGTAGCCGGCGTCATAGGGTTCGCTGGCCAGCCGGTAGCGCACCGTACCGCAGCAGCAGCCGCCTTCGCGGGGGTTTTCCATCCCCACGCGCTAGGCCGTGGCCGAGGGGCGCGTCAATTGACTTGCCAAGGGGCCAATCCTACATCGCGGGCCGGTTTTGACCGGCCGCCCGCGCCCGGGCCGACGACCAGCCTGAGGGCCCTCTTGGAACAGGAAAAAGCATGATTGGCGGATTAGCCAAGGCCATTTTCGGATCATCGAACGACCGCTACGTCCGTTCGCTGCGCAAGATCGTCGAGCAGATCAACGCGCTCGAGCCGGCTATCCAGACAATGAGCGACGAGGCGCTCAAGGGCCAGACCGACCTGTTCAAGCAGCGGCTGGCAACGGGCGAGACGCTCGATGACATCCTGCCCGAAGCCTTTGCCACCGTCCGCGAGGCGGCGGTGCGCACCCTCGGCCAACGCCACTACGACGTGCAGCTGATCGGCGGCATCGTCCTCCACCGCGGCGAAATCGCCGAAATGAAGACCGGCGAGGGCAAGACCCTGGTTGCCACCCTGGCGGTCTATCTCAACGCGCTCGAGGGCAATGGCGTCCACATCGTCACCGTCAACGACTATCTCGCCCGCCGCGACGCCGAGTGGATGGGCCAGATCTACAGTTTCCTGGGCCTGAGCGTCGGCGTTATCGTCCCCAACCTCACCGACGCCGAGCGGCGCGCCGCCTACCATTCCGACATCACCTACGGCACCAACAACGAGCTCGG
>JBQTJR010000004.1:0-14917 GCA_052386895.1 Sphingosinicella sp.
GGGGCGGCCTCGCTATTGGCCCCGGCGCCGCCCGCCTCAGCCTCGCCGTGCTCGCGCGCCACAATGACCGCGGCGCGGGATCCCGCCCCCTCCCCCCCCCCTCGTGGGGGTGGGGTCGGGGGTGGGGTGGACTTGTCGCGAACGCCACCCCCTCCCAACCCTCCCCCATCGAGGGGGAGGGCTTTCGGGGGGTCCGCCGGATCCAGATACACCAGCCCCTCGGCCAGCTTCAGCGCCGTCTCGAGCGAATCCGCCAGCCGCGTCTCGATGCCGGGCCGCACCACCAGCCGGTCGACCACCACCTCGATCGAGTGGCGGTATTTCTTGTCGAGCGCCGGCGCCTCCTCGATGTCGTGGAACGCGCCGTCGATCCGCACCCGGGTGAAGCCGGCTTTCTGCCACTCGGCCAGCTCCTTGCGATATTCGCCCTTGCGGCCGCGTACGACCGGCGCCAGCAGGTACAGCCGCGTCCCTTCCGGCAGCTTCATCACCCGGTCGACCATCTGGCTCACCGTCTGGGCGGCGATCGGCAGGCCGGTGGCGGGCGAAACTGGCACGCCGACCCGCGCCCACAAAAGGCGCATGTAATCGTAAATCTCGGTGACGGTGGCGACGGTCGAGCGCGGGTTGCGGCTGGTCGTCTTCTGCTCGATCGAGATGGCCGGCGAGAGCCCTTCGATATGGTCGACGTCGGGCTTCTGCATCATCTCAAGGAACTGGCGGGCATAGGCCGACAGCGATTCGACGTAGCGGCGCTGCCCCTCGGCATAGATGGTGTCGAACGCGAGGCTGGACTTGCCCGATCCCGACAGGCCGGTGATCACCGTCAGCGTTTCGCGCGGGATGTCGACATCGATGTCCTTGAGGTTGTGCTCGCGCGCGCCGCGGACGGAAATATGGGTGAGCATTCTAGCTTATCGTTCCAGCTTTGTTCCAGGGTAGAGCGCGGCGCGCTGCCGGTCAACGCGGCGAGGGGGACATAGGCATCGCTCTCCTGTTCGTCACCCCGGGGGAATCGAAGATGGGCGAAGCGACGCGAGCCCAACGCCGGGGCCGATGAACACCGATCAGGCAAAAGTTCGCGCGGACCGGCGTTGAAAGCTTCCGGCATTGGCCGGAAAGACGATATGGAACAGGCAGGGGGGAGTGCATGGCGGCAATCGAGCAGCAGCAGCACCACGGTCGCTGGCGCCCGCCCGCCGGCCTGCCGCGACTGTCCGGCCGGTTCCTCGTCGCCTATCGCGTCCTTTGGCTGCTGCTGTTCGTGATCGCGACCGCGGCAGTGGCGGCTGGAATTCATTTCCGAGAAATGGACTATCAGCGACGGGTCGTGCCGTTCGGTGAATTCGGATTGCGCTGGAACGAGGGCCGGCAGGCGCTTGCACTCCCGCTCGGGCAGGAAGGACGCCGCGCCGGCGTCGAGACGGGCAGCCGGCTGATCGCGATCGACGGCAGGCCGATCGGTCCAGGCGGCCGGACCGAGATCGCGGACCGGCTGCGCGCCGCCGGACCGCGAGTGACGATCACCACCCGCTCGCCGCGCGGCGAGGTGCGCGAGCACGTGCTGACCCGCAGCCCGCGCCACCTCGCCGAGGCCTATGCCGAGGTCGGCTTCAGCTACGGCACGCGGCGGGCGATCGAGCAGGCGATCGACCTGTTGCTGGCGGCGACCGCTCTCACCGCCTCATTGCTCTTGTTCAGGAGGCGCGCGCGTGAGCCGGTCGCGGCCCTGCTCTCGATCAGCTTCCTGATGATTGTCGCCAGCATCGCTACCGCCACTTCGGCATTCGCACATTTTTCGCTGCATCCGCTGGCCGTCATGTTCAGGTTCGCCGGCTGGGGATCGCTGCTGGCGACGATGGCTGTCTTCCCGGAAGGCCGGCTGCAGCCGCGCTGGAGCCTTGCCGTCGTCCTGCTTGCGGCCCTGTGGGCACTGGCCGGGGGCTTCGATGCCATCACTCCGACGCAATTGGCGCCGGCAGAGGTATACAATCTCGGCGCCCTGGCGATTGTCGTCGCCACCGCCGTGGCTATGGCATCGCGCTACCGCAGCTATTCGGCCGGCATCGAGCGGCAGCAGATTCGCTGGGCGGCGCTGGGCTGGGTCCTCGGTGCAGCGCTGGGCGCGGCGAGCCTGTTGTTTTTGAGCCTGATGCCGTTCGCGCCGGACAACCGCTCGCTGGTGTGGCTGGGGCTTGCCGCCGTGGCGCTGCGCCTGGCCGGCTCCATTTGTTTCGTGGTCGGGCTGGTCGTCTCGCTGCTCCGCTTCCGACTCTACGACGTCGACACCGTGGCGAGCCGGTCGGCCGGGTTCGCGGTGCTGACATTGCTGCTCGGCTTCATCTTCGCCGCAAGCGCCCAGGCGATCGAGGCGTTGTTCGAGCTGCGCTTCGGCGGCGATGCCGGCGCCTGGCCCGGCGCGATCGGCGCCGGCCTGGCGGTGGTGCTGTTCACGCCGCTGCAGCGCCGCGTCCACGCCTGGGCCGAGCGCCGCTTCCAGAAGGATTTGATCGCGCTGCGCCGCGAACTGCCCGAGAGCGTCGCCGATTTGCGCGAGACCGACAGCCTCAAGGTCCTGCTCGAGGACGTGCTGTCGCGAGTGACCGCCGGCGTCCACGCCCGCGCCGCGGCGGTGCAGGTCGGCGGCCGGGTCGAAGCCGCGCGCGGCGTGTCGCTGGCCGAGGCGCGCACCTGGGCGAAGCGTGCCGCCAACGCCGACCCCCCGGATGTCTCCGATTCTCTGTTCCCGCTGCGCGTGCCGCTCACCGTCAGGCACGGCGCGGCCGAGCCGGTCGGCTGGCTGCTGCTCGGCCCGCGACCGGACGGCAGCCTCTACGGCCGGGACGAGCGCGACACGCTCGCCGAGATCGCCGACCCGGTCGCGCGCGCCATCCGCATCGTGCTCGCCCGCGAGGCGCGCGAGGCGCGCTACGAAGCCCGCTTCCGCAAGCTCGAGCAGGGTCTGCAGCCGGCTTGAGTAAAGGGAGAAATCTTTGAGGGGCCCTTGGCCGCGGGGAGGTAGAAGGCATGCCAGAACAGATTAAAACCAGATCCCGCATCTTCGTTGGATTCATCGGTTCGGTTTGGGGGCTCTCTCTCGTGCTTCCCGTAGTGGCGTTTGCTCAACCCTCAGGTGAGCAAGTTTGGCAGGGCTGGAGCATTTTAGCATTAGGCTGGATGGGTCTGTTTGGCCTTCAGTTCGGCTGGCTAGCGAATCCGTTCTTTATCGCAGCCTGCGCTCTGATCGCCACCGGCAAGGATGCAGGCCGGTGGCAGATGGCCATCGGGATTCTCATGGTGTTGCTTCTGATCGATGCATGGACGTGGAACCAGATGCCCACGGAGATGGGATATGTTCCCGTGACTCGCTACTATTCAGGATATTTCATCTGGTTCCTTCCGGTGGGATCGGCAGCGATTTGGCTGCTCACATTCTCCCTCAAGCGTCGAAAGGCGGCAGCGCCAGGTGAGCGGAGTCAATAGGCGATCCACCGACGCCTGGGCGCGGTGGAAAAACCGGTGACAGCGCACTAGCGCGCTCTCGCCGGTTCCAGGCAGCGGCCGTCGGGCTGGAACCGGAACGGCCCCCGGCTCGTCCTTACCGGGCAACGGGCCGCCGGCCGAGGGACGGTGACCTGGCCTGTGCGCGAAATAGAGGAGATTCAGATGAGAACCCACTTTGCAGCCGCGATCGCCGCGGCCTGCGTGACGCTCGCCGCCTGCGAGGTGAACACCGCGTCCAACGACAGCGCCGACAAGGCCGAAACCACCGGTGACGCCGCGCCGACCCAGACCGCGTTCGTGTGGCCGCAGGGCGCGCGCATCGTCGACGAGGATGGCGTCGTCTTCCGGGTCGACCCCGACGGCACCAGGGTGCGGCTCACCGACACCGACAGCCGCATCGTCGTCGAGGACGGCACCCGCTTCCGCGTCGACCCGGACGGCACCCGCGTCAGGATCGACGATCGCGGCCTCAACATCGATCTCCCCGACGTCGATGTCGGCATCAATCAGAAAGGCAATCTCGACGTCGATGTCGGCGACCGCGATCCCGACGGCGGCCGCTGAGCGCCGCATCTCGGGCTGAAACGGGAACTGGGCCGTCCTTCCGGCACTGAGCCGGCGGGCGGTCCATTTTTTTGCGCCGCGTTCATTTTTTGACTTGACAACGTTCTTGTTTTGTGCCAGAAGCCTTGTCGAAATTCTAAAGGTGCGGATTGCGCCCGCGGCTGCCCTCTCCCCCGGCCCGCGGGCGTTTTTTATGCCGCGAAGGAGGCGAGGATGGAGCAACACGAGATCCTCGCCGCCGCCCGCCGCGATTTCGAGCGGGCGCGCGCGGCCTGGGCCGACAATTTCGCCGCCGCCGAGGCCGATCTCAAATTCGCGCGCCTCGGCGAGCAGTGGGACGAGGCGACCAGGGCACAGCGCGAGCGCGACCGCCGCCCGATCCTGACCTTCAACAAGCTGCCCGCCTTCATCCGCCAGGTGGTCAACGACGCCCGCCAGAACAAGCCGCAGATCAAGGTCCACCCGCAGGACAGCGCGGGCGATCCGGCGGTCGCCGAGATCGTCAACGGCCTCATCCGCAACATCGAGACGGCGAGCGACGCCGACGCCGCCTACGACAGCGCGATCGAGCAGGCGGTCGGCCAGGGTTTCGGCTTCTGGCGGGTCAACACCCGCTACAGCTCGGACGACGCGTTCGATCAGGACCTGGTGATCGAGCGCATCGCCAACGCCTTCACCGTCTATGGCGACCCGGCCTCGAGCGCCGCCGATTCGTCGGACTGGAACGTCGCGTTCGTCGTCACGACGATGAGCCACGACGCGTTCGAGCGCGAATATCCGGATGCGGAAAAGACCGACTGGGACGCCGACTATCGCGACTGCCCGGAAGGGCTCGGCGCCGACGGCGAGAGCGTCACGCTCGCCGAATATTGGACGCGCGAGAAAGTGCGGCGCGAGATCGTCGCGCTGTCGGACGGATCGGTGGTCGACGCCCCGGCGCTGGCGCGAGACCCTTTTCTCTATGCCGGCCGCTCGATCGTCGGCCGGCCGCGCGAGGTGGAGAGCTGGCAGGTCAGCCAGCACGTGCTGACCGGTGCCGAGGTGCTGAAGACGGTGGCCTGGGCCGGCAAGTACATTCCCATCGTCGCGGTCTATGGCGACGAGGTGGTCGATGCCGACGGCCGCCGCCATTTCCGCAGTCTCGTCCGCGACGCCAAATCGGCGCAGCAGATGTTCAATTACTGGCGCACCGCCACCACCGAGATGGTGGCGCTGGCGCCGCGGGCGCCGTGGATCGGCGAGGAAGGGACGTTCGCCGCCGATCGCGGCTGGCACACCGCCAATTCGGAATCGCACGCCTTCCTCGAATATGCGCGCGGCAAGGCGCCGCCGCTGCGCCAGCCGTTCGCGGCGGTGCCGGCCGGGGCGCTGCAGGAAGCGATCAACGCCAGCGACGACATCAAGGCGATCGTCGGCCTGCACGATGCGTCGCTGGGCGCGCGCTCGAACGAGACGAGCGGCCGCGCGATCCTGGCCCGCCAGCGCGAGGGCGACGTGTCGACCTTCCACTTCATCGACAATCTGAGCCGCGCCATCCGCCACGGCGGCCGCATCCTGCTCGACCTGATACCGAAGGTCTATTCGACGGCGCGGGTCGTCCGCGTGCTCGGCGAGGACGGCAAGGCGGCGAACGTCGCGGTCGGTCCCGGTCCTCCCCGAGATTTCTCGGGGAGGGGGACCAACCGTCAGGATGGTGGAGGGGACGTCTCCCCGATCTACGACCTCGCGGTCGGCAAATACGATTTGACGGTCAAGGCCGGGCCCTCGTTCACCACCATGCGCGAGGAGAACCGGGCGACGATGATGGAGGCGGCGCGGGCCGGCGGCGAGGCGGTGGCGGCGGTGATGCTGCCGCGGATCGCGCGGCTGATGGACCTGCCCGACGCCGAGGCGATGGCCGAGGAATTGCGGGAGCGGCTGAGCCCGCAAGCGCGCGCCGGCGAAGACGAGGCGCAGCGGCTGCGCGCCGAGAACTTTGCGCTGAAGGCGCGGCTCGCCGGCAAGGCGCAGGAAAACCGGATTGATGCCTACGAGGCGGAAACCCGGCGGATGCAGGCGCTGCGCCGCTTCTAGAACGTCACCACTTCTAATCGTCACCCCGGCGCAATGCACCGGGCCCAGCACGGTTACGCGCTGCAAACGCAACTCCAATTCGTCACCCCGGCGAAATGAATCAGGTCGCCCTGTCCCCGGACAGGGCTGCGGATGTCCGGGGGACATCCGCCCCTGATCATGGGGCACATGAACGCGGGGATCGCAAGCCTTGCACCGCCGGTGTTCATGGGTCCCGACTTACGTCGGGATGACGAGCTCTTTTTTCTTGGAAGGACCCAAATGGAACTCGCCGAAACCGGAACCGGAACCGAAACCGAAACCGGAACCGGAACCGGAACCGGAACCGGAACCGGAACCGGAACCGAAACCGCAACCGCAACCGCACCTGCCACCAACACAAGCGAACCCGTTGCTGAGCCGGCTGCTGCCGAGCCCGAAACGGAAACCGTGAGAGAAGGCGAACCCGTCCCTTCCGATCAGGCCTCCGTCGCGCTCGAGCTCGACTCCGGCCTGACGCTGACGCTGCCCGAGGACCAGGCCCGCCAGCTGCGCGAAGGCTTTCTCCGCCAGGCCGATTACACCAGGAAGACGCAGGCGCTCGCCGACGAGCGCAAGGCGTTCGCCGCCGAGCGGGCGCGGCTCGAGCAGGCGGACAGCGAACAGATCGACGCCGCCGGCGACGTGCGCGCGCTCGAGCAGCAGGTGGCGCGCTACCGCACCGCCGACTGGAACGCCTGGAACGAGCGCGACCCCCAGGGCGCGCAGAAGGCGTTCATCCATTACCAGCAATTGAAGGACGCCCACGCGCTCGCGCTCGGGCGTCTCGACCAACTGGCGCGGCAGCGGCAGCTCGAGGCGCAGCAGGAAACTGCCAGGCGCCTGGAGGAAGGCCGTGCGGCGCTGACCCGCGACATCGGCTGGAGCGACGCGCTCAAGGCCAGCCTGGAGACCTTTGCCGGCGAGTTCGGCTTCACCCGCGAGGAGATCGCGGACCTCGAAGCCGATCCGCGCGCCGCGAAGGTGCTCCACGAAGCCTGGAACGGGCGCGAAGCCATCCGCAAGCAGCAGGCGGCCGAGCGCCACGCCGCCGCCCAGCAGGTCACCCCGGCCGCCACCGTCGGGAGCAAGCCCCCGCCGAGCGGCCTCGACGACCGCCTCTCCGTCGAGGAGTGGATGAAACGGCGCCAGCAGCAGCTCCGCAAGCGGGGCTGATCCCTCTCACTCCAACGCACCCGTCTACGTCATGCCCGCGCGAGCGGAGCTGACGTAACTCACACTGCCGCGCCCCCTTTTTCGTCGCCCCAGCGAAAGCTGGGGTCCAAGCAGATTCCGCGACTCGCTCCTTTCTCGACGAGTCAGCTTGGATGCCAGCTTTCGCTGGCATGACGAATTGGGCGGGCTCCAGCGGCAACTTCCAAAGGAACCCCAATCGAAATGGCCAACACCATCCTCACTCCCACCGCCGTGACTCGGGAAATAGCTCGAGTTCTCCACCAGAAACTCAACTTCGTCGGCTCGATCGAGCGCCAGTACGACGACAGCTTCGCCAAGTCGGGCGCCAAGATCGGCACCTCGCTGAAAATCCGGATGCCCAACCAGTACACGGTGCGCTCCGGCGCGACCTTGAACGTCCAGGACACCTCCGAGGTCAGCGAGACGCTGACCGTCGCCACCCAGCGCGGCGTCGACATGAACTTCACCTCGGTCGACCTGACGATGAGCCTCGACGATTTCTCGAAGCGGATCATCGAACCGGCCACCTCCGTCCTCGCCGCCAACATCGAGTATGAGGCGATGGCGATGTACAAGGACGTGTACCAGTCGGTGTGGAACGGCGGCTCGGCGCTGACGCTGGCCAAGGTGCTCGCCGGCAGGAAAATCCTCAACGACTCGCTGGCGCCCTTGAACGACCGCACCGCGTCCTTGCAGACCCAGGAAGGCGTCGACCTGATCGACGGTCTGAAGGGCCTGTTTCAGGACAGCCAGTCGGTCGCCAAGCAGTATCGCGAAGGCTTCATGGGCCGCACCGCCGGCTTCGACTTCGTCGAGAACACGCTGTGGCCCGCGCACACCCGCGGCGGCTCCAACGGCGCCTATCTGGTCAACGACACGGTGGTTTCCGGCGACACCACGATCACCGTCGATACCGGCACCGGCGCGGTCAAGGACGGCGACGTGTTCACCATCGCCAACGTGTTCAAGGTGCACCCGGAGACCAAGGTTTCCACGGGCATCTTGCAGCAGTTCGTGGTGACCGCCGACGCGGCCTCGGGCGCGGCCACTTGGGACGTGAGCCCGTCGTTCGTCTCGTCCGGGGCGCGGCAGAACATCAACGCGCTGCCGGCCGACAATGCCGCGATCACCTTCCTCGGCACGGCATCGACCGCGGTGACCAATTCGATGCTCTACCAGAAGGAGGCGTTCGCGTTCGCCACCGCCGATCTGGTCATGCCGAACGGCGTCGACTGGAAGGCACGCGAAGTAGTCGACGGGCTCAGCATCCGGCTGATCCGGGATTATGACATAAATAATGACCTACTGCCTTGCCGCCTCGACGTGCTGTTCGGCTTCAAGACGTTGCGGCCGCAGCTGGCGGTGCGTCTCCACAACAACTGATGCAAACCCACCCCGCCCGGCTCCGCCGGGACTCCCCTCCCTGGGAGGGAGGGGCGGGGGGTGGGTCCTTCTCCCACTGAAAGGAATTCACACATGGCAGTACAGGTAATCGGCGACGGCAATCCGGAAGGCTCGACGTTCGGGCGTTCCGACGACTTGCTGTCGCTTTATGGCGCAACGCCGGTCGTCAAGCGCGCCGACGCCTCGCAGGTGGCGATCACCGATTCGACCGGCGGCACGGTTTCCGACACGTTCGCTTCCGGCGTTGGCGAGACGACCATTGCCCTGCACGTCAACCTGGCGTCGATCGCCGCCAACGGCGACATCCTCACCAACTACACGCCGGGCTACAGGTTCAAGCTGCTCGGCTTCGACTTTAGGGTGTGCAAGGCGGCGACCACCGCCGCCAAGGCGGCATCGCTCAACCTCGAGATCGGCACCACCGACGTGACCGGCGGCGTCATCGCCTTGACCTCGGCCAACTGCACGCCCGCGGGCGCGGCGGTGGCGGGCTCGGCGATCACCGCCGCCAATACCGGCTCGGCGAGCGACACCATCTCGATCGAGGCGTCGGGCGTCACCGCGTTCGTCGAGGGCGACGGCTGGCTGCTGATCAACATCCAGAACATGGACACCGCCGACGCGTTCGCGTCGCTCGCCGACAAGTGGAACGAGGTGCGCAGCGCCCTGGTCAACCTCGGCGCCATCACCGGCGCGGCGTAGGCGGGAAGGGGAGGGGCGGTAAGGAGCCTCCTTCCGGCGAGGTCCTTAAGCGGCCTGCTGCTGTAGCCCTACGTCCAGGAAAAGTGCTGCCAGCGGGTCATTGACGTAATAGTTGCTTTTCCCGAGTCGGTGCTTTGAGAGCAAGCCAGCCCGAGTGAGCGTATCGAGATATCGGGCGGCGGTCTGGCGCGTGATTTCCAGCTCGCGCTGGAGATGCTCGATACGCGTATACGGATGGCGGAAAAGCAGGTTGAGCAAGTCTTGCGAATAGATCCGGCGATGGTCAGTCCTGATTCGGACCTTGTAGTTTGCCATGAGCGTCCGAATGTCTCCCACCAGGCCAAGCGTGTGTCTCGACGTTTCGGCCACGGTTTTCAACATGTAGATGACCCAAGATTCCCAGTCTCCGGTCTCGCGGACGCGTTGCAGGAGTTTGTAGTATTCAGCCTTACTGGTCGTGATGTGGCGGCTGAGGTAGAGTATGGGAGTGTCGAGCAGACCTTGTTTCATGAGATAGAGCACGTTGATTATGCGCCCGATTCGGCCATTTCCGTCAGGAAAGGGGTGGATGCTTTCGAATTGGTGATGGATTATTGCCATCTTGATTAGCGGATCGAGGCCGCAGGCTTCGTCGTCATTGATGAACGCTTCCAGGTGGCCCATTTTTTCCCTGACCACGTTCAAATCCTGCGGCGGTACATAAACGATCTCTCCGCTCGCCTCGTTCTTCAACGCGGTGCCGGGAGTGTCGCGGAATTCGCCGTCGGTGCGTTTTAGAATTTGAAACATCGAGATGATGACGTTGTTCGTGAGCAGTCCCTGCCGCTCCTTCATCTGTCCCCAGCCGGCTTTCAGCGCATCACGGTAAAGCGCCACCTTCTTCGCGGCGGGAGACGTCGGACTTTCCGGAAAAACGCTTGCCTGGAACAGCTCGTCCTGAGTGGTGACGATATTTTCGATTTCAGAGCTGGCCTTGGCCTCCTGAAGGGACAGGGTGTCGATAAGGATGTCTGGGTTCGGTATGTTGCTCGCGCGACCCTTCAGCTCCGCAAGATGCCGGTGGGCGCGCGCTGTTGTTCGCAGAATTTCCTGGGTTTCCAGGTCTCCCGCTGGAGGAAGGCCGGGAATGGCGTAGGTCGATTTCAGTGCCATGGGTTCATGTTCGCCGTTTGCAATCAATCGCACATAACACGCATCTCATGTTAAAAAAAGAGCAAAAAGCTAACACGTTCGGCAAACGTGTTACATGCGTGCACTTTCGGTGGAAACCGAGTTCCAGTTCGGATTGCCCTCGTGCTGGCGACGAAGTTCTAGAGCAAACTCCCCTGTGTCGATTCCTCTTTCGCGCGCCGGATCGCGGTGCGGTCGACATTGGGGATTTTCGGCTTCTTGCCCTGAAACAGCTCGGCGAGCGTCAGGATCTGCAGCCGCGGATAGCTCTCGTCGATGCCGCCGCGCCAGACGCCGACGGCGGCGGCGCGGCGCTCCATCTCGCGGGTGGGCAGCGCGTTCATGATGAGGACGCCGATCGGCGCCTTCTCGCGCTCCATCGTCGCGGCGAGCGTCTCGACCATCGCGACGCCGGGATTGAGCCCGCCCTTGACCGAGACGATCGCGCGGTGGGTCTTCATCTTGCCGGCCACGGGGTCGTGGTCGTGGAAGTAGATGAGGCCGTCGATGACGCCGTCGGCGCCTTTCTTCTTGCCGCCGAACGGCAGCGCATCGACCATCGACACCGCCCACCACTGGAACTGGTACTTGTCGCGCGAGGCGAGGTCCTGCGCGGAGGCGAGGTCCTTCGGCGTGCCGTGCACCTCGAACTGGATGTTGGGAAAGGCGTCGCGCAGGCGTTTCTCGATCAGGCTGATCGCAAGATGGGTGACGTCGATGCCGATCCATTGCCGGCCGAGCTTCTGCGCGGCGTGAACGGCGGTGCCGCAGCCGCAGAAAGGATCGAGCACGACATCGCCCTCGTTCGACGAGGCCGCGATGATGCGCTCTAGCAAGGCGAGCGGTTTCTGGGTTGGGTAGCCGAGGCGTTCGGCGGCTTGCGAGTTGATGGGAGGAATGTCATCCCAAAGGGTGTCGACGGTTTCGCCCTCTAGTTCGTCCAAGTACCGTTTCCGCTGAAGTCGCTTGCTCTTGTCAGTAGGAAAGTAAACGCGACCCTCCGCCTCCATCGCCTCCATGCGTTCACGGGATACTGCCCATCCGTTATTTGGAGGTGCGTAGCCTTTGTATTCGTAACGAAGATTGGGTCTTGGCGAAGGGCTAGTGAGATTATCCAACCGGTAGCGGCGACCATTTTCGTCAACGTGAGTGAACTTGGAAGCAATGTAATCCGGATTGCTCGGTCGATATTGGCGCCCAAACACAGCGTGACGCGACTTCGCGGCAAACAGGATAATGTCATGGCTGACACCGAACCTGATGGCCTGGTTGGTAGTCTCGCCTCGGCCCGCCTTTCGTTTCCAAACAATTTCATTCCGGAAGTTCTCCGGCCCAAATACCCCGTCGAGCAGCAGCTTGAGGTAGTGCGACGCGGTCGGGTCGCAGTGGAGGTAAAGGCTGCCGGTCGGCTTGAGCACGCGATGCAGCTCGATCAGCCGGATCGCCATCATCGCGAGATAGGCCATCATGTCGTTCTCGCCGAGGAAACTGCGCATCGCGTTCAAAAGGTCGAACGCGCGGGTGTTGCCCGAGCGCGCGACCTGGTCGAAAGCCTCTTCCGCCTTGTCGTTCCAGTGCCAGGTGTCCTCGAACGCCTCGATCTGCGCGTCGGCGCTGTCGCCGGTGGGTGAACGAAACAGCACGTTGTAGTTGGCGTTCGAGTTGAACGGCGGGTCGAGGTAGATGAGGTCGACACTCTCGTCCGCGACATGCTCACGCAGCACGTCGAGATTGTCGCCGTAGAACAATTTGTTGGTCATTGGCTCAGGCTGCCCTGACCTTCATCGTGGCAGTGAAGGCTTTGAAGATGCGTTCGCCCCGATCGTATCCGAGCTTTTCATGCTGTTCGTGCCAGATCAATGCGGGGTCCCGACAAGTTTGGGACCCGCAAATCACGGCTGTGACCGGATACCCGACCGGCTCGACCGAGGCCACGTAGTCGCGGGTTCGCCCGCGGGGTGCGTGATGCTCGCAGCGCATGATCGCCATGGTCCCTCCTGACTGCAGCCTAGCCAATGCGCACGGCGTGTCGAGGGCGCGAGATCGCGCTGTCGCCGCCACTTTCCTGAAAGGACATAAATATGGAACAGCGACGCGGACCCGCATGGTATTACGGCCCGAACGGCGAGGCCGAGATTTTCACCGACCGCAACCTCATACCGAGGGGATGGAAGGACCATCCGTTCACCGCCGGCGTGTCCAAAGTCCAGCTCGACCTGCGCAAGCGCAAGTCGCGGGCAAAACGCAGGGATTAGGAAAAGGGGCCGCTCGGCCGGCGGTCAGCCCGCCACGCTGTACAATTGCGGCCGCTGTTCGGCCCCGGCGTCGTAGCGCCGCACCTTGCGGTTGGACGCCCACAATTCGGCCGGGCGCTCGATCGAACGGCCCTCGAGCCGGGCGATCGCCGCCTCGTCGTCGTGCGCCTCGAATTCCTCGACACTCTCGATATGCCCGTTGTGCGGGCTCATCAGGTAAAGCCGGTAATAGGCCATGCGCTGCATCCCAATCCGCATCGACGGGAGCGTGGCGATCGCGGCCGCTTTCGAGTCTCCCAGCCGCCGGAGTGCCGAATCACGGGCCGGCGATGAATCGAGTTTTACGCGCGTCGAACGGCGGGCTCCATAAAGTACATCAGTATGGGAGAATCGCGGCATGGCGACGCTGACCCAGCTCTACACGCGGATCGTCCTCGATCTCGACCGCGACGACATGGGGAGCGGCGGCGCGCTCGAACAGGCCAAGGTGGACGCGGTGGCGGCGGCGGTCGAGCATCATTGCGACGACAGCTTCTGGTTCAACCGCGCCGGCGGCACCGCCGCGACGGTGGCCGGCACCGCGACGGTGGCGATGCCGTCGGGCGTGCGGTTCCCGCACACGGTCACCTGGCTCGGCTCGCCGTTGAGCAAGGTGCCGCTCCACCTGATCCACGAGGCGGTGAACGTCTCCGACCCGGCAACCGGCGTGCCCTCGTCCTGGGCCGAGGATGAAGGGGTCATCCGCCTCCATCCGACGCCCGCTGCGGCCTACACCTTGGGGATTTACGGCCTCGCCTCGACCGGCGTTCCCACCGCCGGCGGCGATGCCAACATCTGGACCACCGAGGCCTATGAGCTGATCGTCGCCGCCAACCGCATCTTGTGCCGGCGGCTGCGCGATGCGGACGGGCTGTCGATCTGGGGCCAGGCGGAGGAGGAGGCGCTGGCGAAGCTGAGGCGCGAGACGCGGCGGCGCGGCGAGGCGCCACTGCGGACCGATTTGCCGGCAATGGGCTAAACCCCTCCCCTTGATGGGGAGGGGTAGGGGTGGGGTGGCGTTTGGCGTAGGACTGAGCGCATGAAATACCGCCCCGGCGAGGGAGCCATTCCTCGCGCTCGCGCCTTGCGACGCGACCGAACCGACGCCGAGCAGGCGATGTGGCGCTTGCTCCGCGACTCATTTCCGGAAGCTCGCTTTCGATTCCAGGTACCGATGCGCCGCTATACAGCCGACTTCGCCAGCCATCGTGCACGGCTGATCATCGAGGTCGATGGCGGACACCATGCCGACATAGACGAAAGCAAACGCACAACTGCGATTGAGGCCGAAGGCTACCGGATCCTGCGCTTCTGGAACAACGACGTACTCGAGAATCCGGATGGTGTCTGGCACGTCATCGCCGAAGCACTCGCGGAGTCCACCCCCACCCTGACCCTCCCCCATCAAGGGGGAGGGGATTAGCCCAGCGCGCCGCTAGCGAAGAGGGATCGTTAGCTGCCCGTAGCCGTCAGCCGGCCGTCGGCGTGTCGCTCCACACCTTGCGGTTGCCGCGCCACAGCTCGCGCGGCCTGACGCTGACGCGTCCGCGCGCCTGGGCGGTGGCGTCGGCATCGTCGGCCGCGTGCAGCTCGGTGACGCCTTCGATCTTCAAGCTGTGCGCGTTCAGCTCGTAGAGCCGATAATAAAGCATGAGTCCCCACCCCGGTACGCGATGCCGACACACCCGGCACCGGCAATCATCCTAGGCCGCTCGCGGCCGCAACGCCTTTACTTGAATTAATATTTCCCAGGCCCGGTTTCCAGGTTTCGGGTTCCAGGTTTCAGGTTTCAAGGAAGAGATCACTCGAAACCCGGCACCCGACACCCGAAACCCGATACCCGACACCCGACACCCCACACCCGAAACCCGGGAGCCAGAGATGCGCCGATTCTTCGAGCCCGGATCGGCGCCGTCCTGGCTGCGGCCGGTGCTGGATTCGATCCGCAAGGCGCTGGCCGACATCTACGACTGGCCGATCCGGCTCCACCA
>JBQTJR010000005.1:0-5751 GCA_052386895.1 Sphingosinicella sp.
GGGCGTATTTTCTCGCGGGATCCGCGGGGCTTGGGGGGCGGCGCGGAGGGCGTCCACCTTGGCCTTCGCGGGGGGCCCTAACCCCGCGTGGCCCCCCCCGCGCCCCGCGCGGGGGGGGTGGGCCCGCGTCTCCGCTTCAGCCCGGTCGGCAGCGAAGGTGTAGCCAAGGATGCTGGCGATCTGGACCGCGAGGGTGAGAAGGAGCAGGGCGATTCCCAGCCAGGCAACCCGCCTCGCATTCGCGGTGCCTTCGAGACGCCAGCGGCGCCGTACGGCGAACTCGCCCTGGCGCAGATTGAGCATCGGCCCGGTAAGGGCATCGTGGAGGCCGGCGGTGAACGCGTGCTCATCGAGGGTCGTGACCGGGGCATTGGCAATCAACGCTTCGGCCAAATCGGGCTCGAGACTGAATGCCGCGCCGGTTGCGCGGTAATCGGCGATGTTGCCCCGGTCGCGACGTGCGAACGCCTGCACCGGTGCCGGCAGCAGCCAGGATGAGGGAGCGATGACGTCAGGCTCCAATCCGTCGGCCAGCCAGGCCTGCATCAGGGCGCGCGAAACCAGGGCCGCCGGAGTCCTTCCCGCTTCGGCCGGCCCCAACGCGAGATGGAGATGTTCGAGCGGCTCGGCGGTCGAACCGGCGAGCATAAGCCGCGCCGCCGCCGCCTTCTGCGCCGGCGCCAGACCGTCGGCCAGCTCGAGCCAGTGAATCGCTACCTGCTCGCCGGGGACAATCATGATGGCGCGGCCAGCAGCCGGCGGCCGTTCCTCGACGTCGGTGCCAAGGGTGACGTTGCAGCCGGCCTGGTGTTGCCAGCGCTCGATCGCGCCGTCGGCGGCCACGAACAGCAGCAGCGTCGACCCAGGTTCAGTTGACGATGTCGGCATCTTCCCCCGAACCGCCTTCGCGGCCATCGGCACCGAGCGAGGAAATGCGGTACGGCTGCCCATCCGGCGCCGGCGCGACATAAAGATAGGGATTGCCCCAGGGGTCGCTGGGCAGGCGGCGGATGGAGCCATCGGCAACCAGCGCCTGCAGGCCCTCCGCGCCGGTCGGATAGCGCAAATTGTTGAGCCGGTAGATCTGGATACCCTGGTCGAGCGTAGCGATGTCGGCACGCGCCTTGGTCATCGCCGCGCGGTCGGCCGCCGGCATGACATTGATGATCACGATGGTGGCAAGTAGGCCGATAATGACGATCACCACCATCAATTCGACCAACGAGAAGCCTTCCTCGTTTGGCGCTCTCCAACGCATCAATATCCTCCCGCCAGGGTGTCGAGCTGCAGGATCGGCAGCAGGATCGACAGCACGATCAGGGCGACGATCACGCCCATGACGATGATGATCGCCGGCTCGAGCAGGGCCAGTGCGGTCGCGGTGAACGCGTCGAACTCGCGCTCGAGATAGTCGGCGGCGCGCTCGAGCATCAAGTCGAGCCGGCCCGATGCTTCACCCGAGGCGGCGAGATAGACCAGCAGCGGCGGAAACACGCCGGCGCGGCGCATCGCGCCCGACAGGCTGCCGCCGGTGCGGATCGCCTCGGCAATGTCGCTGGAGGCGGCGCGCAGCACGCGGTTGTGGACGGTGCCGGTGGTGAGCCGCAGACCTTCGAGCAGCGGCAGCCGCGCCGCCACCATCGTCGACAGGGTCCGCGCCAGCCGGGCGGCGTGGAGATCGCGGATCAGCCGGCCGATCAAGGGCAGGCGCAGCAGCAGCCGATCGACCTTCATGCGCAGGCCCTCGTCCTTCATCGCGCGGACTGCGGCAATGAGGCCGAGCGCGATCACGATGAGGAGCAGCCACCACCAGCTGCTGAGAAAGGCCGACAGGCCGATCACCACGCGGGTGAGCAAGGGCAATTGCTGGCCGATGTCCTGGAACTGCTCGACCACCTTGGGGACGACGTAGATCATCAGCGCCATCACGACGAAGAAGGCGACGGCGGCCAGCACCAGCGGATAGGCCAGGGTCGCCAGCACGCGGCCGCGCACCTGCGCCTGGCGCTCGAGCAAAGCGGCGAGGCGCTCGAGGATCGCCGTCAGCGTGCCCGAGCCTTCGCCGGCGGCGACCATCGCCCGGTAAAGCGGCGGGAAGCTGGCGGGCTCGCGCGCCATCGCTTCGGCAAGACGGCGGCCCTCGACCACGCCTTCGTGGACTTGCCCAAGCACCCGCCGGACATCGTCGCGCTCGGCCTGGTGCGACAAGGTGCGCAAGGCTTCCTCGAGCGGCGTCACCTGGATCAGGGTAGCGAGCTGGCGGGTGAAGAGGGTCAGTTGCTTGGCGCCGAGGCGACGGCGGCGAAGCAGGCCGCGCGACAGCAAGGGAGGCGCCGCTTCCTCGCTGCTGGCTTCGAGCGCGACGACATAAAGCTTGCGCGAGGTGAGCGCTCTGCGCGCCTCGTCGGGCGACTCAGCGCGCACCGAGCCGCGTTTCTCGCGACCGGCGGGATCGAGCCCGACATAAGCGTAGCTCGGCATCAGCCCACTTCACTCTCGGGCGCCAGCCGCGACACCCGCACCGCTTCCTCCGGGCTGGTGACGCCCTCGAGCACCAGCGCCCGCACCGCCTGCGCCAGGGTCGGCGCGGCGCGGAAGGCGCGCGCGGCGATCGCCGCCTCGTCCGCCGCTTCGTTGATCAGTTTGCGGATGGGATCGTCGATGCGCACCGCCTCGAACAGGCCGATGCGGCCGCGATAGCCGGCGCCGCCGCACGCCGGGCAGCCGCGCGGCTCGTATATCTGGGCGCTTTTGTCCAGCCCGAGCAGGCCGACCAGCGACGGCGCCGCCGTGGCGGGAACGCGACACTCCGGGCACAGCCGGCGCACCAGCCGCTGCGCCAGCACCGCGCGCAGGGTCGAGGCGATCAGGAACGGTTCGACCTTCATGTCCCTGAGCCTGGTGATCGCGCCGATCGCGTCGTTGGTGTGGACGGTGGACAATACGAGGTGACCGGTCAGCGCCGCCTGCACCGCAACCTCGGCAGTCTCGCGGTCGCGTATCTCGCCGACCATGACGATTTCCGGGTCCTGGCGCAGGATGGCGCGCAGACCGGCGGCGAAGCTCAGGCCGACCTGCGGGTTGATCTGGGTCTGGCCGACGCCATCGATGGCATATTCGATCGGGTCCTCGACGGTGAGAATGTTGCGGCTGCCGTCGTTCAAGAGCTTCAACCCGGCATAGAGCGTGGTGGTCTTGCCCGAGCCGGTCGGGCCGGTGACGAGGACGATGCCGTTGGGTTCGGCCAAGGCATCGAGATAGATCACACGGGCAGCGCCGCTCATGCCGAGATTATCAAGGCCGATCGCGGCATTTTCCTTGTCGAGAATGCGCAGCACGACGCGCTCGCCGGCGCGGCTCGGCAATGTGGAAACGCGCACGTCGATCAGCTTGCCGCCGAGGGTGAGGCCGATGCGACCATCTTGAGGCACCCGTCGCTCGGCAATGTCGAGCCGCGCCATCACCTTGATGCGGCTGACCACCACCGGCGCGACATGGGCCGGCATGCGCAGCACCTCCCTGAGCACGCCGTCGATGCGCATGCGCACGACCAGGCCGGTTTCGAACGGCTCGACATGGATGTCCGACACATTGTTGCGAACGGCGTCGGCGATGAGGCCGTTGATCAGCCGGATGGCGGGGGCGTCGTCGGACGTGTCGAGCAGGTCGTCGCTGGCGGGCAAAGCGGCGGCGAGATGGCCGAGATCCTCGTCGAGCCCGAGCGTGCCGGCGGCATCGGCGGCGGCGCCGGCGCCCGCGGCGTAGCGGTCCGACCACAAGGCGTAGAACACGGCCGCGCTGCAGGCCAGGAGCCGGAACGGGCGGCCAAGGAAGCGGCGCAGCTCGATCACTCCCTCGGCCGGGGCGCCGTCGCGCATCGCCACCACCAGCTGTCCTCCCTCCTCGCCGTCGATGGCGAGGCCGTAACGGCGGGCAAACGCGTATGGCAGCGGCGCCGGGACCGCAGCTGCGACGGCCGGCTCGATCGCGTCCGTGCCGACGTCGTTCATGGCTGCGGCGGCGGCGACTCCGCGGGCGGGGTCACCACCGCGTCCTGCGGCTGAGGCCCGGCCGGCACGGCCGGCGGCACCGTGCCGAGATAGTCGCGCACCAGCTCGTCGAGGGTCGGCTCCTGCCGCGGATTGTTGAGCAGTTGCTGGCCGCGGGCATAGCCATAGCGCCGCGCGCTCATCGCCCTCGCATCTTCGGCGGTGCGCAAGATGGTCGGGCGGATGAACACCATCAAGTTGGTGCGGCCGCGAGCGCGCCCGCGCGAGCGAAACAGGTTGCCGATCAGCGGCAGGTCGCCGAGCACCGGCACCCGCTCGAGCGTGCGCCGTTCATTGTCGTCGAGCAGCCCGCCGATGCCGACGATCTCGCCATCGTCGACGGTGATGGTGGTTTCGAGCTCGCGCTTGTTGAGGATCAAGTCCTGGAAATTGCTCGACACCGGCCCGGCGATCGAGCTCACTTCCTGGCGGATGTCGAGCTTGATGGTGCCGCCGGCATTGATCTGCGGCCGCACCTCGAGGGTGATGCCGACATTCTGGCGCTGGACGGTGCGGAAGGCGTTGTCGAAGTTGGGCGAAAGCGCCTCGCCGGTGGTGATCGGCACTTCCTGGCCGACGAGGATGCGTGCTTCCTGGTTGTCGAGCGTCATGATCGAGGGCGTCGACAAGATGTTCGAGCTGTTATCGGAACGCACCGCGTTGATGATCGCGCCGAAGATGGCGTTACCCGCCTGAATGGCACCGCCGGCAACGCCGCCGTTGATCCGCGCCAGCTGGCCGACAGCCCCCTCGATCAGCTCGGAGGTGCCATCGGTGGTGGTGGTCGTCGTCGAGCCGCCGCCGGTGGTGACGGTGGTGGTGGTGCCGGAGAGTTCGCGGGCGGCGATAGCGCCGGCGATCGAGCCGATATTGGGGACGATGTTGGAATAATTGGTGATCGCGAACGGGATGTTGGATCCGCGCAGGCCCGAGAGGAAGAGTTGCACGCCCAGTTGCTGCGCCACCGAATCGGAGATCTCGACGATGATCGCCTCGACCAGCACCTGCTGGCGGCGGACGTCGAGCTGGCGGATCACCTCGCCGAGCATGCGCTGCACGTCGGGCGTGGCGGCGATGACGATGGCATTGGCGCCCTCGAAGCGGGTGACGACGGCGTTGCGGGCGGCGAGCGGCGCCACCGCCGCACCGCCGCCGCCAGCCGGCGCGACCGGGGATGCCGGCCGCTGCGCCTCGGCGGCCATCGGCGAGGCACCCTCCGCGGCGCTGGATCGCCGCGTCCGTGGCGCCGCCGGCAGCACCGGCGCCTGGCCAAGCAATTGCTGCAGTACCGGCAGCAATTGCTCCGCGTCAGCATGCTGGAGGAAGACCACGCGAATCTCGCTGCCGCCGGCGGCGCGGCGATCGAGCTGGGCGGCGATGCCGGCGAGCTGCGCCACCGAGGCAGCGTCGCCGCGGATGGCAACCGCGTTGGAGCTGTCGATCGCCACCACCGTCACCCCCTCGGGGGCCAGCTCGGCAAGCGCGCCGGCGATCTCGCGCGCGCCGGCATTATCGAGCCCGACCAGACGGGTGACGCCGGTATCGACGTCGATCTGGGCCAACACCTGGCGGACTCGGCGGACATTGTCGGCGAAATCGGAAACGACGATCGAGCGGCGGCCGGCAGTGATCGAGCCGTCGCGGCTGACCATCGGCCGCAGCGTCTCGACCGCGGCGGCGGCATCGACGTTGCGGACCCGCA
>JBQTJR010000006.1:0-84130 GCA_052386895.1 Sphingosinicella sp.
GGTAAGCGGGCGCGTGGAGCAGCCGCCGGCGCGCCGTGGTACCGCGGGGAATGCCTGCGATGAGCGCGTCGGCGCGGGCGGCATCGCCCTCGGAGCGGTAGATCTGCGACAGGAGGATGCGCGCGCCGACCGACTGCAGGCGGCGGCCGGGATCGGTCAGACCGGTCAATTCGAGCAGCCGGCGGCGGGCGCGGCCGCGCGGGGCGGCGATGTCCTCGAACAGCAGGCCGCGCAGCTCGGCCAGAGCGGCGACGTCGGGGCGGCCGGCGGCGCCGGCGGCGCGGCGCAGCGCCTCGATCTCGCGCAGCGCCTCGGGCAGGCGGCCGAACTGCATCAGCGTCTCGGCGATCTCGAGCCGGGCGGTGAAATGGCGATGGTCCTCGCGCGGCAGCCCCTGCTGCAGGGCGCCGAGAATAGAGTGGGCCGATCGCAGAGCGTCGCGATCGCGGCCGAGGTGGCGCGACAGCCGCGAATGGGCGCGATAGAGATCGGACACCGGCTCGGGGAAATGCGCCGCGTGGCGGCGGTTGCGATCGAGCGAGGCAGCGACCGCGACCCGCGCCTCGCGATATTCGCCGTCGAGCAGCAAGGCTTCGGCGAGCGCCCGCGACGCGTCAACGTCCTCGCCGGGCGGGCAATTGCGGGCGAGGCACGCCCGCAGCCGGGTGCGATAGTCGTCGATGCGGATGCCGGTGACGACGATCGGCGCCGATGGCTCGGTTGCGGGCGATGGCGGGGCGGCGGGCTGCGCCGTGGCCCAATTCGGAGTCAGCAGGGCCAGCAGGAGGAAGTAGTTACGCAACAGATCGCCTTTCTTTAGCCCCTCCCCTCGAGGGGGAGGGGTTTGGGGTGGGGTGGACTCCCCGGGTGCTCAGCGTGGGTCGCTCAGGCCACCCCCACCCCGCTGCTTCGCAGCGACCCTCCCCCATCAAGGGGGAGGGGAACTCGGTCACCGCTGCCCTCCCCCATCAAGGGGGAGGGGAGTTGGGTCACCTCTGCCCTCCCCATCAAGGGGAGGGGTCAGGAAGAATCGACGGATCACCGCTGCGCGACGCTGTCGACGAGCAGGTCGAGCTGCTGGGTGCAGCCCTGCTCGATCAACGCGGCGGCGACGCCGTTCATGTCGGCCGGCCGCGAGGTCAGCAGGCGGAAGGTGATGCGCGCCGGCAGCGCCAGGCCGGCGCGGCCGAGCCGGTACTCGGTGCCGGCGACGACCGCGAGGTCGGCCGGCCAGGCGAGCGTCGATTGCCCGACCGGCCAGGCCAAGGTGCGGCTGGCGCCGCCTCCGGCGATGGTCAGCCTCTCCTCGGCCGCGGCGTCGGCGCGCCACAATTGCACTTCGGTGGGATCGGCGAGGCAGAAGGTGCCGCTCTGCGAGGCATCGACGTGCCAGATGGTGGTCGGGGTGGCGGCGGTGATGCCGGCGTTGCGCACCGCGCCGATGCGGGCGCGGCGGCCGTCGGACGCGGTGACGGTGCGGGCGCCGGCCTGCGGCGCGACGGCCGGGCTGAACGTGCCGGGGCCGCGGAAGGTGCGGGTGCCGCGCGCGTCGAGCACCACCAGGGTGTCGCCGCCGCGCAGGGCGATGCGGGCATTGTCGGGCAGCGAGCGGCCGGGCGGATAGGCCTTCGCCGAGGGGCCGGAGGAACGCACGACCAGCACATTGGCAGCGGCGGCGCCGGCCGTGAGCGCAAGGAGGGTGGCGAGGGCCAGGCGTCTGAGCTTCAGCATCTTCATGGGCCTATTTGGTTTCCAGGACGAAGCGGCCGCCGGGGCGGGCAATGCCGATCCTATAGACGAAGAAGGCGAGCGCCGCATCCTCCTCGTTGGCGGCGGCGATCGACTCGAGCTCGGCCAGGGCGGCGCGGTCGCCGCCGTCGTAGCGCCGCCACAAAGCGGCGAGCCTTTGCGCCTCCCCGGGGTCGAGGCCGGGCAGCGCCTCCCACGTTTCGACCGGGGTCGAGCGTCCGCTCACCACCACCCGGCCCATCGGCCGGAACAGCTCGAGGCGGGTGCGGGCGCGCGCCTCCTCGCTGACCAGGATACGGGTCTTCAGCGCCTTGTTGGCCGATTCGAGCCGCGAGGCGGTGTTCATCGTGTCGCCCAGAGCGGTGTACTGGATGCGCCCCTTGCCGCCGAAATTGCCGACCACCGCCTCGCCCCAGTGCAGCCCGACGCGGGTGCGCCCGACTGGCGGCAAGCCGGCGGCGAGCCCGGCGCGGAAGGTCTCGCCGGCGGCGAACATGTCGAGCGCGGCCCTGACCGCGCGGTCGCCGTCGTCGTCGCGGGCGATCGGCGCCCCCCAGAACGCCACCACCGCGTCGCCGACGAACTTGTCGATGGTGCCGCCATGGCGCAGCACGGTGTCGCTCATCAGGTCGAGATAGCGATTGAGCAGGTCGGAGAGCTGCTCGGGGGTGATGGCGTGGGAGAGCTCGGTGAAGCCCTCGAGATCGGCGAACAGAGCGAAGATCGGCCTTTTCTCGCCGTGGAGCGCGAGCTGGGCCGGGTCCTCGATGATCTGGGCGGCGATGTCGGGCGGGAGGTACTTGCCCAATGCGCTGTGGGCGAAGCGGCGCTGCTCGGCGCCGATCGAGCGGGCGGCGGTGCCGACTCCGATGAACGCCAGCAGCCAGCCCGCCGCCCAGCCGAACGCCGGCAGCTCGATGGTGTCGAAGCCCGCGGCGTGAACGAGGAAGGGGAGGCCAAAGATCGCCCCGAGCTCGACGGCCAGCGCCAGCGCGAGGCGCCAGCCGCGCAGCTCGACCGCGGCGGTGAGCATGCCGGCGAGGACGACGGCGACAGCGGCGATCGCCAGCGCCCAGCCGGGAATGGCCGGCGGCATGCGGCCGTCGAGCTGCTGCGCGAGCATCTGCGCGTGCACCTCCAGACCCTTCATCAGCCGGCCCGAGAAACGCGCCATCGGCGTCTCGTAATCGTCGTAATCGCGGATGTCGGCGCCGATCAGCACGTAGCGGCCGGCGAACATGTCGCGCAGCGCCGGCCCCATCTCGGCGACGAACTGGATCGGCAGGTTGGTGAACACCGGCACCTCGTCGGCCTCGCCGGTGCCGGGCAGCTTGAAGAGGATCGAGCGGTCGTAGCGGGCGAACTCGGGATGGGCTTCGCGCGACAGGGCGTTGGCGAGCAAGGGCGGCAGGCTGCCGTCCTGGCGCGGCCAGCGGCGGATGACGCCGTCGGCCCGGTCGACCTCGAGGCGGATGCTGGCGGGTCGCACCCGGCTGCCCGCGAGGCGGCGGAAGAAGGCGCGCAGGAACTGCTCCTGCCAATATTCCACCTGGTCGGGATTGTGGCGGTGGGTGGCGAAAGCGAGGAAGGTGGGCGTGCGCATGCGCCGCAGCGCGGCGATCAGCTCCGCGTCCTCGGGCTGGGCCTGGTCGACGATGATGTCGACGCCGATCGCCCGCGCGCCCATCGCGTCGATCGCGGCGAGCGCGCGCGCCAGCATCCGCCGGTCGAGCGGCGAGCGCTTGCCGAGCTCGCGCAGCGTCTCGTCATTGTAGGTGACGAGGGTGATGCGCTGGTCCTGCGCCAGCGTCTGCTCAGCGAGCCGGTCGACGCGCAGATCGTAGAGGGCGCGCTCGACGTCGCTGGCGAACGGGGTGCCCCAGGAGAACAAGGCGATGGCGCCGGCGAGCAGGAGAAAGAGCAAGGTGCCGAGCAGGCGGACCGGGCCGACCTGCCGGTAGATGTTGCGCAGCCGCTCGCGCCAGGCGTCCATCGCTCCCCCGCTCGTGCGTCAGCGAGGCTAGACGATGGCGGCGGGTTCAGAAAGGGCGGGGGAGGGGGCAGAGTTTGGGGATGGGACGCTTTCCAGTGACCAGCAAGCGAACGAGTTAGGTGCACTGTCACCGGAACCTGTCACGGCGTCTATGGCTTTGAATGCCAGCCGCTCCTCAGGCTCCCACATCAAGCGTATAAGGTTCCGCGCGTAAGTTGAGCCCTTCTGGACCAAAGGACGCAATAACTGCTTCGCCCGCTCGTAGTCCCCATTTTCTACGGCTTCGAACGCTAAGTGCTCTTCAGACTCTATGCTCATGCCGCGCCGGTCGCTTCGCGCCAAAACCGATTCCTCGACAATCCCTCACCTACCTCGCCGAAATTGCGGTGACAGTGCATTTATCTATTTCGCGGACAAACGCCGCGGTCGAGGCGGGCATGGTCCATAGTTTGACCTTTGATCCCCGCCGATCAAGTTAAATGCACTGTCACCGAAATGAAGAGGCCGATTCCGGCTCAGGCGCAATCGCGCTTACCCCCGGCAAATGCCGGGGTCACAGATGTTGTTGCCTTCCTTGGCGCCTATCCCGGGAATAGCCAGGGACGCATTCCGACTAGCGTGGGCGCTCGTAGGTCTGGACGCAATTGTCGGTCACGGTGCGCGAGCAGGGCGGATAATTCTCCGTCGCCGGCCGCGGCGTGAACACCGCCCGCTGATCGGTGGTGAACTGCGGCACCGCGCCGGGCGCGACAGGCGCCGACTGGTTGGCGCCGGCTGGCACCTCCGCCGGGGCGGAGATCACCGTCACGCCGCGCGCGTCGGTTTCCGGGTTGGCGTTGCTCGGCGCGACCACCTGGCCGCCCTGGGCGTAAGCGGCGCTGGAAAGCATCGCCGCCGCGAGAAGGACATACTTCATGATACGCGTCTCCTTCGACGCCCTCTCAACGCGCGCGGCGCGGGATTTCTCCCGGCTGGCGATTGTACTATTTCAAACACGGTTAGCCGCCGCGCGCGACCCCTTGCGCCACCCAGAACATGCACACCATCAACAGTGTCGGCAGCGCGACAGCGATCGCGGCTCCGGCGCGGTTCTTCCACAGCAGCCAAGCGGAGGCGATGATCGCCAGCAGCGGGAGCAAATGCTGCAAAGGCACTAGCTCTGGGACTCCGAAGTTCCTCAGCGCTATCGCGGTATCGATGTGGGCGAATAGGACGATGGTCCACACAGCGGCAGCTAGAAACACCACCCCGCCGGCGACTATGTTCATCCGTGCGGTCCGTTGTCTTGCTTAGGGTTACGGTGACAGCGCATTTATCTATTTTCACCGACAAAACGCCCGGGTCGAGGCGAGCAAGGTTCACAGTTTGACCCTTGATCCCCGCGGATCAAGTTAAATGCACTGTCACCGGTTTCCGGGTTTCCCTCCTTCGCTCGCGTGAAGCGATCTTCGGAGGGTTGACCGCCGCCTGCCTTGCCGTGCCGGGGCGGGACAGGGGTTTCGCGCCGCTCGTTTCGCCTTGCGCTTTACCCTTATGAAAGGCCGCGAGGACTAAGCGTCCAGCGATGAGCGGCCCAGACAAGACAGACAGCTTCGTTCCCAGCCGGCGCACGGTGCTGATGATGGGCGCCGCCGCCGCCTCGACGGTGGTGACGATCCGCCCCGCGCTCGCCCAGACCGCCGGCTCGGTGCTCAACTGCGAGATCCCGGTGCCCGGCCCGCACGGCGCCGGCAGCCACATCGCCCCCGACGGCGGGCTGGTCGCGCCGGGAACGCCGGGCGCCGCGCCGCCGCTGGCGCGGCCGCTCAGGGGCGAGGAAGCGAAGGCGCTGTTGCGCGGCTCGACGCCGCCGGGCGTCAGCCCGCAATCCTCGCAGGCCTATGCCAATTACATTCGCCGGCTGCAGGCGGGGATGAGCGGCTTCACCTGCTACGCCTCGCTGCAGATGCCGCGCTGAAGCGCGGAAGCATCCTGCCATGACCGCCCGCTACGTCGCCGACCCGGAGATCGAGATCGAGGCGGTCGTGCTCGACGGCCTCGTCCTCCTCTATCACCGGCCGTCGGGAATGACCCACATCGTCGCGCCGCCGGCGCCGCAGATCCTCGAGGCGCTGCGGCTCGGCCCGGCCGAGCCGGGCGAAATCCTGGCGCGGATGCGCGCCTGGTACGCGCTCGAGGGCGACGAGGAGGCGCGATCGGTCGAGGCGCGGCTCGAGGAGCTGGAGCAGGCCGGGCTGGTGGCGAAGGAAATGCCGCCGCTGTTCACCGAGCGCGCCGCAATGCGCCCGTGCGAGCGCCTGCCGGACGTGCCGGCGGACCTTGAGGCGCCGGGGCGGGGACGCCGGTTTCGCGACCTGGTCGACCGGCGAAAGGACCCCACCGGTCTTGCGGATTCCCACTCCCCAACGCCCCTCCGCCACTCGGCTGCGCCGCAGGACCCCTCCACCGCGTCGCGGTCCCCCTCCCCGTTCCGGGGAGGCTAGGATGAGGCACCGGCTTTCCCTGCGCATCGGCCCGGTCTCGTTCCGGCTGGGCTCGGCCTGGCGGGCGCCGCTCGACGCGCTCGAACGGCTTTACCAGGGCTATCCGCCGGCCGCGGCGACCTGCGACTTCACCGTGCGGCTGGAAGCGATCGCGCCGTGGCGGCGCTGGCTGAAGCCGTCGGTCCGGATCGCCGGCGACTACGTGCTGCCCGACGCGGCGCCGATGGCGCTCGCCCACGGCCTGCTCGCCGCCGAGATGGGGATGAACCTGCAGATGGCGCTGGGCGAGAAATCGCACCTGCTGCTGCACGCCGCGAGCCTCGAGAAAGACGGGCGGGCGCTGATCCTGACCGGCGCCTCGGGCGCGGGCAAATCGACGATGGCGGCGTTGCTCGGCGAGCGCGGCTGGCGGCTGATGGGCGACGAATTCGCCCTGCTCGATCTCGATAATGGCCAGCTGCGCGCCTTCCCGCGCGCGATCAGCCTCAAGAACGGCGCCATTTCCCTGCTCGAAAAGGAAGCGGCGGCCGACCGGTTCGGGCCGCGGCTGGCCGGCACGCCCAAAGGCGACATCCGCCACCTCCGCCCCAACGACGACGCGCTGGCGGCGATGGACAAGGCCGCGAAGCCGGTGCTGATCCTGTTTCCCCGCTTCGGCGAGGCGGCTGCGGCGCGCAGGGTCGGCGAGGCGGAGACCTTCATGCGCCTGACCCAGGCCTCGACCAACTATGTCGCCTTGGGCCAGGCCGGGTTTACCGCGCTGACCGCGCTGGTCCGTGCCTGCCCGGCGGTGGCGATCGACTATCCCGACACGGCCGAAGCCGTGGCGATGATCGATACGCTGTGGGCGGAAGCGGCATGAGCACGCGCGAGCTGGTGCGGGCGCTGCGCGAGCCCGAGGGATTCGAGCCCGGCGACCCTGAAGGGCTGATCGCGGCGGCGCGCGCCGAGCAGCTGATCGGCAGCCTCGCCTGCCGGCTGGAGGGGCAAGAGCTGCCGCCGCGGGTCGAGGCGATGCTGGCGGCGGCGCGGCGCGACGCGGCGCAGGCGCGGGTGCAGGCGCTGTGGGAAATCGAGATGATGCGGCGCGCGCTGCAGCCGCTGGGGCGGCCGGTGGTGCTCTTGAAGGGCAATGCGTTCCACGCCGCCGGCCTCGCCGCGGCCGAGGGCCGCTTCGTCGGCGACCTCGACATATTGGTGCCCGAGGACGCGCTCGAGGAAGTCGAGGCGGCTCTGGTCGCGGCCGGCTGGGAGCGGATGAAGGAGGGCTATGACGACCTCTATTACCGGCGCTGGATGCACGAGCTGCCGCCACTCATTCACCGCACCCGCGACAAGATGATCGACGTCCACCACACCATCCTGCCGCGCACCGCGCGGCCGAAGCCCGACGCGGCGGCGCTGATCGCCGACGCGGTGCCGCTGGGCCCCGGATCGGGGTCCGGGGCAGGCGAGGAGAGGGGCCTGTTCACGCTCAGCCGCGAGGACATGATCGTCCATGCCGCCGCGCATTTGTTCGCCGACGGCGACCTCGCCGGGGGCCTCAGAAACCTGTGGGACATCGACCGGCTGCTGCGCCAGTTCGGAGCCGAGCCGGGGTTCTGGCCGCGGCTCGCCGGGAGCGCGCAGCGGCACCAGTTGCGGCCGGCGGTGGCGCGGGCGCTGCGGCTGGCGGCACGGCTCTATGGGACGCCGGTCGACCGTTCGCTGGCCGGCCGGCCGCGCCTCTCCGACCGGCTGTTCGCGGGCCGGCTGCTGGCGCGCAACGGCTGGGGCCAGCCGGTGCGCCCGATGCTGCGCTTCGCTTTCTACGTGCGCTCGCACCTGCTCAGGATGCCGCTGCCGATGCTGGCGCGGCATTTGTGGGTGAAGGCGCGGGCCTGAGCCCTTCCTTCGTCACCCCCGGCAAAGCGGGAGTCCAGCCAATGTCTTCCTTCGCGTTCTTCGCGGCTTCGCGTGCGACAAAAGCGGCCTCGATCACGCGAAGACGCGAAGGCGCGAAGACGCAAGAGCCCGTTTTGTCCGATTGACTTCCGGGACCGGCAAACGAAGCTGGGAAGGACCAACAGACGGGGGGATTCAATGGACGGATTTCGGGAATTCATCGCGCGCGGCAACGTCGTCGACCTGGCGGTCGGCGTCATCGTCGGCGCGTCGTTCGGGGCGATCGTCACCTCGCTGACCGGCGACATGATCATGCCGGTGATCGGCGCGCTGTCGGACGGGGTCCATTTCTCCAACTTTTTCGTGCGGCTGGGGCCGATCCCGGCCGGCTTCACCGGCAACCCCGCCAGCTATGCCGAGCTGAAGGAGGCCGGGGTGCCGATGCTCGGCTATGGCGAGTTCCTCACCGTCATCATGAATTTCCTGTTCCTCGCCTTCATCGTCTACCAGCTGGTGAAGCTCGCTTCGCGCATCCGCCTCAGGAAAGAGCAAGAGGAACAGGCGGCGAGCGAGGAGGTGGTGCTGCTGCGCGAGATCCGGGACAGCCTGAAGGCCAGGGGCTGAGCGCGGTCGAGGACCCCTCCACCATCCGCTTGCGCGGATGGTCCCCCTCCCCGTTCCGGGGAGGAATGCTGGAAAGCGCAATGGTAACGTGTAATTGGGCGCCATGACCCGGCCATTCGCCGCCATCATCCTCGCCGCCGGCAAGGGCACGCGGATGAAATCCGACGTGCACAAGGTGCTGCACCCGATCGCCGGCCGGGCGATGCTCGACCATTTGCTCGGCGTCCTCGAGCCGCTGGCGCCGGCGCACACCATCGTCGTGGTCGGCGCCGGCCGCGAGCAGCTCGAGAGCCTGGTGGAAGCGCGCGGCGGCGACATCGTCGTCCAGGACAGGCAGCTCGGCACCGGCCACGCGGTGTCGCAGGCCGAGCCGCTGCTGGCCGGCTTCGACGGCGACGCCCTCATCCTCTACGGCGACACGCCGCTGGTCGAGGCCGAGACGATGGCGCGGATGCTTGATCGCCTGCACGCGAAGGACGAGCCGGGGGTGGTGATCGTCGGCTTTCGCCCCCCCGATCCGCTGCATTACGGACGCATCCTCGCCGACAAGGACGGCCGGATCGAGAAAATGGTCGAATATAAGGACGCGACCGCGAAGGAGCGCGCGCTCGACCTGTGCAATTCCGGCCTGCTGGCGGCGAGAGCAAGCGACCTGTTCGGCTGGCTGAAACGGGTCGGCAACGCCAACGCGGCCGGCGAATATTACCTGCCCGACGTGGCGATGCTGGCCAAGGAGGACGGATCGGCGGCGGTGGTGATCGAGGCCGAGCCGTGGGAGCTGGCCGGGATTAATAGCCGCGCCGAGCTCGCCCTGGTCGAGCAGGAATGGCAGCGGCGGCGGCGGCTGAAGGCGATGGCCGACGGCGTCACCCTGGTCGCGCCCGACACGGTGTGGTTCGCCCACGATACCGAAATCGGCCGCGACAGCATCGTCGAGCCCAATGTCGTGTTCGGGCCGGGCGTGACGATCGGCGAGCGGGTGACGGTGAAGGCGTTCAGCCACATCGAGGGCGCGAGCATCGCCGACGACGCCAAGGTCGGCCCCTATGCGCGGCTGCGGCCCGGCGCCGAGATCGGCGAGCAGGCGCGGGTCGGCAATTTCGTCGAGGTGAAGCAGGCGAAGCTGGGCAAGGGCGCCAAGGCCAACCACCTCGCCTACCTGGGCGACGCCGAGATCGGCGCCGACGCCAATATCGGCGCCGGCACCATCACCTGCAATTATGACGGCTTCTTCAAGTACCGGACCAAGATCGGCAAGGGCGCGTTCATCGGCTCGAACAGCGCGCTGGTGGCGCCGGTGACGATCGGCGACGGTGCGCTCATCGGCGCCGGCTCGGTGATCGTGCGCGACGTCGGCAAGGACGCGGTGGCGATCGGCCGCGGCGAGCAGGTCGAGAAGGAAGGCCAGGCCGCCGCCTTCCGCGACAAAATGCAGGCCCGCAAGAAAGCCATCTAGACCCCGATATCACGATATGATATCGCGATAACATGCGCACGCTGATCGACATCCCCGAGGACGATATACGCTGGCTCGACCGCAAGGCTGCGACAGAAGGCAAGTCGCGCGCCGCGCTCGTGCGCGAGGCCGTGGCCGCGTATCGCGAAGACGCCGGCAGCGAAAACGAAGAGGAGCGGCGCCTGGAATGGCTTCGAGCTGGCTTCGGCTTGTGGAAGGGCCGGACCGATATTGGCGATGCGGTCGAGTGGCAGCGGCGTGAGCGGGCGAGTTGGACACGTCCCTGGCACGATGATTACGAAGAGGTCAAAGCCGAGTTTCCGGACCTATTCGATGAAGAAGATGATCGGCAGCGAAGAATTTATCTGCAAATGCGTGCATCCAAAGAACAAGCCAAGCGCCGACGCGCGTGAGCAGCTATAGCTTCGACGCCAATATCGTGATCGACGCGCTGCTCGGCCATCGACAAGGTCTGGAGGAATTGAGTCGCGCCACTGCCGACGGACAACGGGCGTGGATCAGCCGAATAGTCTGGATCGAGGTCATGTCCAAGGGGACGGGAGAAACGGTGCAGGGCACCGAGGATTTCCTGTCTGGCTTCGACGTAGACGAGCTTGACAAGGAGATTGCGAGCCGGGCGGCGGCTTTGCGGCGGGAGGGAATGAGGTTGAGATCAGCGGATGCCGTTATCCTCGCCTCGGCGCAGGTGCGAGGTCGTATTTTGGTGACGCGCAACACCAAGGATTTCCCGGCCAACATGCCCGGCGTCCGAGTGCCTTATATTTTGTGAGGAATGAGTAACAATTATGTGCGGAATCATCGGCATCGTCGGGCGGGCGCCGGTCGCGGAGCGGCTGATGGACGGGCTCCGGCGGCTCGAATATCGCGGCTATGACAGCGCCGGCATCGCCACTTTGGTCGAAGGCGGCATCGAGCGCCGCCGCGCCGAGGGCAAGCTCGACAATCTCGCCCGCGAGCTGGAGGGCAAGCCGCTGCCCGGCGAGGTCGGCATCGCCCACACCCGCTGGGCGACCCACGGCGCGCCGACCGTCGGCAACGCCCACCCGCACATCGTCGAGGGCGTCGCGGTGGTGCACAACGGCATCATCGAGAATTTCAAGGCGCTGCGCGACGAGATGCAGGCCAAGGGCCGGCGCTTCGAGAGCGAGACCGATTCCGAGGTCGTCGCCCATCTCGTCGCCGACCAGCTGACGGCGGGGAAATCGCCGCGCGAGGCGGTGGCGGCGGTGCTGCCGCGCCTCAACGGCGCTTTCGCGCTCGGCATATTGTTCAAGGACCATGACGGGCTGATCGTCGGCGCGCGCCAGGGCGCTCCGCTCACCGTCGGCCTCGGCGAGGGCGAGAATTATCTCGGGTCGGACGCGATCGGGCTCGCCTCGCTGACCCAGCGCATCGCCTATCTCGACGAGGGCGACTGGGCGGTGGTGACCCGCGACGACGTGCAGATCTTCGACCGCGCCAACCGGCCGGTGGAGCGCGCGATCGTCGCCTCGGGCGCGGACGCGGCGCCGGCCGACAAGGGCAACCACGCCCATTACATGCAGAAGGAGATTTACGAGCAGCCGGTGGTGGTCGCGCAGACGCTGCAATCCTATTTGCGGCCGCTCGAGCAGAAGGTGGCGCTGCCCGCCATGGATTTCGACCTGGCCGGGATCGAGCGGGTGGCGATCGTCGCCTGCGGCACCGCTTTCTATGTCGGCATGGTCGGCAAATACTGGCTCGAGCGCTTCGCCGGCGTGCCGGTCGAGGTCGATGTCGCTTCCGAGTTCCGCTACCGCGAGCCGATCCTGCCGCCGGGGACGCTCGGCCTCGTCATCTCGCAATCGGGCGAGACCGCCGACACGCTCGCCGCGCTCAGGCACATGAAGGAGCAGGGCGTCACCGTCGCCGGCATCATCAACGTGCCGACCAGCTCGATGGCGCGCGAGGTCGACCTCATGCTGCCGACCCATGCCGGGCCGGAGATCGGCGTCGCCTCGACCAAGGCGTTCACCTGCCAGCTGGCGGTGATGGCGGCGTTCGCCGCGCGGGTGGCGCGCGACAAGGGGCGGATGAGCGAGCAAGAGGAAAGCGACATTGCCGGCCAGCTGAACGAGGCGCCGGCGGCGATGAACGCGGCGCTCGGCCACGACGAGGACATCGCGAAAATGGCGAGCGTGATCGCGGCGGCGCGCGACGTGCTCTATCTCGGCCGCGGCCAGGATTACCCGCTGGCGCTGGAGGGCGCGCTGAAATTGAAGGAGATCAGCTACATCCACGCCGAAGGCTATGCCGCCGGCGAGATGAAGCACGGACCGATCGCGCTGATCGACGACAATGTGCCGATCATCGTCATCGCGCCATCGGGGCCGCTGTTCGAGAAGACGGTGAGCAACATGCAGGAGGTGAAGGCGCGCGGCGGCAAGGTGGTGCTGATCTCCGACAAGGAGGGGATCGCCGAGGCGGGCGAGGGCGCGATCGCGACGATCGAGATGCCGAGCGTGCACCCCTTGATCCAGCCTTTGGTCTACGCGATCCCGGTGCAGCTGCTCGCCTACCACGTGGCGGTGCTGAAAGGAACCGACGTCGACCAGCCGCGCAACCTGGCGAAGAGCGTGACGGTGGAGTGAGGACGGCTAGAGCCTGATCGTCGCCGGTTGACGGGCCATCGAGGGCAATTGCCGGCGACGTGAATCAGGCTCTCGCAAATATCTGAGACCAGGATTCACGACTTTGGCAATTCCGCCAAAGTCGATCCTGGTCTAGGCGGCTTCGAACACGTCCATCTGCGCCTCCAAAGCCCGCTCGAACGCCGGTCTCGCCTCGCAGCGGGCGAGATAGTCGCCGAGCCCGGCATCGGCGACCAGCGAGGTATGGCGGGGGATGCGCAGCACCGTCGCCATGACAAGGTCGCCGCAAGTGAAGCGGCCATCGTCGAGCCATTCCCTGCCGCCGAGCCGCCGGGCGAGCTCGCCGAGCCGTTTGCGCGCCATTTCCTCGGCGGCCGGCCGGCGCAGCTTCGCCCATTCCTCGCCGGCGAAGAACAGGTCGATCGCGGTAAAGACCTGGATCGAGGGCTCGATCGAGTTGAGCGCCGCGAACAGCCACTGGATCGCGCGCGCCCGCGCGGCGGACTCGGCCGGCAGCAGCGTCTCGCTGCGTTCGGCGACATGGAGCACGATCGCGCCCGATTCGAACAGCTCGAGCCCGTCTTCGCGCCAGGCCGGCACCTGGCCGAACGGCTGCCAGGCGCGATATTCGGCGCTGTCCTTCTCGCCGTTGCCGAGCAGCTGCTGCCGGTAGGGCAGTCCCGCTTCCTCGAGCGCCCAGCGTACCCGCAGGTCGCGGACCAGCCCCTGCGCGAAGGGCGGCACCGACCTGAACGCGCTGACAATGATCATGCCGATTCCTCCCGGCTCGTTTCCGGCTGCCATCAAAGTCTCACGCAAGACGGCGATACGCACGGCGGATAATAGGAGAAAGCCCCTTGGCAACGATCGTCATCGGCCTCGTGCTGCTGGTCGCCTTGGTGCTGATCGTGGGCCTGTCCGCTTTGGCCCGGCCGGCAATGGGCCGCCGCTCCAATCCCGATGCCGGCGGCGGTGCCACCAACGCGGCAATTTTCAGCGACGGTGGCAGCAGCGCAAGCTGCGACGGCGGCGCATCCTCGGCCGGGTGCGACGGCGGCGGATCGAGCTAGGGCGCCACGCGCTCGGCAGACCGCGGGCTGCCGCCCATCGCCTTGAACAGATCGATCGCCGCCTCGAGCCTGGCCTGCAACGCAAAGGCGCGCGCGTCCTCGGCCTCGGTGTGCCGCTGCTCGGCCTCGAACATCGGCTGAAAGCCGGATTCGCCGGCAAGATAGCGGGCGCGCGCCAGCCGCGCGACGAGCCGCGCTTCCTCGACCATCCGCGCCAGCAAGGCCTCGCGGGCGGCGGCATGCTCCACCGCCGACAGCGCATCCTCGACCTCGCGCAAAGCGACCAGCAGCACCTGGCGATAATAAGCGACGCTCTCGGCCTGGAAGGCGGCGGCGAAATCGAGATTGCCGTTCAATCGGCCGCGATCGAAGATCGGCGCCAGCAGGTCGGCGCTGACCGACAGCGGCCCCGACAGGTCGCCCGCGGTGACCGCGCGGAAAATGCCGCTGGCCGACAGGCGCAGGCGCGGCAGGAAGGCGCGCCGGGCAGCAAGGACGTCGCCGCCGGCGGAGCGAATCCGCGCCTCGGCGCCGCGCAGGTCGGGCCGCCGCACCAGCAATTCGCCTGGCTGCACCGGCGCGATCGCCGGCACGGTGAGCGCTGCGAGCGGCGCGGGGGCGAGCACGAAGCGCGGCGCCTCCTCGGCGAGCAGCACCGCCAAAGCGGTCCGCGTCTGGTCGAGCGCCTGCGCAAGCCGCAGCCGCTCGGTTTCGAGCTTGTGCAGCTGCAGCGTCTGGAGGCCGAGATCGACGCGATCGGCGGTGCCGCCGCGCGGGCGCGCGGTCATGACCCGCTCGAGCTCGCGCGCCTCGCCAATGCCGCGGTCGAGCAAAAAGATGCGCTGCGCCAGCGCCGCGCGCTGGACGTAGAAGCGGGCCATTTCGGTTTCGATCACCAAAGCGAGCGCGTCGCGATCGAAAACGTTCGCGCGCCAGCGCTCGCGGGCGGCGCGGCGCTGGGCGCGGCCGACGCCGAACAGGTCGAGGTCGAACGAGACGTCGAAACCGCGGAAGGATTCGCTGAAATCGATCGGGTCGCCGGCGGCGTCGCGCGAAGCACTGATCCCGGCGGACGCCGACACCAAAGGCAGCAGCGTACCGCGGGCGACGCGAAACAAAGCGCGGCCCTGGCGGACCCGCGCGGTGGCCGCCGCCATTTCCTGGTTGTTGGCTGCGGCGCGGGCAATCAAAGCGGCCAGCTCCGGCGAACCGAGCGCCAGGCCGAGATCGGCGGGCAAGGCAGCGCCGCCGGCGGCCGGCGGGCGGCTCCACTCGGTCGACAGCAGGTCCGGCGCGAGAGCAAGCTGGGGACGCGGCGCGCAACCGGTCACCGCCAGGGCCAACAGCGTCCCGGTTCTCAGCAGAAAATCGCGCACCGCAACGTGGTAAACGGACGCGGTTAATTTTGGCTGGATTGAGCGGGTCTTAACTTCCGTGGAGCTAAAGGAGGGCCGGCGCGCGATTGGCGACGGAGGCCGCCTTGCTTCACCCGGGACCGCTGATTGCCGACCAGAACGTCGAGGTCTCGGTCGAGCCGGGCGCGGCGGCGGCGCTCGACGAGGCGGCCGACGCCGCCGGCGAGATCCATGCTTTCCTGCGCGCCGCCTGGTACCGGTCGACCGCGCAATTCACCCTGATCGGCCGCCGCGCCGGATCGGGCGAGGTCATTGCCGCCTTGCCGCTCGCCTGCCGCCGGCTGGGCCCGCTGGCGCTGGCCGAGGTGGCCGGCAGCTACTGGCCTTATCGCTGCTTTCCGGTGCGGACCGATGCCGGTGTCGACGAGCTGGCCGGCCTGCTCGGTTCGCCGGTGGCGCGCAAGGCGCTGGGCCGTGCCTGGCGGCTCGGGCCTGTCTATGCGAACGACCCGCTGCTGCCCTTGCTGAGCGAGGCGGCGGAGCGCGCCGGCTGGAATAGGCTCGAGCGCAGCCTCGGCACATGCTTCGACATCGACCTTCGCGCGCTTGGCGCGGCCGGGCCCTGGCCGGGCGCCAAGGCGCTCGCCAAGATCGGCCGCAAGACGCGCCGGCTGGCGCAGCTCGGTTCGCTCGAATTCCAGGTCGTCGGCGCCGGGGACTGGCAGGCCGAGACGTTCGACCAGCTCGCGCGGATCGAGAGCGAGAGCTGGCTCGCCGCCCGCGCCCGGCCGCAAGACCTCAAGTTCCTTTCGTCGAACCGGCAAGGGTGGGAGGCGGCGGTGGCGGATCCGGCGATCGCGCGCCGGCTGCGGGCGGCCCTGCTGTTGGTCGGCGGCGATCCGGCCGCGTTCGTGTTCACGCTCGACGCGGGCCCAATCCGCCACATCGTCGCCAACAGCTTCAGCGAACGATTCCGGGCCGGCGGTCCGGGCATATTGAAGCTCTATCGCGAGTTCGAGCAAGCGAGGGACGAAGGCTTCGAAAAGATCGGCTGGTGCGCCGGCGATGCCGGCTACAAGAGCGAGGCGGGAGCGACGCCGGGTGCGGAGATTCTCGACCTGTTGTTCGTGCGCGGCGCCGTCCCGGCCGCGCTTGCGCGCCTGGCGTGGCGCTGAGCGGCCGCTAGCGCCGCACGAGGCGCTTGATCGCCGCCACCGTCGCGTCGAACGCGGTCAAGGCCAGGCAAAGCAGCCGGTTGGCGAGGTTCGGGCGCAGCAGCAGCAGGTCGACGCAAGAGATGTCGCCGGTGGCGAACTGGCTCTTGTGGCGCCCTTCGCCCTCGGTGAAGTCGAGCCGGTGGAAGCGGCCCTCCGCCATCAGCAGCCGCATCGCCTCGAGCTGCAGAAGCGTGCCCGGCGAAAAATCGGCGAAATCGGGATCGTAGCCCAAGAAAGCGTAGACCAGGGTGTCGCCCTCGGCCGGCAGATAGAGATAGGCGAGCGGCCGTCCGCGCAGCAACAGGAGGAAGGCGCGCAAGCCATCGCGGCGGGCGAGGGCGCGCATCGCGGCGAGCGAGTCTGCATCGGCCGGCAGGCCCGCCCCCAGCCGCTTTTCCTGGTAGGTGCGCGCCGACAGCGGCCGGGCGAGCGCGTGGAAGCGCTCGATCTCCTCGACGGTGCGATAGGCGCGGACGTCGATCGCGCCGCCTGCAAGCTCGGCAAAGCGGCGCTGCTTGCGCTTCAGCGACGAGCGCGAACGCGGCGAGAAGAACTGCCAATAGGCATCGAAGCCGATGTCGAGCCGGGCGAAATGGCGGCGGTAGGCCTGGCGCACGCAGGCGAGGTGGTCGCGGTTCCGGGCCCTCAGCGCTTCCGCCATCGCCTGCGGCAGGCCGGTAACCAGCCAGCCCTGCTCGCCGGCGCCGAGCGGCGGCAGCGCCGGCGCGGTGCCGCCGAGCGCCGCGTCCAGCGACAGGCGCAGCCGCACCAGCCGCCGCCGCAGCGTCACCAGGGTGCGCCTGCCGACCCGCAGCGGCAGCGAAATGTCAGAGGCCGGCATTGCTCAGCCAGTAGCCGGCCGCGGCCAGCGGCGCCGGCGCCGCCATCGCCGCGCCGACCAGGGGCCGCTCGTAGCGGGCGTGGCCTTAGGCCTGCTCGGCAAGGCGGCGGGCGGTGCGCGCGACGTTGAGCGGCAGCGGCCGCGACCGTTTCGCGGCGGGCAGCGAAGGCAGGCCGGCGACAGGAAAGCAAGGCATCGCGGCGCGATTGCGGTCGAGATGAGCGAGCAGAGATTCGAAGCGGCGGCGCAGCAAGCGGTTGGGGCGGCGTCCGTCGCGGCTGGCCAGCTCGAAGCTGTGAGCGACGATCGTCACCAGCGGGTGGTTGTGGGCGGCGGCGTGGTCGAGCGCGGCGCGCATCTCCTGCGCGGACAAGGCGCATAATTGCAGCGGCCGCACCCCTTCCGCGGTCTCGATCTGGCTGACCGGCAGCTCGGTGACGCACTCGAGCGCGACCGGGTCGACCCAGTCCGGCGACAGCGGCAGCGCGCTCGGCCAAGGCTGCTCGGCGCCGTTGTGGCTACTGTCGAAGCGCAGCCCGGCGGCGGCCAGCGCGCGCAGCGTGCCGGCATCGGCGGCGAAGCTGCCCGAGCGGAAGGCGATCGGGGACGGCGCGCCGACCGCGGTCAGGAGGTCGCGCGCCCGCTCGATCAGCCGCCTTTGTTCATCGCCGTCGAACGCGGTCAATTCGTAGCGCGGAGAATCGCGGCCGGCGGCGAGATCGTGCCAGAAGCTGTGCAGGTGAAGCTGGACCTCCTGCCCGGCGCCGAGAATAGTCGAGACCATGCGCCGCACCGGCTCGAGGCCGTAGACCAATGCCGGCATCGGGTCGACGAAGAAGCAGGCATCGAGCCGATGCCGCGCGAGTTCGCTTAGCTGCCACGACAGGCCGACGCCGGCCGGCTCGCAGCTCAGGGCATAATTGCCGCGCCAGTCCGAGCCGGGCGAAAAGTGCCGCCAGGTCAGCTCGACGTCGAAGGTCAGCAGCACGCGTGTCGCCATGGCAGCGCCCTAGGCGCGGGGGGTGAAGATTGGCCTAAACCGCGTCGGCGACATCGGCCGCGCGGGGAAAAGGACGATCGTCCCGGCTCGCCGCTCGCGAGCCGATCAGCCGCCCGGCCAGTCTTGCCAGCACTTGCCGGCGTTCGATGTAGAATGGGGCAGGGTCATCTTTGGCCCAGCTGTCGAATCGCGAGGGCATCGCGACCGACAGGCCGAATCGCGCGAACTCACCAATCAGCCGCAGGTACTCCCGGCCAGACCTCGCCATTGCCCATTCCTCCGATAGCCGATCGAGCTCGGCTGAAAGGTTGGTCGCAGCTTGCCATTTTTTGTTCGCGGCGACGCAACTGGCTGGAAGCCAACCGCACAAGGCAGCCGGAAAATCGATTCCGGCCCGCAGCGCCAACGGCATCGATCCCCACAGCCGTGGGTTGACCTCGATGAGCACATACGCTCCGGTCGCCGGGTCCATTCTGAACTCAAACATCGCAACGCCGTCGAGGCGCGTCGCATCGGCGAGCACTTTGACGTCGGAAAAGAGCCTTGGGTCGATGGGAGTACCGGTCCGGTGTGTGCTCATGCCCCCCAAGCGCGCCCGAAAGCGCCGATGCTGCCAGGCGAGTCTTATTTGTCCCTGCTCGGCGAAAACCGAAAGGCCGATGCCGACGCCATCGAAATAACTTTCGGCGAGCCATTGAGCAGGCTTCACGGCTGCGAGCGCGGAGACCAGTTCAGCGCGATCGCGGATGATGCGGACCGTTTCCTTCAGCCAAGAGCTGCCTGGCCGATGCGACCGGCGCGGCTTCAAGACGAGCGGCAACCCCAGCCGATCGATCAGCGCAGCCGCGTCACTTGCCTTCGCAATCGATGCGGCCCTGGCGACGGGGACGCCGACCCGCTCTGCCAGAGTGCGGGTCCGGACCTTGTCGATAAAAATTTCAAGAGCTTCCTCGTTCGGAAGGGCCAGTTTCTCGCGTCGGAGCGCAGCCGCGTGACGCTGAAGCCGTGCCAACCCCGCATCGTCGCAAGGTATGACGCGGTGGAAGCCGTGGCATTCGATCAGTTCACTCAGCTTTCCAACCCAGGCCGCGGCATCGAGATGATAGGGCGGCAGCGAATGTATTTCGTCAACATAGCGCGAGCACAGCCCCGGCGCCTGATGGTCCGTAGGCGCGACATGCACTTCGATCCCGCGCCGGCCGATCGAGCGGGCAACAGCGAGGAAGACGCCGATGTCGTCACCGAGCACGAGCGCTCGCGACGGCTGGCCGTCGGCATCCGTTACCGCGCGTCGTCCTGACGTCGCGGCCGGTCGCGTGGTGGAGATAGGACGCAATACCCCGCCCAACTAAATTATTCAGCCGATACGGCGCGTCGCCACTTGACCAGTTCGAACGCCTTCAGCGCCAGCGACTGAACGATTCCGAACAGGCCAGCCGGCCGCAGCAGATCGTAGGCCGTGAGGGCATAGAGCGGTACGCTGTGCGACATCCAGTCGCGCTTGTAGTCATGATCGCCGACTCCGAAGTCGATCATCTCGACGCGGTCGACGTCGAGCACATGCCGGAACATTTCCCGGCACAGTATCGTGCCCGGCGAAAGTTCGCGGGCATCTTCGCGATAGGCGAGCTTGTGGATGGTAGCGATGCCGTTCTCGACAGTCCAAAACTGCGCCGCTACCGCGCGCTCCTGGTGATAGGCGATGCCGAGTCGAACCGTTCCGGCCGCACTCTCCAGCTCGGCGAGTCGCCGCAACAATTCAGGGGCACCCTCGCTGGGTTTCCAGCTTCCCCGATACACCTCCTCATAATCGTCCCAGGCTTTCGCGTCGAAGCGGTCGTGAATGACAGGGCGGAGCCGAGACTTGCGAGCACGCCGCTCGGCCGTGTTGCGCAGCCGCGAGGGCCTTGCCATCCAATATTGCTCGAAACTCAATCCTCTGGTGCTGATACGCCAGTTGACCGTGTCAGGGCTCAGGCGGGTCAGCCACCAGCGGCGCCGCAGCGCCGCTGCGAGTCCGTCACTTTCCTCGATCGGGGAGGCATAGAGGTAAAAGACGCCTGCGCGACGCAGGCCGGTGGCAAAATCCTCGAGCGGTGCGTTGCCACCCGCAGGCTGGTCGACGACCGGGCCGTAGCGAAGACAAAACCAGTTGGACATGGCCAGCGCCTTGCCGCCGCGAACCTCCAAGAATAGCCAGCAGCGAGCGATGCCGTTGCGCACACGGATGACCAGGGGTTTTCCCTGGGGGGTGAATTTGCGACACAGATAGAACCAGGACAGCCGATCGAAGAGCCGGGGTTGGGCGCTGCGGCCGAGCGCCCCGCCGGCATCGGCTCCGACCGCATCCAGGTCGTCGAACAGGGCGATCTCGTTAGCCACCTTTGCCGAACTCCGCTGCGACCATGGTAAAGCCGTCGGTCGACCGAGGTGATTAGTCACGCCGGCTTAATTTGAATTTAAGAGAGCGGCCGGAGCCGCGGTCCCACTCGTTCGCCGGCGAGCAGCCCGCTGATATGGAATCGAGCCACATCCCAACCGAAGACGAACAAAAGGGCCGTGCCCCAGGTCTTGGCGAGGTCTTCGAACGACAGCCGCATGGGAGCATCGGCCGGAACGACGGCATCAATGACCAGCATGAGGCTGAACAGGATCCCGCCCGCAAGAAGGCAGACGCACGCCCGCAACGTCTGGCGCAACGGCCGGAACAGCAGCGCCAACAGCACCAGCTCGACGGCCGCCCAGGCGAGCAGGACGAAATGGTCGCCGATGCCGATCCGCCATCCGATCCGCTCGTGCAGCTGAAAGCGGTCATCCGCCGCCAGCGCCGCAAACATAGCCGCCTGCGACAGCAGCAGACGGCGTTCGACAGCTTCGCCTCTGCCAATCGCCGCGGCGAACAGCATCACCAGCGCAGCGCCCGCCAGAAAGCCTGCGCTCAGCGTGGTGTTGATCGCGAAGAAGAGCACATCGCCTTCGATGTCGGAGAAATAGGGTCGCACCCGCGCTTGCGAGCTGCCTAGCTCGAAACCGAGCAACGTCGCCGAGTAGCCGGCGAGCATTGCTGGAGGCAGCCATCGCTGGATCGCCATTTCTCGCTCAACCTCGATCGTGAAAGGTCGGTTTCGCCTTGGCAGACAAAGCCTAAGTTTGGGTTGAGCTGGTTCGCCAGCCGCGTTTGCCTTTTGGCAAAGCACTGCCGCTATGACGCTGGCTGGTGGAACAGTCGAGCCCGCTTCAGCCTGGCCGAGCGTCGCTGGTGCGCAGCGCCGCGACAGCCGTCGCGCTCGCATGGAGCATGCGGCTGATCGGGCTGGTTTCTGTCTTCATCCTCGCCCGCCTGCTTACGCCGCGCGATTTTGGCATCGTCGGCCTCGCAATGGCTACGCTGGCGCTGGTCGACATCTTCTCGGCGCTGGGACTGCGCCAGGCGCTGCTGCGGATTCCAACTCCGGAGCGCGATCATTTCGACACCGCCTGGACTATCCAGCTGGGTGTGCTCGTGCTGCTGTTCCTGGTGCTTGTCGCGCTCGCGCCGGGGGTGGCCCAATTCTACGGTGAACCCGCGCTTGAGCCGGTGATCATAGTCCTGGCGACGCGCTTCATATTCTATGGCTTGGCCAATATCGGCACGGTCGAATTCGATCGACGCTTCGAGTTCGGACGCGACATGAAGTTCCGCCTTGGCGTGCGGCTGCTTTCCTTGGTTGTCTCCATTGCTGCAGCCTTCGCCTGGCGCTCCTACTGGGCGCTGGTCGCCGGGCTGGTACTGCATTCGATGATGTTTTGTGCCGCGTCTTACCGGTATCACCCGCACCGGCCGAGGCTCTCGCTGCGTCGGCGGGCGGAGTTGCTCGGCACCTCGCTCTGGATCTTCCTCACCGCAGCCGCCCAGGAGGCGCACCACCAACTCGAGCGTCTCGTCGTCGGGCGCATGGCTGGCATGTATCAGCTCGGCCTCTATTCGGTTTCGAAAGACCTTTCGTCGATCTTCACCCAGGAGATGGCGACCGCGCTCAATCGGGTTACTTTTGTCTCGACCGCCCGCCAGTCCGCCACCCTTCGAGAGCAGCCGCAACGAGTCGCAACCATGCTCGGCACCTATGCGATTATCGCGGCGCCGTTCGGGCTCGGGCTGGCCGCGACCGGGGAATCGGCGATCCAGGTTTTGATCGGGGGTCAATGGGTCGCCGCCGCGCCGCTACTGGCATTGATCGCGCCCGCCGGCGCGCTTTACGCGGTGTACAAGCTGGTTGTTTCCTCGCTGCAGGCAACGGGCCTGGGCCGGCGATCCGCCCTGCTGTCAGTTGCCGGATTTGTCATGCTCGCTTTGGCACTTGGCCTGGCGGCGACCATCGACGGCAGGCCAGCGGCAATTGCGCTTGCCGTGCTGGCAGCCAACCTCTTGCTGCTGACGGCAGGATTGGTCCAGTTGGCTCGTACCGCCAGGATGCGGCTGGCGACGGTGATACTGCCGGTGGCCCGTCCGTTCGCCGCGGCGTCCTTCATGGGCACGGCGCTCATGCTGACGGCGCCGAATACGGGCTATGCTTTGCCCGACCTCATGCTGATGATTTCTGCCGGCGCCTGCCTATACGGCGCGACTCTCGCCTTGTTGTGGCTGATCACCGGGCGTCCGGAAGGCGCTGAGCGCGAAGCCCTCACGATGCTCAGCGCCATTCGCCTACGGACGCTGAGCATTGGCTGAATGCTGACGTTGAGGCGCCTTTAACCAGAAGCGGCCTAGAGCCGCGATCGAAGCAGCCCGATGCCTCGCACCGTTCATCTCATCGCCGCCGCGCGTCCCAACCTGATGAAGGTAGCGCCGCTATGGCACGCGCTGGCGGTGTCCGACGATTTCGAGCCGCTGCTGGTCCATACCGGCCAGCATTACGACGACAACATGTCGGGCGACTTTTTTGCCGATCTCGGCCTGCCCGGGCCCGATTTTCACCTCGGCATCGGCTCGGGCAGCCATGCCGAGCAGACCGGCCGGGTGATGCTGGCTTATGGCGAATTGCTCGAGGTCCAGCAGCGGCCGGACTGGGCGGTGGTGGTCGGCGACGTCAATTCGACCCTCGCCTGCGCGCTGACCGCGGTGAAGCTCGGCGTTCGCACCGTCCACCTCGAAGCGGGGCTGCGATCGGGCGACCGCTCCATGCCCGAGGAAATCAACCGCATCGCCACCGACGCGGTTGCCGACGTGCTGTGGACGCCTTCGCCCGACGCCGACGCCAATCTCGCCGCCGAGCGAATCCCTGCCGAGCGCATCACCCGCGTCGGCAACATCATGATTGACAGTTTCGAGATGAAGCGCGGCGCGATCGAGGCGGCGCGGGTGCCCGACACCCTGTCGGAGCTCAACGGCCACGGCTATTGCGTCGCCACCCTGCACCGGCCGGCCAATGTCGACGATCCCAAGCAGCTGATGGCGCTCGCCGAAGGGCTGGCCGAGATCCAGCAGCAGCTGCCGGTGATCTTCCCGGTCCATCCCCGCACCGCCGCCAAGCTCAACGGCCACAAGGCCGGCCTGCGGCTGAAGCAAGCGGGCGTGCAGATGATCGAGCCGATGTCCTACGTGCGCTTCATGAGCCTGGTGTGCGGCGCGCGCGCGGTGGTGACCGATTCCGGCGGCATCCAGGAAGAAACCACCTATCTCGGCATTCCCTGCTTCACGCTGCGCGACACGACCGAGCGGCCGGTGACGATCTGGCAGGGCACCAACCGGCTGGCGCGGCCGGACAATGTCGCCGGGCTGCTGCGGGAAGCGCTCAACGCCGGCAACGGCCATCGTCCGAAGCCGCCCGAATATTGGGACGGCCAAACCGCTACACGCTGCGTCGAGGATTTGCGCTGGCGCTCCTACACGCCGCGCGCGCTCGCCTCGCGCCGCCGCCTGCGCCAGGCGGTATAGCCGAGCCGGCTCGGCATCAGGACGAGGCCGGTGACGATCACCACCAGCGCCAAAGCGGTGGCGACGATCAGCAGCGGCGTATTGAAGTCCTCATGGTTCTTGAAATCCATGATGTGTAGCGACCAGAGGAAATCGAACGTCCGCCACAGGGTCGACCGGCGGGCGGTGACCGCGCCGGTGTCGGCCGCCACGTAGAGCGCACGGTTGGCGCCATCGTCGAAATCGACCCGCCATGCGGGCAGCAAGCCGCGATATTCGGGAGATTCGTCGTTAACCCGCTCGACCCGAGCCGCCCGTTCGGTGCCGTCATGATCAGCCTCGGCGACCACCGCGGCGAGCGCCGGCGAAATCGGCGAAAGCAATTGGCCGCTTGCCAGGTCATAAAGCCGCGGCCGGCCTTCGTGGGGGCTGATCAGCGCCACCTGCCGACCGAGCATGGCGCGCAGTTCGATCCTGGTCCCGGGCGCGGCTCCGGCTGAAGCGAGACGGTTCAAGCCTGCCGCGGCGGCATCCAGCGGCAGCTGGATCGTTGGCTGCTGCGCGATGCGATGCTCGCTGCGGACCCGCTCGATCGGCGCGATGGCGAAGAACAGCCCGCTGACGAACCAGAAGAGGATCTGGATCGCCATCAGGAGCGCGAGCCATTTATGGATGGTGCTGGAAACGCGTGACGCTGCAGACATTTCAATCCTTCCTTTTCCAACAGTCCTCTTGACCTAATGCCGCGCGGCTTCAAACCCTTTCCCAACATTGCGGAGCATCGATCATGCATTCTCACCTCTGCCTGCTACCGTTTCTCTTAGCCCTCGCCCCCGGTCCCTTGGCCGGGCAACAACCCGACCGCGCGACCGACGCGGCGGCCGTGGCTGAAGTGCTGCGACAATATCGTACGGCCATCGAACGGCTCGACCCCACCGGCACCCAGCTCCTCTTTACCGACGACTCCCAATCTTCGAGAATGGCGGGGTCGAAGGCAGCTACGCCCAATATCTCGCTCACCATCTCGGACCCGAACTCGGTCATTTCACTTCGTTCCGCTTCTCGAATGTCGAGGTGAACATCCGCTTCGAAGGGCCGGTTGCGATCGCGACCGAAAGCTACAGTTTCCGAATAGAGCGTAGCGAGGGCGCGCCGATCGAGCGGCGCGGCGTCACGACCAGCGTGTTGCGCCAGGTCGGACCGGATTGGCGAATAACCCTGATGCACGGCTCATCCCGGGCGCCGCGGGCGCCGCGGCCGCCTCAGCCGTCGAACTGAGACTGGAACACGCTCAAAGGCGATCGAGTATCCGCTTCATCTGATCGATCTCGCGCTGCTGCGAATCCCTAATCTGACCGCACAAGGCGACAATCTCCGGATCGCCGATCGGCGCTTCCCGGCACATTAGGATTGCGCCCGAATGATGGGGAATCATCGAACGCAGGAACTGCACGTCGCCGATCGCGGCCTGGCTGCGGGTAGCCAGGAAGGCGCCGATGAAGATGGCCGCGAGACCGGCATGAATTGCGAGATTGAGCCGCTTGTTGCCGTACATCGAGCCCATCATCGCCAGCATCAAAATTCCCATCGGCGCGACCATCGTCAGCGCCATGTAGAAAGTGTTGAAATTGTTGTAGAAGCCGGCGAATCCGTCGATCATCGAGAACATGACGAGGTACATGATAAAGAGACTGACCAAGAGGTTCAGGCCCAGCATCGTGTAGTGAGTTGTGCCCGACCGGCTTTCGTTCCTCATGGCAAATTCTTCCGCCAATTTCAGTGCTGCTGGTTGTGGCTCATGTTGGCCATGTCGTGCCCAGCATGGGGGGGTTCCGGTTCCGGCGCTTTGGGTGGCGCTGGTGGCCGTTCCCTGCGGGTCGGGGCCGCCTGGCGCCGGCTTGCGCCTGGCTCCGGCTCACGCGCCTCAACCTGCTCATTTTCCGCCGCTGGCGCTGGAGGCGGTTCCGGGGCGATTTCCGCCTCATTCATCATTTTCGCGGCTGCATTGGCGTCGTTCGCCACAGGAGGCTGATCGGCGCAGGCGGCCAGTGCCATGCCGCCAACCGACGCCAGCGAGAATAAATTTCGTTTCATGATGTGTCTCCCGCCTTGGCGCCCTTCCTGCGCCGTGCGTTCTTTTCCCCTTTCATATCAGAAGCTCATATGCTCGATGCCGTGTGTGATGGTCGCGCCCAGCCAGCCCTGCGCCAGCAGCAGCAGGGTCGTTGCGCCGAGGACCCAAGTCATTGCCCGACTGTTAACGGATTCAGTCTGACGCCAGGCACAGATGCCAATCGCACCGACGATGATCGCCAATGCAGTTCCGATCCATCGGTGGTAAGTCTGGATGGAATCCTCGTCAGCGAGCACGAAGCCCGCATTGAACCAGCCAAACAATGCTGCGCTCACGGCGGCGATGCCCGCCAAAATGATCACAGCGCGTATCACGTCGACCGCGTGCCCCCTCCTGCGGGCAAGCACGAGTGCGAGCCAGCTCGCCGGGATCAGGGCGATCGGGAAATGGACGGCGAACGGATGCATCGCGCCGAGGAAGCGTACGAGCCGGCCCGATAACGTCGTCGGCCGCTGGTCTTCGGTCGCCTCGATATGCTCCGGCATGTGCGGTATGTTGTCGGGCACTACGCCGGATGCAGAAGCTCGCACGGCCGCCGCCTGCTCGGCCTGCTCGCGCTGATGGTTCTCATGTGCCGTGGCCGGAGACGCGAGGCCGAGTGCGGCGGCCAGCGCGACAGCCAAGACGAAGCGAATCAGGACCATGTTCTCCCTCGGAAAATCCTCAATCGATCCGAAGGCGAACGAAGAGCATCGCCCCGCGTGGGTCACCGTCATAGCTCGCTTCCAGTGCGCCCGGGACGAAATTGAAAGCATAGAGCCCACCGATGCCCAGGCGCACGTGGGGGGCAAGTCGGAAATCCCGGATTGCTCCGGCGGAGACCTTGCCGACCTGGAAAGTGGGTCCATGATGCCCGCCGAAACTGAGCAGCTCATTCGTCTCGACCATCTCGGCGCGGCTGAACAGAGTCCACAGATCGAGGCCGACCGTGCTTTCCAGCGCGATGGCGTCAAAATGTTCGCCATCATCGTTCGAGCGGCGGGCCCATGCGAGCGTAGATGACCACCATCCGTCTCGTCCAATCGGTTGCGTATGGATAAGGCTTGCCGACCAGCGCGTCTCGTCCTCGTTTGGTTCGAGCTGCTCGGGCGCGATGAAGCGCCCCCAGCTTCCCTGCACGGATAAAGTGGGCGTCGGATTCCACGACGCCCGTACCGCGGTCGAATCGAGCGGTCCCGATTCGATGTTCCAGCGATGCTGGTCGGGCTCGCGCCCGTTGAAGCGCGACAGCTCAAACTTGACGTCGCCCGCCACCACACCGGCGGTCACCACCCCGAAACTGATGTGGGTCGAATCCAGCCAATGGTGAGTGATCGGTGCTTCCGGCGAATCCATGATCGACATGCGATGCATGAACGCCGGCGGTCCGAAGGCCGGCTCGCCGGGCAGCCCGGCATAGAGAAAGCCGCTCACTCGTCCCGAAAATCGATGGCTGTAGCTCGCCGCCAACTCCATGAAAAAATCGTGCGGGTGCTGGCGGTCGACTAAGACCGTCATGCCATCGGCGGTCTCGCCCGCCGCCAGATGCAGCGGATAACCGCGCTTGCCCATCAAAGGGTCGGGGCTCAACATCGCCCGCAGCTGCAGCGTGCCGCGCTTCCCGACAGGGCGGCGCACGCTTCCCATCACCATGCCCGCTGCGAAGCCCTGTTCGTCGCCGCGCGGACTGCTTTGCCAGTCGTACACCGCGTTCAGCATTGCGTGGCCCATCAGGCTCCAGTTGCCGCTTTCGATGTGCAGTCCGCCATGTTGCGAGGCGTCCGGTTGCCAGGATGTTCCTGACGCCTCGCGCGTCATCGGATAGGGACCCAGTGCGCCGGTCATCGACTCTCGGGTCTCGGCTTCTGGGGCGGAGGCATGACCGGCATGTGGATCTGCGGCGATGCTGTCCTGCTGCGGCAGTCTTGGCGGCCCATGTACCTGATGCGCCTCCGGCTGAGGTGGCGCCGTTTGCCGCCGTTGGGTTGCTTGTTCTGGCGGCGGCGCGGGCGGCGCAGGCGGCGCATGACCCTGATGTTGCGCGACAGCCGCGGTCGGCGCGACAAGCGCAAGCGCGGCGCAGACGAAAAGAAAACGTTGCATGATCTCCTAATTCCCTGAGCCGGCTCGCAGATATTTGATGAGTGCGGCGATCGCGAGAAGCAGTATGACGACAATCAGGAGCCATACGATCCCTACGCCGATCATCATTATTCCACCGGCACTGCCGTTCATCATTTGCATGCAGTTCATCATGGCTTGTCACCCTCGATCGGCGCGACGTGAGACGGACCCCAAGCGGGGACGATTTCGAGGCCGAGAAGAGCGCCTCAAAGTCCAAGTCGGCGAACTCAATTAGCGCAAGAGGGGGCGGCGGAGCCGCCCCCTCCGATCAGCAGAATCGCCTCAGTGGCTGTGATTGCCCTGGGGTTGGGTGCTACCGCCCGCACTCGGCTGAGCCGGCTGACCCATGCGCTCGCAGCAGTCCATACGGCCGTTATTGTTGCGGTCGGCGCAGCAGGCGCAGCTGTGACCCTGTCCCTGATGCTGGCCATGCGGCGTGCCCTGCTGGTGCTGTTGGTGCTGCTGCTGCGGTTGCGCCGCGGGCTGGGCAGCAGCCGGAACGGCAAAACCGAGCGCGATTGCAGTGAGAAGGATTTTCATGTCGTGTTTCCTGAGTTTCGAATGTTTGAGAAAGAATCGAAAGCTCAGGCAGTTCGGGGGGGCGGTGGGTCGGCTTCCGGATTGAAACCGTGGAGATCGCCGGTTTTTTTCGTAACAAGCTGCGGCGGAAGCAAAACTGCCTGAACGGGCATCGTCGCATCGATTGCGGGAAGCGCCGCGCAGGCGATCGTGCAGCTCACATCCGGCTCAGGGTATTGCGGGCTGTCGCCGCCCATGTCCGGGCAGTGGCCGTCGGCCATCGCCGGCATCGCGGCGGCCGACGCGTCGTGCGAAGCCGCCACTGCGCGCCCGTTCATACCGAGCGGCGCGAGCAGCAGCGCCAGCATCGCCAAAAACCGCAACAGTCTGTTTGCGGGCATGGGCGCGCCATAGGCCGATGCGGGACGGACGGCAATCATGCCGGCTCCTCGAGTGAGCCGATGATCGGGCAGTCCGGCCGGCTGTCGCCGTGACAATGCGCCGCAAGATGTTCGAGCGCGCGGCGCATGTCGTCGAGCTCGGCCGCCTTGCGCCTGAGCTCGTCAGCGCGGGCCAGCGCGAGCGCCTTGACGTCGGCGCTGGCCCGGCTGCGGTCTCGCCACAGCGCCAGCAGCCGCTCGATCTCCGCCGTCGGAAAGCCGATATTGCGGGCGCGGCGGATGAAACGCAGGGTTTCAACCTCGCTTTGCGAATAATCGCGATAGCCGGAATCGCGCCTTGCCGCCGGCGGCATCAGCCCGATCTTTTCAAAGTGGCGGATCATCCGCTCGCTGACGCCCGAACGGCGGGCAGCCTCACCGATCTTCATCGCTCCGTCCTCAAAGCCGCACCGCATTCAAACGCAACGAATTACCGATCACTGCAACCGAGCTGAAGGCCATCGCCGCGCCGGCGATGACCGGGCTCAGCACCAGGCCGAACCACGGATAGAAAAGGCCTGCGGCGATCGGCACGCCGGCGGCGTTGAACACGAAGGAGAAGAACAGGTTCTGGCGGATGTTGCGCATCACCGCTCGGCTCAGCCGGCGCGCCCGAACGATGCCGTCGAGATCGCCCTTGACCAGAGTCACCGCCGCGCTTTCCATCGCCACGTCGGTGCCAGTGCCCATGGCGATGCCGACTTCGGCCGCCGCAAGCGCGGGCGCGTCGTTGATGCCGTCGCCGGCCATCGCCACCCGCCGGCCTTCGCGGCGCAGCCGCTCGATGACCTCCTGCTTCTGGCCGGGCAGGACCTCGGCCATCACCTCGTCGATACCGCCGACCTGGCGCGCGACCGCATCGGCGGTGCGCGTGTTGTCGCCGGTGAGCATGACGAGGAGGACGTCGGCGGCACGGAGCGCCGCGATTGCCGCGGGCGCACTCTCCTTGACCGGATCGGCGACGGCGATGAATCCGGCCAGCCGGCCGTCAATCGCGGCGAACATCACGCCCTCGCCCTCCGCGCGCCGCGCGTCGGCGGCCGCCGCCAGCGGTGACGGATCGACGCCACGTTCCTCGAGAAGGCTCCTATTGCCGAGGACGACCGGGCGGCCGGCGACGTGGCCGGCGACACCCTTGCCCGTCAGCGAATCGAAATCGTCCGCGGCCGGAATCTCGACGCCGCGCTCCCCGGCGCCGGCGACGATGGCCGCGGCGAGCGGGTGCTCGCTGCCGCGCTCCAGCGCCGCCGCCAGCCCCAGCACCTCGGTATCCTTGAAGCCCGGCACAGCCTCGACCGCGACCAACCTTGGCTTGCCGAGCGTCAGCGTGCCCGTCTTGTCGATCACCAAAGTGTCGATCCGCTCCATCCGTTCGAGCGCCTCGGCGGTGCGGACCAGCACGCCGGCGCCGGCGCCGCGGCCGGTGCCGACCATGATCGACATCGGCGTCGCCAGGCCGAGTGCGCAGGGGCAGGCGATGATCAACACTGCCACCGCATTGACGATGGCATGGCTCAATGCCGGCGGCGGCCCCAATGCCGCCCAGGCGATGAAGGCGAGGACGGCGATGAGTACGACGGCCGGAACGAAGATCGCCGAGACCTGGTCGGCCAGCCGCTGGATCGGCGCGCGCGACCGCTGTGCCTTGGCAACCATGCGCACGATCTGCGCCAGCATCGTGTCGCTGCCGACCCGCTCGGCGCGCATCACCAGCGTGCCGGTGCCGTTGACGGTGGCGCCAGTCACCCAGTCGCCCGGTCCCTTCTCCACGGGTATTGGCTCGCCGCTGATCATAGATTCGTCGACCGAACTGCGACCCTCGACGACAACCCCGTCGACCGGAACCTTCTCGCCAGGCCGAAGCCGCAACAGATCGCCGGGCGGCACCTCGTCGAGCGGGACATCTTCCTCGCTTCCATCCTCGCGCACGATGCGGGCGGTCTTGGGAGCAAGCCCCAGCAATGCGCGGATGGCGCGTCCCGTCGCCGATCGCGCGCGCAGCTCGAGTACCTGGCCGAGCAGCACCAGGGTAGTAATCACCGCCGCCGCCTCGAAATAGGCCGGCACCAGCCCGCTCATCGTGCGCAGCGAGGCCGGAAACAGCTGCGGCGCCAGCGTTGCGCCCAGGCTGTAGGTGTAGGCGACGCCGACGCCGAGCGCGATCAGGGTGAACATGTTGAGGTTGCGCGTCCTCAAGGACGCCCAGCCCCGCTCGAAAAACGGCCAGCCGCCCCACAGCACGACCGGCGTGGCGAGCGCGAGCTGGAGCCACTGAGACATGCGCATCGGCAGAGGATCCCACCGGAACAGGTCGGCGCCGGCGGTCAGCGCTACCAGCGGTATCGAAAGCGCCGCGCCGATCCAGAAGCGGCGCGTCATGTCGATCAGTTCGGGATTGGGACCTTCCTCGAGGCTTGGCGCGAGCGGTTCCAGCGCCATGCCGCAGATCGGACAGCTTCCCGGCACGTCGCGGCGGATCTCGGGGTGCATCGGGCAGGTCCAGATGGTGCCGAGAGGCACCTCTGTCGCCGAGACTCGCGGCCTCGCCGGCGCGTCGCTCTGATGATGGTCAGCCTGATGACAGGATTCGTGCGCCATGAAGGTCCTTTCGGGCCGAGTCGCGATCCTTCTGAACCCTGACATCATGTCAAGGTCAAGCGATTGAAAGCGGTGTCGACGCGCGTAGGTAAGAGCCAAAGGAGAGGCGATGGTGGATCGACGGAAGTTCCTGAGCGGCGCTCTGTCAGTCGCGGGCATAGCGCTGCTCGGCTGCGGGTCACCGGGGCAGGGTGAATCGCGCCGCGGCACCAGTGCGACCAAGCAGGCGCGTACGGGCGGTGTGCCAATGATCGTCCACCGCGATGCCGGCTGCGGCTGCTGCCTCGCCTGGGCGGCGCTCGCCCAGCGTGCCGGCTACCAGGTGCGGGTGGTGAACGAGGCCGACATGGTGGCGCTGAAGCGCCGGCTCGGCGTTCCGGAATCGCTCTATTCCTGTCACACCGCACTGGTCGGCGGGCTGGTGATCGAGGGGCACGTGCCGATGGCGCATATCGCCCGGCTGCGGCGCGACCGGCCGGCGGGAATCCGCGGCATCGCCGTCGCCGGCATGCCGGTCGGGTCGCCGGGCATGGAGGTGCCGGGCGTGCCGGCGCAGCCTTTCCAGGTGAGGGCGTTCGACGCGGCGGGACGGACGCGGCCGTTCGGCGCCTAGCAATTTCCGCCGGCCCTAACCGGGCGGATCGCGCTGGATATATTCGTGCTCGAGCGCCGGCGGCGGCTCCGATTCACCCGGCGGCGGCGGCGAGGGCGGCGCGGCCGGCGGCGGGGCGCCGACCGGCTGCGGCGGCGGCTGGGAAGCGGGGGCCGGCGGGCTGCCGCTGGTGTCGGTGGGGGCGGCCTGGCCCGCATCGCTCACGCTTTCGGCAACGTTGGCGGTGTTTTCCGTCCCCTGGTTGGCTTGATCGGTTGGGGCCTGGCTGCAGCCAGCGATGGCGAGGCAAGCCAAAGCGAAGGCGGCGCGTCCGATTGTCATTGGCCAGCTCCTTGCCGGTCCAACGGCTCGTCGGTTGACGCGTTCCTTCAGAGAAGACTGGCGCACCCGACAGGATTTGAACCTGTGACCTCTGCCTTCGGAGGGCAGCGCTCTATCCAGCTGAGCTACGGGTGCTTCGCGCCAAGCGAAATGGGCGCTTAGCAAGGCGCTGCCAAGGGGAGAAGCGGCGATTTCCCGGTGTCGGTTCGGGCCGAGCAGAGAATAGGCTTGCCGAAAATCGATAAAGCCATTATCGATATTCGATATGAAAACTGCTACCTCCCTGCTCGGTTTTACGAGCAGCCTGCTGCGGCTGCTCGTCCTCCTCAACCTCGCGTTCGGCGCCGGCATCCTCGCGATGCTCGTCGCCAGCCTCGTCGCCCAAGACTGGCTGCTGCTCGCGATTGGCGTGCGCGGCGAGGCCGGGCCGGCTTTGGCCTGGGGGATGCGGGCGGTGATGCTGCTCGGCCTTGGCGGGGTCGCGCTGTCGCACCTCATCCTGGTGCGGCTGCGCGCGATCGTCGCCACCGTCGGCGCCGGCGACCCGTTCGTCGCCGCCAATGCCGAGCGCCTGCGGGCGATCGCCTGGGCGTTGCTCGGCATCGCGCTGCTGCATCTCGCGGTCGGCGCCGCCGCGCCGCTCGACATCGGCTGGTCGTTCAACATGTCGGGCTGGCTGGCGGTGCTGCTGCTGTTCGTGCTCGCGCGCGTGTTCGAGCTCGGCACCGCGATGCGCGCCGATCTCGAAGGAACGGTGTGATGCCGATAATCGCCCGGCTCGACGACTTGCTGCACGACCGGAGGCTGACGCTGACCGAGCTGGCCGATCGCGTCGACATCACGCTTGCCAACCTCTCGATCCTGAAAACCGGCAAGGCGCGCGCGATCCGATTTTCGCCGCTGGAAGCTATCTGCGCGGAGCTCGCCTGCCAGCCGGGCGACCTGCTGCGTTACGAGCCCGATCACCAGCACGAATCGCTGCGATCGATAAAGGTCGGTTGACCCCCTCAAGCGAAGGAGCCTTTCCATGCCCCAGGTTTCGCTGTTCCGCCTCTATCTGCTGCGTGCCTTCTACGCGCTGATGGCCGTCGGCCTGACCCTGACGATGTGGCCGACGGTCGTCTCTCACTCGCTCGACTGGCCGCGGATGCACTCGGTCGTCGGCGTGATGCTGAGCGCGCTCGGCCTGCTTTGCTATCTCGGCATCCGCCATCCGTTGAAGATGCTGCCGCTGCTGCTGTTCGAACTGGTTTGGAAGGCGATCTGGCTGGTGGCGGTGGCGCTGCCCCTGTGGCGCGCCGGCGGGCTCAGCCCCGAGATGATGCGCTCGTTCTGGGAAATCCTGCCCGGCTTGCTGCTGCTGCTGGTGATTCCCTGGGACTATGTCTGGGCCGCCTACATTCGCGCACCCGGCGAGCGCTGGCGCAATCAGCCGACCGAAGGCGCCGCCGTCTTGGGTTCGTAGCGACAGATCGGGTTGACGACGCAGCGCCAACATTCGGGCTTGCGCGCCTTGCAGACGTAGCGGCCGTGCAGGATCAGCAAATGGTGCGCGTCGCGGCGGAACGGCGGTGGCGTCGCCTTGTCCAGCCCGGTTTCGACTGCGAGCGGCGTTTTGCCCGGCGCCAGGCCGGTGCGGTTGGCGACGCGGAACACGTGGGTATCGACCGCAAAGGTCTCGGCGCCGAACGCGCTGTTCATCACCACGTTGGCGGTCTTGCGGCCGACGCCGGGCAGCGCCTCCAATGCGTCGCGATCCTGCGGCACCTGGCCGCCGTGACGCTCGATCAGCGCCCGCGACAGCGCAATCACGTTCTTCGCCTTGGTGTTATAAAGGCCGATGGTGCGGATGTGCTGCTTAAGACCCTCCTCGCCGAGCGCGATCATCGCCGCGGGCGTTTGCACCTTTGCGAACAGGTCGCGCGTCGCCAGGTTGACGCTGGCGTCGGTCGCCTGCGCCGACAGCACCACCGCGACCAGGAGCGTGTAGTCGTTGAAATAGTCGAGCTCGGTTTCCGGCGCGGGCGTGCGCTCGGCGAGGCGGCGATAGAAATCCGGGATTTGCGTTTTCGGGATGCGCCAAACGGGTCCGGGCGCGCGCGCCCGCTTCCTCACCGTCACTTCAACCCCAGCAGGTGCGCCATCGCGTAGCGGCCCGGCGGCTGGCCGGCGAGCCAGACCGCCGCCCGCAACGCGCCGCGCGCGAAAATCTCGCGGCTTTCGGCGACATGGCTAAGCTCGAGCCGCTCGCCCTCGCTCGCGAAGATCACCCTGTGGTCGCCGGCGACCGAGCCACCCCGCAAGGCGGCAAAGCCGATGCTGCCCGTTGCCCGCGGGCCGGTCATGCCGTCGCGGCCGCGCGCGGCGACGTCGGCGAGCTGCTGCTTGCGGGCCTGCGCTGCCGCGTCGCCGAGCATCAGGGCGGTGCCGGACGGCGCATCGGCCTTGTGGCGATGGTGCATCTCGGCGATCTCGATGTCCCAATCCTCGCCGAGCCGCGCCGCCGCCTCGCCGACCAGGTGCGCGAGCAGGTTCACGCCCAGCGACATGTTGGCCGATTGCAGCACCGCGACGGTGCGCGCGGCGGCATCGATCGCCGCGTGATGGGAAACTTCGAGCCCGGTGGTGCCAATCACGATCGGCCTGACGGCCGCCGCCGCGGCGTCGAGATTGGCCGGCAGCGCGGCCGGCGCGCTGAAATCGATCAGCACGTCGCAGCTCGAAGCAAGCGCCGCGAGATCGCCGTCCCGCTCGACGCCTCCAGCCAATACGAAGTCCTCTTCGTCCTCGACCAAAGCGGCGATCGCCTGGCCCATGCGGCCGGTGCGGCCGACGATCCCGATCCGCGTCATGGCGCTTCTGGTAGCGGCGCATTCGCCGCAAGGGAACGCGCGGCCGCCGGTGGCGTTATGGCCCCGCAACGAAAGCAGGAGAGCTGCGCATGGCCGATGAAAAAGAAACCATCATCCACACCGATGGCGGTGGCGGCGGAGGCGGCGGCACGATCCTGGCGGTGGTGCTGCTGCTGGCGGTGATCGTCGTATTGTTCCTGCTGTTCGGCCGCGGCCTGCTCAGCGGCGGCGAGACCGACAAGATCGAAGCCGACGTCAAGATCGATACGCCGGCCAATTAATCCCGCGTAGTGAAGCGTGGGGGCCAGCGACGGCCGGGGACCGGTACCCCCGGCCGTCGCTGCCGTCTGTGACGCATTTTCCGAGCCGCCGGCCTGAGCGGCCGTCGCTGCCGTCATCAGCAGATCGGTTTCGATTCAGCCTTGTCGATGCCGCCAGCGCTCGCGGGCCCAGCGGTCGATCAAGGCATCGGTCTCGGCGCGGCCCTCGGCATCGAGCGCGCGATAAGGGATCCAGCGGCCGCTCGCCGGCGTCCACAAGGCTTCGCGGAACAGGTCGAAGCGGGTCCAGCGGCCGCCGGCGCGAACCACGCCGATCATCCCCGGACGCTCGAGCTCGCCAAGATACTGAAAGACGCCGTCATGGCGCGGCTCGGGCACACGCGCACCGGCCGCGCGCAGAACGATCGCGCGCATGTCGGCAAGGCCAAGCGGCCGCGAAAGATCGACGCCGGGATCGCTGAGCAGGAACGGGATGCGGGTCTGCAGCGCGTTGAGGGCGTGGCCATGGCCGAGGAAGCCGTCGTCGAACAGCGATTCGCCATGGTCGGCGGTAACCACGACCAACGCGTCGTCGAGCGCGCCGAGCCGCCGCAGCCGCGCCAGCAAAGCGGCGATCAACCGGTCGTTATAGGCAATCGCATTCCAGTAGGTGCGCGCCACCCAGTCGCGCGTGCCGGGGCCGATGCGCGAGCGCGGAATCGGCTCGCCGGGGATCAGCCGCGGCGAGTCCGGCCAGGCATAAGGGAAATGCGCCGACTGGAAATTGACGTAGAGGAAGTTCGGGCGCGCCCAGGCCTCGCGCCGGCCGAAATGGCGGTCGAACTCGCGCAGCAGGATGCGGCCGTCGACGTGGAGCGACGCCTGCGCGGTGAAGGCCGAGCTGCGCTCGCCGCTCAGCGTCGAAGCATCGACGAAGAGGCCGCGCCTGAGGCCGACGCCCGCCGCGACACCGCCGAAATCCTCCGCCTGGCCGGAAAAGGTGGCGACGCGATAATTGTTGGCGAGGAAATCGTGGACCAGCGAACGCGCGCCCGGCGCGGGATCGAGCCGGCCGGTGAACAGGCTGCGCAGCGACTGAGTGGTGAAGCCAACATGGGAATAGGCCTCGCGGGCGACGCTGCCTTGCGCGGCGAGCGCTTCCAACGCCGGCGCCACTAGCCGGCCATCGATGCGCCGGCCGAGCAGGTCGGCACGGGTGCTTTCGAGCACGATCAGGATGACGTGGCGCCTGCGGCCCTCGATTCGCGTGGGCGCGGCAGGCGTCTGGGGCTCGAGCTGCAGATCGCCGCCGAAACCGTCCTCGTCGACGCCGTTGCCCGGCACGTCGAGCGCATAAGGGTGGCGCGAAGCATCGAACGGGTGGCGATCGACGGGCCAGGAATAGAGGCTCCAGCCGTCGCGATCGACGTCGCTGAGCTGGTGGAGCGCGAAGGTGAACGCGGCGGGCGTGAGGAAGCGGGCGAGCGCGGGCCGCACGTCGTCGTGGCGGCTTGCGGCGAGCAGCAGGATCGGCAGCGCAACAGCCAAAGCGACGAAGGTGCGCCCCGACATGGCAGCCGGCGCGCACTGACTTTCGCGCCATCGCCTTTTCAGCACCAACAGCGCGCCGGCGTAGAGCAACAGGAATCCGCCGAGCGCGATCAGCATCAAGCCGGCGTCGCTCAAGGAGTAGAGCAAAGCCTGCGACAGGCTGCCGCCGCCGAGATTGCGGACGATCTGGAAGCTCATCGCGTCGCTGAAATAAGCCAACGCCTGGTACTTGGCGGTGATCGCCGCGAGCATGAAGCCGCCGCCGAGGCAGAGGAAATTGAGCGTGAACAGCGGGGTGTTGGTGTGGCGGCCGTGAAGCCGGCGCAGCAGCCGATGAATGAGCGCTAACAAGACAATCTGGCAGGCGATCAAGCCGGCGAGAAACAGGCCGGTTTCGAGCGGCGCATCGAGCGTGCGCGGCTGGCCGAAGCCGCCGCCGAAAATGGCGTATTTGCGCTCGGCCAGCGCCAGCTCGAACAGCAGGGTGACGAGCACGGTTGCCGGCAGCGCCAGCCGGCTGACGCGCGACCAGCTCAGCAGCGGCTCGCGCCGCGGCGGTTCGAGAGCCTGGGTGGCCATCGGGCGGCTCTAGTCCCGGAGCGCTTAAGAGCGGGTTTCACCTGGGTAGATGCATCGACTAGGCGAGGAGGCGATGCGGGACATCAGCAACCTCGTCGTCCTCACCGGCGCCGGCATTTCCGCCGAGAGCGGGCTGGCGACGTTTCGTGGGCCCGATGGACTTTGGGAGGGGCATCGCGTCGAGGACGTCGCCACGCCGCAGGCCTTCGCGCGCGATCCCGCTTTGGTCCACGCCTTCTACGATGCGCGGCGTGCGCGGCTCCGCGAGGTCGAGCCCAACGCGGCGCACGAAGCGCTCGCGCGACTCGACGCAGAATGGCCGGGCGAGCTGCTGATCGTTACCCAGAATGTCGACGACCTCCACGAGCGCGCCGGCGCGCAGCGCGTGCTGCACATGCACGGCGAGGTGACTTCGGCCTGGTGCCTGGCCTGCGATGCGCGGGTTCCTTCGCCAGCGACGCTCGGCGACCATCCGGCCTGTTCAGCTTGCGGCGCCGCCGGCCGGCTTCGCCCCGACATCGTCTGGTTCGGCGAGATGCCCTACCAGATGGAGCGGATTGACCGGGCGCTGATGGACTGCGACCTGTTCGTCTCGATCGGCACGTCGGGCGCCGTCTATCCCGCCGCCGGCTTCATCCAGACCGCGCTTTATTGCGGTGCGCAGACGCTCGAGATGAACCTCGAGCCGAGCCTTGGAAGCATGCTGTTCCACGACAGCCGCATCGGCCGCGCCAGCGAGCTGGTGCCGGCGTGGGCCGATGGGTTGCTGGCCTCGATCAGAACCTGATCCGCACGCCGCCGGTGAACGCGTGGATGTCGTAGCCGCCCGATAGCTGGCCGTTATAGTCCAACACCATCGTGACCGGACCGCCGCCGACCGACAGCCCGGCACCCAGCACAAAGTGGTCGTCGGAGAGCGGGACGGTCGCGAAATTGAAGGCGCCGACGCCGCCGAACGAGCCGGCAATGAGGCGCGACTCATCGTTGCTGAACTCGTGGCGCCACTCGGCCCGCAGCGAAGGCCGAACGTCGACGCCGCCAATCGGCAGCGCAACCTCCGCGCTGACGCCGACAATCGACTGCAGCGACTCGATGTCTGCATCGCCGATGGTGAGCCCGGCGATGTTGCCGGTTTCGACGAAGCCGTCGAGGTCGAGATCGATGTAGCGCAGGCCTGCATAGGGTTCGATGTCGAGGCTGGAGGCCTGCAGGCGGAACCCGACGGTGCCGCCGAGCATCCACTGCTGGCTCGCGGTCTCGGCAGCGCTCTGTGCGACGAACGGGCCAACGGCAATGCCGCGCACCAGCTCGTAATCCGAATCCGTGTAGGAGGCGACGAGGTCGACAAAGGCGGGGCCGACCGCAAACGAGCCGTACGCGCCGGCGAACCAGCTCTCGATCCCGCTGTCGCCGCTGCCCGGCGACAGCTGCGCATCGGTCGAATCGATGCCGCCGATCAGGCCGATCAGGGACGACGGCCCCAGCCGAAAATCGATGCCGCCGGCGAAGCCCGTCGAGGCGAGTTCGACCGCCGGCCTGCCGGTGCGCTCGGTGAATTCGCCGGAGCGGAAGCTGCCGACCAGGAACAGTCCATCCGGCCATCGCCAACGAGGGCCGAGCGGCCGTCGAAGCCCTGATCGCCGCCGCGGACAGAGCGCAGATAACGGCGCACGGTGACATCCTGGAACTCGGTGGTCTGCAGCGCCGCTTCGGGCAACAATGTGTAGGCCTCGGCAGTCAGGCTCCTGCCGGTGAGCAGCTGGCCGCGAATCTCGCCGCCCGGAAAGGCGCTGCTGTGGATGTTCACATAGGAAAGGCCATTCTGCATCCCGGCGAGCAAGGCCGTGCGCGCCGAGGCAGCGGTGCCGCCATTGGCCGCGACGAACGGCGGATTGTAGGTCGCCAGCGCATTGAGATCGAAGTTCGCGCTGAACTGGCCTGAGGTGACTCCGAGGGGGAATCCGGCTGGCCGGAAGCCGACCGCGACGCCGGCGTTGGCGGTGGGCGGGACGCAGCAATGGATATGGGCATCGGTGGTCGGCGTGGTCAGCTGGGAAAAAGTGGTCCGCACCGTCATCGTCTGGTTATTGGCGTCGAGCACGACGAGCGCGACCCCGGTGCCCGGCGAAGCGGCCGGCGGGTTTTCGCTCCCACCGGCGAGCGTTGTGACAAACACGCTTTGGGCGTGGGCCGGCGCCGCGACGAGCGCGACGGCGGTAACACCAGCGAATGACAGCATGCGCATGAATGGCTCCCTTGCTCTCGATGTCTTTTGATTGCGTCGCGGAAACGTTGTCAACGGTCGCGGGTTCCTGCCTTCACTCCGTCCAGTCGAGCCCGATTTCGCGATAGAGGCCGCGGTCTTCCTGCCATTTCGGATCGACCTTGACGTGCAGAAACAGGTGCACCTTGCGCCCGAGCGCGGCGGCAATCTCCACACGCGCGGCCTCGCCGAGCGCCTTGATGCGGGTTCCCCCCTTGCCAAGCACGATCGCTTTCTGGCTGTCGCGGGCGACCAGGATCTGCTGGCGGATCATGACCGAGCCGTCCTTGCGTTCCTCGAACGTCTCGGTCGCTACCGCCGCGTCGTAGGGCAGCTCGGCGCGAAGCTGGCGGTACAGCTGCTCACGCGTCAGTTCCGCCGCCAGCCGCCGGTCATTGGCGTCGGAAACCTCGTCTGCGGGAAACAGCCACGGCCCTTCCGGCATTCGCGCGGCCATTGCTGCCTTCAGTTCGCCGACCCCGTCACCGGTTGCGGCCGAGATCATGAAGGTGCGCTCGAACCCGGTACGCTGGTTGAGTTGGTCGGCCAGCGTCAGCAGCGTCGGCTTGGCGGCGAGGTCGGTCTTGTTGAGGGCCAGCCATTGCGGTGTCTTACGCTCGCCGAGCTGGCTCGCGAGATCGGCGACGTCGGCGCGCAGCGCCTTCGCCGCATCGACGACTAGCACGACCAGATCGGCCTCGCTCGCGCCTTCCCAGGCGGCAGCGACCATCGCCCGGTCGAGCCGGCGGCGCGGAGCGAAGATACCCGGCGTGTCGACCAGGACGAGCTGGGTGTCGCCGTGCAGCGCGATGCCGAGCATTCGCGCCCGCGTCGTCTGCGCCTTGGGGGTGACGATCGCCACCTTCTGCCCGACCAGCGCGTTGACCAGGGTGGACTTGCCGGCATTGGGCGCGCCGACCACCGCGACATAGCCGCAGCGGGTCGTCATCCGATCTGCTTGAGCAGGGCCTCGGCAGCGGCCGCCTCGGCTTCCGCCCGCGTCGTGCCTTCGCCCTGCGCCTGGCCGGCGCCGCGGATCGCCACTTCGACCTTGAAGCTCGGCGCATGATCGGGTCCGGAACGGCCGACGATGCGATAGTCCGGCAACCGCTTGCGGTTCGCCGCCGCCCATTCCTGCAGCGCCGACTTGGGGTGCAGCGGCGCGCGCTCGAGCTGATCGACCCTTTGCTCCCACAGCCTCACCACGACGCGCTCGGCGGCCTCATAACCGCCGTCGAGGAAGATTGCGCCGATCAGCGCCTCGACCGCATTGCCGATGACATTGTCGCTTTCCTGAGCGCCATCCTCGCGCGCCTGCTTGCCCAGCCGCATCTGCGCCGGCAGGCCGATCTCGCGGCCGACCTCGCCGCACACCGGCCGCGACACCAGGATGGCGAAGCGTCGCGATAGCCGGCCTTCCGGCTCGTCCGGGAAGGTGTTGAACAGGCGCGTCGCCACCGCCAGCCCGAGCACCCGGTCCCCCAAAAATTCCAGCCGCTCGTAATTGTCGCCGCTCTTGCTGGCATGGGTCAGCGCCAGCTCGAACAGCGACGCATCGCGCGGGCGATGGCCAGTGGCCTGCTCGACCCACGCGCCAAGCGAGTCCTTGCTCACCAGGTCTGGCCGATCCGCTGCCAGCGCGCGGCGCTGAGCCAGGTCCAGGGCAGCAGCCATTCGGCCGAGCCGTCGGTCGACCAGAAGGCCATCGACGCGCGGCCGAGCAGGTTTTCGGCCGGCAGCAGCCCGATGCCCCGCGCCGGCGGCGGCACCCGGCTGTCGGCGCTGTCGTCGCGATTGTCGCCCATGACGAACAGCTGGCCATCGGGCACGACGATCGGCGCGCGATTGTCGAGGATCGTCTCGCCCTGGTCGAGCACTTCGTAGCTGCGTCCGCCCGGCAGCGTCTCGCGATAGCGCGGATAGAAGCAGGTTCCCGGCGCATCGCCACGCTCGCCGGCGTCCGGATCGTTGCCGACGATGCGGCACGGGCTGTTGGGGCTCATCGGCATCGCATAATCGGCGATGCGCTGGCGCCGCACCACCGCGCCGTTGAGGACGATCGCGCCGTCGCGAATGGCAATCGTGTCACCGGGAAGGCCGATCACGCGCTTGACGAAATCCTCGCTGTCGCCGTCACCGGGGAAGCGGAACACGACGACGTCGCCGCGCTCGGGCAGCCGCTCGAACACCCGACCGCCGAACCTGGCGATACCGAAGGGAAAGGAGAAGCGCGAGAAACCGTACGGCCATTTGGCGACGAACAGATAATCACCGATCATCAGGTTCGGCAGCATCGATCCCGACGGGATGCTGAACGGGGCGAACAGCAGGCTGCGGATCGCCACTGCCGCCAGGAACAGCAGCAGGAAGAAGCGGATCGTCTCCCACCAACTCTCCTTCTTTTCGGCGGGCGGCTCGGGCGCGTCGGCGAGGGGTTCGTCGCTCATCGCCGCGCGCTTTCGCTTGGGGGCCCGGCAGGGTCAAGGCGAGGGCCGGGCCCTATTGGCAAAGCTAGGCAGGGCGGTTCGCGCTTCCTAAGAGGCCTCATGGCGAAACCACGGTCGACCGAGCAGGCCTGGAAAGCGGTTGCCGCGGCCGATAGCGGGACGCGCCTCATCGATCTGTTCGACGCCGATCCCGAGCGACTGTCGCGGCTGATTGTCGAGCAGGCCGGGCTCCGCTTCGATTTCTCCAAGACGCATCTTTACGCCAAACTGATCGAGGCGTTCGCCGCGCTCGCCGACGCTGCCGGCCTCGCCGAGCACCGCGATGCGATGTTTGCCGGCGAAACCGTCAACGCCACCGAGGGCCGCGCCGCCGAGCATGGCGCCGAGCGCGGCGAGGGCGCTCCGGAAAGCGTCGCCCGCGCTCGCGCGCTCCACGCCCGCATGCGCACCCTCATCGACGCGATCGAGGCGGGCGCGCTGGGCGGCGTCCGCCATATCCTCCATATCGGCATCGGCGGCTCGGCGCTCGGCCCGAAAATGGCGATCGACGCGCTCGGCCGCAGCACCGGGCGCTACGAGGTGGCGGTGGTTTCCAACGTCGATGGCGTCGCGCTCGCCGACGCGCTGCGCCGCTTCGATCCGCATGCGACCCTGCTGGTCATTGCCTCCAAGACCTTCACCACCAGCGAGACGCTGCTCAACGCCGCCTCGGCGGTCGCGTGGATGGCCGAAAAAGGGGTGATCGATCCCTATGGTCGCGCCATCGCGCTCACCGCGTCGCCCGAAAAGGCGATCGAGTGGGGCGTCGACGAGACCCGCATCCTGCCCTTCGCCGAGAGCATCGGCGGCCGTTACTCCTTGTGGTCGTCGATCGGCTTTCCGGCCGCGCTCGCACTCGGCTGGGACGCGTTCGAGAGCCTGCTCGAGGGCGCGGCGGCAATCGACCGGCATTTCCGGCTAACCCCCTGGCCGCAGAACGCACCGTTGCTCGCCGCGTTCGCCGACCGGCTCTACGCCAATCTCCGCGGCGCCCAGACGCGGGCGGTGTTCGCCTATGACGAGAGGCTGCGGCTGCTCGTCCCTTATCTGCAGCAGCTCGAGATGGAATCGAACGGCAAGAGCGCGCGCACCGACGGCAAGCCGGCGCACCGCGACACCGGCGCGATCGTCTGGGGCGGCACCGGTACCGACGCGCAGCACGCGGTGCTTCAAATGCTCCACCAGGGCAGCCATCTCGTGCCGGTCGAATTTGTCGCCGCGGTCGAGCCCGGCCACGACCTCGCCCCCGAGCATCATCGGCAGCTGCTGCTCAACGCCTTCGCCCAGGGTGCGGCGCTGATGACCGGCCAGCAGAGCCTCGATCCGCACCACGCCTATCCGGGCGACCGGCCCTCGACGACGATCCTGCTGGATCGGCTCGACCCCTATTCGCTGGGCGCGCTGATCGCCTTTTACGAGCACCGCACCTTCAGCAATGCGGTGCTGCTCGGCATCAATCCGTTCGACCAGTTCGGAGTCGAGCTCGGCAAGGCGATGGCGAAAAGGCTGGACAGCGGCGAAGGGATCGAGGCCGATCCGTCGACCCGCGCGCTCGCGGCCCGCGCGTTCGGCCAGGCCTGACCGGACGAGGAAAAACATGGCCAAGGCGCGGGATTATGATTTGATCGTGATCGGGGCCGGCTCGGGCGGCGTGCGCGCCGCGCGCGTTGCCGCCTCGCACGGGGCGCGGGTGGCGATCGCCGAAGAATATCGCGTCGGCGGCACCTGCGTGATCCGCGGCTGCGTGCCCAAGAAGCTGCTCGTCTACGGCGCTCATTTCGCCGAGGATCTGCAGGACGCGCGCCGCTTCGGCTGGGACGTGGGCGAATGCAGTTTCGACTGGCCGAAGCTACGCGACAATGTACTCGGCGAGGTCGAGCGGCTCGAGGGAATCTATACCGAGATCCTGCAGAATCACGCGGTCGACATCCTTCCCCAGCGCGCGACGCTCACCGGCCCGAACCAGGTCGCGCTCGCCGACGGCACGAAGCTCAGCGCGGGCACTATCCTGATCGCCACCGGCGCCCATCCGGTGGTGCCGAAGCTGCCCGGCGCGAAGCACGGCATCACCTCGAACGAAGTCTTCCATCTCGAGAAGATGCCGAAGCGGGTGGTCATTGCCGGCGGCGGCTACATCGCCAACGAGTTCGCCGGAATCTTTCACCAGTTCAGCTGCCACGTCACCCTGGTCAATCGCAGCGACAAGATCCTGCGCCACTATGACGAGCAGATTCGCGACCGGCTGCTCACCATCTCGATGATGAAGGGTATTGAATTCCGCTTCAATGCGCCGTTCGAACGGATCGACAAGGCGAAAGGGGGCAAGCTGACGATCCAGTTGGACGGCCACGACCCGCTCGATGCCGACCTGCTGCTGTGGGCGGTCGGACGCGCCCCCAACACCGCCGGCCTCGGCCTCGACAAGGCCGGAGTGGAGCTAGGGGCAAGGGGCGAGGTCAAGGTCGACGAGGACAATCGCTCGACGGTGCCGAGCCTCTACGCGATTGGCGATGTCACCGACCGGGTTCAGCTGACGCCGGTAGCGATCCGCGAGGGCCATGCCTTTGCCGAAACCGTGTTCGGCGGCACGCCGACCCGGGTCGACTATGCCCATATTCCGTCGGCGGTATTCAGCCATCCGCCGATCGCCGGCGTCGGCATGACCGAGGCGCAGGCGCGCGACCGGATCGGCGGCTACAAGGCCTATGTCTCGGATTTCCGGCCGATGAAGAACGTACTCGCCGGACGCAACGAGCGCGCGCTCTACAAATTGCTGGTCGACGCGGGCACCGAACAGGTGATCGGGCTGCACATGATCGGACCCGACGCGCCCGAAATATTGCAGGCGGCGGCGATCGCGGTGAAAGCCGGCCTGACCAAGCGCGAGTTCGACGAAACCATCGCCTTGCACCCGACCATGTCGGAAGAACTGGTGCTGATGCGCTAGACTGTTTCGTCGCATAGCGAACCCGAAATTAACCCTGTTGGCGCCATGGTTTGCCAATGATGGCGGGGGTATGTGTGAAAGCGGTGCTGCGAACGGCCGTCGCGGTGGCGGCGTTCGCCTTCGCGCAACCGGCCGCCGCGCTGCCGCAGATCGACCTGCCCGAGGGCTTTTCAGCCATCCTCGACCTGCGCGTGGCCGGTGCCGACGGCGAGCGCAGCTGGCTCGACGGTGGCTTCGGCAAGGGGCGATTCGGATCGAGGGACGGCGACTTCGATTTCGAGCCGGCGCTCGCCAATGCCCAGCTCATCTGGCGGCCGAGCATCGCCTGGAACGTCGATGGCCACCTCGCGATCGCCGCCCAGCACGGCCAGGACCAGCCGGTCGACGTGACCGAAGCCTATCTGCGCTGGCGACCGGTGCCGCGCAGTGCCACCCGCTTCGCGGCCCGTGCCGGCCTGTTCTGGCCGCCGGTGTCGATGGAACATGAAGGCGAGGCCTGGAGCGTGCGCCACATGCTGACGCCCTCGGCGATCAGCAGCTGGATCGGCGAGGAGGTCAAAGTGGTCGGGCTCGAAGCTTCGGCGGTGCACGATCTCGGCGGTCCCTCGCTTGCCGCCACCATCGGGCTGTTCGGCTTCAACGATACCGCCGCGACCCTGCTGTCGTTCCGCGGCTGGGCACTGCACGACCAGGTGACGACCGTGTTCAGCCGCCAGCGGCTGCCGCCGCTCAGGGGCTTCATGCGGTTCGCCCAGGCGCCGCGGACGCGGCCGACGATCGAGCTCGATAGCCGCCCCGGTTTCTACGGCCGGCTGGCGCTGCAGGGAGCCGGTCCAATCAGCCTCGAAGCCTTCTATTACGCCAATCGCGGCGATCCCGAGGCGGTGAACGACGAACTGCAATGGGGCTGGGACACCGAGTTCGTGTCGCTCGGCGCGCGGCTCGATCTCGGCGAAAACACCCGAATCATCGCGCAGGGGCTTATCGGCGACACAAGAATGGGCTTCGCGTTGAACGGCGTGGACTGGGTCGAAACCGATTTCCGCTCCGCGTACGTGCGGCTGACCCACGACGCGGGGCCAGTAACCTTCAGCGGCCGGCTCGACCTGTTCGACACCGATGAAAGCGGCAGACGCATGGACCCGGCCGAAAGCGAGCAGGGCTGGGCTCTGGCCGCCGCCGCCGAAATCCCGCTAACCCCGCAACTCTCCCTGCTGGTCGAGGGCCTGCACATCGACAGCGAGCGCGGCAGCCGCGCGCGCATCGGTCTTGCCCCCGAACAATCGCAGACTGTCGTCCAGGCGGCCCTGCGGTTGGTGTTGTAACCCCCATTAAGCTAACGCCTTTTTCACCATCGCCGGTGCAAGACGCGGCCATGCGTCGCTTGCTGCTGTCGCTGCTGCTGTTCAACGCGTCGCCGGCTCTCGCCTCGAGCCTGGCGGTAGAAGTGCGCACCATCCGCGGCGCGCCGGTGCCCAACGCGGTCGTCACCCTCTATCCCGGCGGCCGGGCGGCGCCGCTTGCAAGCGGGCGGCCCAGCTTCCAGATCGCCCAGCGCGACCTCGCCTTCAACCCGTTCGTGCTGGTCGTGCCGGCCGGCGCGCAGGTCGCCTTTCCCAATTATGACGATGTCCGCCATCACGTTTATTCCTTCTCGCCGGTGCGACGGTTCGACCTGCGGCTGTTCGCGCGCGAGCAGTCGCGCAGCGTTTCGTTCGACCGGCCCGGAATCGTCCCGATCGGCTGCAACATCCATGACGGCATGATCGCGTTCATCCACGTTTCCGATACGGCGCTGGCGGCGAAAACCGACGGCCAGGGGCGCGTTGTGATCGACGGCGTGCCGCCGGGCCCGCTGATTGCGCGCGTTTGGCATCCCTGGCTGCGGGCGCCCGGCAACCGCACCGAATATCACTGGACCTCGCCGCGCGGCGGCCGCCTGGCGCAGGCGGTCAATGTCGACCTCCGGCCGGCGCCGCGGCCGGCAAGCAACTACTGAACCGCCGATGTTCCACCATATCCGCACCCGCCTGGCGTCGCTTTATGCGGGCCTGTTCGCGCTCGCGCTTGGGTTGGTGGCGGTGACACTGTGGATCGTCGTCAGCAGCACCGCCGAGCGGCAGGTGCGAAACGAGCTGTTGTCGAGCTCGACCGTGTTCGACCGGCTGTGGGAGATACGCGCGCGCGAGCTGGAAAATGCCGCTGGCGTGCTGTCGCGCGATTTCGGTTTCCGCGAGGCGGTCGCCACCGGCGATCCGCAGACCGCGGGGTCGGCGCTCGACAATCTGCGGGCGCGACTCGGCCTTAGAGTAGCGTTCATCCTCAACGTCGACGGCAGCATCCTTGGTGCCGCCAACCCGCGCGTCCGGCGCGATGCTGCCGCCTTGTGGCCGGCGCTCGACCGTGGCGAGACGGGCGGCGTTGCCAAGCTCGGCGGCGTCTCGCACCAGGTGGTCGCGGCGCCGATCATGGCGCCGAGCCTGCTCGGCTGGGTGGTGTTCGCCACCGAGCTCGGCGCGGCCGAGATGCGCGGGCTCGAATCGCTGTCGGCGATTCCGATCGAGGCCCGCGTACTGCAGCGCAATCGCTCCGGCGCGTGGGGCAACGGCTCGGCCGAAGACCGTGCGATCGATCGGTTCATTCAGGCGCATCGCGGAGGCTCGGAACCTGCCCGGCTCGACGGTCCGCACGGCACGGCGATCGCGCTGGCGCGGCCGCTGCAGAGCCTCGACCGCGACCAGCCTGCGTCTCTGTTGCTTTGCTATCAATTATCGCTGGCGATGGCCGCCTACCAGCCGCTGCAGATTGCGATGGGGCTGACCGGCCTGGTCGGGCTGGTGCTGGTGATGTTCGGCTCGTGGCGGCTGTCGCTCAGCCTCACCAGGCCGATCCTGATGCTCGAGCAGGCGGCGCAGCGCATGGAGCAAGGTGAAAATGTCGCGGTGCAGGTGGAGACTCGCGACGAGATCGGCCGGCTGGCGCAGAGCTTCAACCGCATGGCGGCAGGGATCGCCGAGCGTGAAAAAAGGATCACCCAGCTGGCATTCAACGACAGCCTGACCGGGCTGCCCAATCGCGCGTTCTTCCGCCAGCATCTCGAGCTCGAGCTGAAACAGTCGTCACGACGTCAGAGCCGGCTCGCCTTGCTCTGCGTCGATCTCGACAACTTCAAGGCGGTCAACGACACGCTCGGCCACCCGGTGGGCGACGAATTGCTGCGCGCGGTCGCGGGCCGGCTCGGCACGAATGTTCGCGATTCGCTGGTGGCACGGCTCGGCGGCGACGAGTTCATCATCATCCTGTCGCGTGGCGAGGGTCATGAGGCGGCCGGTGCGGTCGCCGAGCGGCTGGTCGCGGCGATGGCCGAGCCGTTCCGCATCGACGGCCACGAGCTCGGCATCGGCGCCAGCATCGGCATCGCCATCTCGCCCGGCGACGGCAGCGATCCCGATACCCTGCTCAAGCACGCCGATCTCGCTCTGTATCGCGGCAAGGAGGAAGGGAAGGGCACCTTCCGCTACTTCGAGACCGGCATGAATGCGCGCGTGCAGGAACGCCGCCGGCTCGAGACCGACCTCAAGCGCGCCGTCGCCGAGGGTCAGTTCGAGCTCTATTTCCAGCCGCTCTACGACCTTGAAACCAACCGCATCAACGCGTTCGAGGCGCTGATCCGCTGGAATCATCCCGCGCGCGGGCTGGTGGCGCCCGATCAGTTCATCCCGCTCGCCGAGGAAACCGGGCTGATCGTGCCGATCGGCGCCTGGGTGGCGCAGGAGGCCTGCCGCCAGGCGGCGACCTGGCCCGACGACATTCGCGTCGCGGTCAACATCTCATCGGTCCAGTTCGGTAAGAGCGGGCTGGCGGAAATGCTGGTGCAGGCGCTTGGCGCGAGCGGACTCGATCCCAGGCGGCTCGAGGTCGAGATCACCGAATCGGTGTTCCTCGAGAGCAGCGAGGCGACCCTGAAGGTGCTGCATGCGTTACGCGGGCTCGGCATCCGCATCGCACTCGACGATTTCGGCACCGGCTTTTCGAGTCTCAGCTATCTGCAGAACTTCCCGTTCGACAAGATCAAGATCGACCGCTCGTTCATCGAGCAACTGCTCAGCCGCTCCGGCTCGAGCGCCATCGTCCATGCGATCACCAGCCTTGCCCACGCGCTCGGCATGGAGACGACCGCGGAAGGCGTGGAGAAGCCCGAGCAATTGGCCGAGCTCAAGCAACAGGGCTGTTCGTCGGTGCAGGGCTATCTGTTCAGCGAGCCGGTCGACGTCGCCGGGGTCGCGAGGCTGATCGCCACGCAGGACGAGAAAGCGCGCGACGCCGCCTGAGAGACTGCGTCCGGCTGGCGGGCCATCGCCGCCCTTCCTATAGCCTCAGGCATGGCCGAACCCGATTGCGACGTGCTGATCATCGGCGCCGGCCACAATGGGCTGGTCTGCGCTCATTATCTCGCCAGTGCCGGCTATCGCGTCACCATCCTCGAGGCGCGCGGGATCGCCGGCGGCGCCGCCGTCACCGAGGAATTTCATCCCGGCTTCAGGAATTCGACCGCCGCCTACACGGTCAGCCTGCTCAACCCGAAAATCATCGAGGACATGCGCCTCTACCAGCGCGGCCTCGAAGTGGTGCTGCGCAAGATCGACAATTTCCTGCCGACGGAAGGCGGCGATTATTTGCTTGCCGGCCGCAACGGTCTCACTCGCCGCGAGATCGCCCGCCACAGCCCGGCCGATGCCGAGAATTACGAGGCTTATGCCGCAGCTTTGCAATCGGTTGTGAAATTGCTGCGGCAGTGGATCCTGCGCGCGCCGCCCAATGCCGGCGGCGGCATCAGGGACCTGGTGGCGGCGATGAAGCTCGGCGCCGGCGTTGCCGGGCTCGAGCTGGAGGAGCAGCGTCATCTGCTTGATTTCTTCACCCGCTCGGCGGCTGAGATCCTCGAGCGCTATTTCAGCCACGAGCTGGTCCAGGCGCTGTTCGGGTTCGACGCGGTCGTCGGCCATTATGCCAGCCCCTATGCGCCGGGCTCCGCTTACGTGCTGCTCCACCACGTGTTCGGCGAGGCGGCCGGGGTTGCCGGCGCCTGGGGCCACGCGATCGGCGGCATGGGCGCGATTACCCAGGCGATGGCGAGGGCCTGCCAGGAAGAGGGAGTCGACATCGTCCTCGACGCGCCGGTCGAGGAAATCCTCGTCGAGCGGCAAGAAGCGGTCGGCGCGGTCGCCAAGGGGCGGGCGTGGACGACGCGGGCGGTGGTCGCCGGAGTCAATCCGCGCCTGCTGTTCGAACGGCTGCTGCCGGCCGACGCGGTCGAACCGGAAATCGCACAGCGCATGGCCGGCTGGGCCTGCGAATCCGCCACGTTCCGGATCAACGTCGCGCTATCGCAGCTGCCGCGCTTCACATCTTTTCCCGATCCCGGCGATCATCTTACCGCGGGCATTATCATCGGCCCGTCGCTCGGTTACATGGACCAGGCCTGGCTGTCGGCGCGCACCGGGGGCTGGTCGCGCGCACCGATCGTCGAGATCCTGATTCCGTCGACGCTCGACGATAGCCTCGCCCCCGCCGGCGCGCACGTCGCCAGCCTGTTCTGCCAGCATTTTCCCTACCAGATCGAAGGCGGCTGGGACGCGCGGCGCGATGAGGCGACCGATGCGATCATCGCCCATGTCGACCGTTTCGCACCCGGCTTCGCCGCCAGCGTCGTCGGCCGGACGGCGCTGTCGCCGCTCGATCTCGAGCGACGCTTCGGCCTGGTCGGCTGCGACATCTTCCACGGCAAGATGACCCTGTCGCAGCTGTTCTCGGCGCGGCCGCTGCTCGGCCATGCCGATTACCGGATGCCACTCAACGGTCTCTATCTGTGCGGATCGGGCGCGCATCCCGGCGGCGGCGTTACCGGCGCGCCCGGCCACAATGCGGCGCAGGCGGTGATCGCCGATCGCTGGCGGCTGGGCTTGCCGGGGTCGTGACCATCCAGTAACAAATGAGGAACATCGAGCGACCCGAGACGCTTGATGGGCAGGGACGGATTTTTCGGGAAGGGCGCGCCATGCGGCTGGCTCGACCCATTGCTGGGATGCTCCTGGCCGGTTTGCCGGCGGCCCCAGCCACGGCCCAGAACCTGCCAACCCTCATCTCTGCCGAAACGCCCGCCGCCACCAACCGCCACCGGCTGACCGAGGGCGATCTGCGGTTTCCACGCACGCCGGCGCGCGCCGGCGTGTCGGTCACGGTGCCGCTGCGTCCCAACCTCGATATCGGCGTCGGCAGCTTCGTCATCCCCGAGCCGGCGCGGCGGCGCAGCAATGTCGAGCGCGAGCGCCCCGCAACGCGGCCGCGCGAGCGTGGCATCGCGGCCGTCGGCGTCACTATTCGCTTTTGATTATTCCGCCGGCTTGGGAAGAAAATGAATACTCCCAAAGCCCACCAACTGAGCGTCATAAATCGCTCTTCCGATGCATCTATATGGCGGGTTGATCCCTTCACCCATTAGATGAAGCTTGTCGTGAGTGGCCCGAAGTTCACGGAAGCGCATCAACAGCAGGCTGTCGTCGTCACTTGTTAGTCTAAAAGTCTCGCCACCAAGGCGGACATAACAGGTCGTGCCATCAAGACCCACGATAACGCGAATGGGCGGCGTCATGGACGGTGTAAGGCATGCGCAAGCAATGATGAGAGCGATGCAGGCGCTAGGTCTCATCCTGCCGCGCCCGTTGGCTAACCCTCTCGTGCAGCCGCTCGATGGTCCGGCTGCCGGTGCGCACGAACAGGAACGGAAGAACTGCGTGGACGAAGCAGGCGATGGCGCCGCCGGCCATCGTCAGGCCGACACCGGCGGCTTCGCGCATGTGGCTGAAATAGCTTTCGCCGACCTCGCGCGGATGATCGGTGAACGGATTGCCGGCCATGGCCCTCGTCATAAAGCGCCGGGCGTCACCCTTCCAGCCATTGGCGGCGGCGGCTAAAGCCGATGGCGATGGCCGAAGCCTATATCGTCGATGCGGTCCGCACCGCCGGCGGCCGCAAGGACGGCGCGCTCAAGGATTGGCATCCGGCCGACCTCGCGGCGCAGGTGCTGAACGCCCTGGTCGACCGCAGCGGCGTCGACCCGGCGGCGATCGACGATGTCATCATGGGCTGCGTCGGCCAGGCCGGCGAGCAGGCTTTCCACGTCGGCCGCAACGCGGTGCTGGCGAGCAAGCTGCCGCAGAGCGTGCCGGCGGTGACGATCGACCGCCAGTGCGGCTCGTCGCAGCAATCGATCCATTTCGCCGCCCAGGCGGTGATGAGCGGCACCCAGGACCTGGTGATCGCGGCCGGCGTCGAATCGATGACGCGGGTGCCGATGGGGCTGCCGGTGAAGCTGGCCATGCAGGCCGGGATCGGCAGCGGCCCGTTCCCGCCAAGCATCCAGCAGCGCTTCGGCGTCGCGATGTTCAGCCAGTTCGTCGGCGCCGAGATGATGGCCGAGAAATACCAGTTCCGCCGCGAGGAGCTCGACGCGTTCGCGCTCGAAAGCCATCGCAAGGCGGCGCGGGCAACCGAGCAGGGCGCGTTCGCCGACGAGATCGTCGCGGTGCCGGTCAATCCCGGATCCCCGGATCGCGGTCCGGGGCAGGCGGAGCCCGGGGCCGGCGGCAGCGTTCACGATCGCGACGAAGGCATCCGTTTCGACGCCAGCCTCGAGGGAATCGCGGCGGTGAAGCCGCTGCGCGAAGGCGGCAAGATCAGCGCCGCCAATGCCAGCCAGATTTGCGACGGCGCCAGCGGCGTGCTGGTCGCCAGCGAGGCGGCGATCGCGGCGCACGGCCTGGCGCCTCTGGCGCGCATCCACCAGCTCACCGTCACCGCCGGCGACCCGGTGATCATGCTCGAGGAGCCGATCCCGGCGACCAGGAAAGCGCTCGACCGCGCCGGACTCAGCATCGGCGACATGGATCTCTACGAGGTCAACGAGGCGTTTGCGCCGGTGCCGCTCGCCTGGCTGAGGGAAACCGGCGCCGATCCTGAGCGGCTCAACGTTCACGGCGGCGCGATCGCGCTCGGCCACCCGCTCGGCGCCTCGGGCGCAAAGCTGATGGCGACCCTGGTCCATGCGCTGAAACGCCGCGGCGGCCGCTGGGGTTTGCAGACGATGTGCGAAGGCGGCGGCATCGCCAACGTGACGATTGTCGAAAGCCTGGCGGCAAGAACCTGACCCATCCGGAGACAATTACATGAACCTCGAGTCATCGATCGCCGCGGTGGTGACCGGCGCGGCCTCGGGCCTCGGCGAAGCGACCGCGCGGGCGCTGGCCGAAAAGGGTGTGAAAGTAGCGGTGTTCGACCGCGATGCCGGGCGGGGCGAGCAGGTCGCGGCCGACATCAAAGGCGTGTACGCGCAGGTCGACGTCACCTCCGATGAAGCAGTCGAGGCGGGTTTTGCGAAGGCGCGCGCGGCGCACGGGCAAGAGCGAATCTGCGTCAACTGCGCCGGCGTCGCCAACGCGATGAAGACGGTCGGCCGCGACAAGGAAACAGGCGAGATCAAGCGCTATCCGATCGCGCAGTTCGAGCTGGTCATCCAGATCAACCTGATCGGCAGTTTCCGGATGCTCGCCGCCTCGGCCGCCGGCATGGCGACGCTCGACCCGCTCGACGACGGCGAGAAAGGTCTGATCGTCAACACCGCCTCGGTTGCCGCGCAGGACGGCCAGATCGGTCAGGCTGCCTACAGCGCGTCGAAGGCCGGCGTGCTCGGGATGGCGCTACCGATCGCCCGCGACCTGATGAACGAAGGCATACGGGTCAACACCATCCTGCCCGGCGTGTTCGAGACGCCGATGGTGGCGATGATGCCGCAGAACGTGAAGGAGGCGCTGGCGGCGCAGGTGCCGTTCCCGAAGCGGCTCGGCAAGGCGGAGGAATATGCCCGGCTGGTGCTGTTCATAGCCGAGAATGCCTATCTCAACGGCGAATATGTCCGGCTCGACGGCGCGATCCGAATGGCGCCGCGGTGATCAACTGTGGGCAGATACCCGCGTCAAACGACCAAATTTGCCTGTCTTGGGTGCCGAAGGGTCTTCAAACGTGCGGTGAACCATTCAGGCAACCGGAACCTGCCTAGACCCATTGAGCGTCGGACCTGCCCAAACTGTGGTGGCAAGGCTTTCATGATGGGAAGCAACTTTCGGGCGCCATCGGCAAGCGACGCCGAAGCCTGGCGCGTTGTCGAATTTCTGGTCCGTCGTGGGCTGCCTTATTTCGATATTGGTCAAACTTACCCAACCAACATGCCAGCAGCTAAAGCATTTGCCGAAAAAAACGCTCGCTTGGCTCAACCCCTATTATGACCCTTCACATAGGCATCCTCGCCCACAGCGCCGAGGGCGCGACTTTGTGCTATCGCACCGCCTGGATGGAAGGCATCCGCCAGATGGGCGCGCACAACCATCCCGAGATCACCCTGACCGGCATCGCCATGCATCACGCGCTGGAAGCGTGGGCGGCGCGCGACCACGAAGCGTTGCGCGCGATCTTCCTCGCGGGGGCGGGCAAGCTCGCAGCAGCCGGCGCCGATTTCTTCATCCTGCCCGACAACAGCGCTCACGTTGCCCTTGAAGCGAAAGGCGAAGGCTTTCCGATTCCCTGCCTCCACATTGCCGAGGTCGTCGCGTCCGAAGCGGCGGCGCGCGGATACAGAAAGCTCGCCATCCTCGGCACCGAGTGGACCATGGGAGGCCCGGTCTATCCGGCCATGCTGCAACGCCACGGCATCGGCTGGGAAATCCCCGACCAGGCCGACCGGGCCGACATCCACCGCATCATCTTCGACGAGCTGTGTCTGGGGTTGTTCAGCGAGGAATCGCGTGCCCGCTATGTCGAGATCATCGCGCGGATGGCGGCGCGCGGATGCGACGCAGCGGGCCTGGTGTGCACCGAGATTCCGTTGCTGGTGCGGCCCGAGGACTCGCCGCTGCCGACGCTCGATTCCACCCGCCTGCTGGCGATTAGAGCGGTCGAGATCGCGCTCGGCGAGCGGCCGCTGCCAGGCTGGCGCGGCGGCCCCTTTTCGAGCGAAGAGACCCTCGCATGAAGGTCCTCGAGGGCATCAGCATCGTTGAGCTTGCCGGGCTGGCGCCGGCGCCGTTCGCGGCGATGATGCTCGCCGACCATGGCGCTCGCGTGGTGCGAATCGAGCGCGCCGGCTGGCAGCCGCCGATCCCGCCAGACAAGGACATCTTGCGCCGCAACCGCGCCGAGATCCTCACGCTCGATCTCAAGAACGACGAGGATGTCGCACAGGCCAAAGCGCTCGCGCGCGAGGCCGACGGGCTGATCGAGGGTTATCGGCCCGGCGTGATGGAGCGGCTCGGCCTCGGGCCGGATGAACTCTGCGCCGAGAACGAAAAGCTGGTCTACGGCCGGCTCACCGGCTTCGGCCAGGACGGGCCGTTGGCGCGCGCCGCCGGCCACGACATCAATTTCATCGCGCTCGCCGGCAATCTCCACACCTACGGCCGGGCCGGGTCGGCGCCGGCGCCGCCGGTCAACGCGGTCGGCGATTTCGCCGGCGGCGGCTTGATGATGGCATTCGCAATGCTCGCCGGCATCCTGCGGGCGCGGGAAAGCGGGAAAGGCTGCGTCATCGACTGCGCGATGGTCGACGGCGCCGCTTTGATCGGCGCGCAGACCTGGTCCCTGCTCGCGGCGGGAATGTGGAGCGACGAGCGCGGCGTGAACCCGCTCGATTCCGGCGCGGCATTTTACGACAGCTATTGCTGCGCCGACGGCAAGTGGATCGCGATCGGCGCCCTCGAGCCGGCTTTCTTCGCCGTGCTGAAGGCGACAACAGGTTTGCTGTGCAACCAGCACGATCCTGAACTGCGCGAAGAACTTGCGCGGATCTTTGCCGGCAAGCCGCGCGCGCACTGGATCGAAACGCTCGAAGGAAGCGACGCCTGCTTCGCGCCGGTGCTGTCGCTTGCCGAAGCGCCCGCGCATCCGCACAACGTCGCGCGCCGCGTCTTTTCCGACAAACAAGGGTATATCGAGCCGGCGCCCGCGCCACGCTTCGCGAATCCGCCAGGAGTGAAAAAGTGAAGATCATCGGCAGCTATGTCAGCCCCTATGTCCGCAAGGTGCTCGCCTGCCTCGCGCTCAAGGGCCTCGACTACGAGATCGACCCGATCAGCCCGTTTTACGGCAATGACGAATTCACCCGGCTGAGCCCGCTGCGGCGAATCCCGGTCCTGATCGACGGGGAGACGGTGATTAGCGACTCAACGGTGATCTGCGCCTGTCTCGACGAGGCCTATCCGCAACGGCCGCTGCTGCCGGACTCGCCGGCCGATCGGGCCCGCGCCCGCTGGCTCGAGGAATATGCCGATACCAGGCTCGGCGACGTGTTCATCTGGGGGCTGTTCTACCAGAAATATGTGCACCCGATGATTTGGGGCGAGCCGGGCGACGAGGCGCGGGTGGAAAAGACGCTGCGCGAGGACGTACCGCGAGAGCTCGATTATCTCGAAGGCCAGCTACCGGCCGAAGGCTGGCTATTCCCCGAGTTCGGCCTCGCCGACGTCGCTATCGCCACTTTCTTCCGCAACGCCCATTTTGCCGATTTCGAGGTCGACGCGTCGCGCTGGCCGCGCACCGCCGCTTTCGTCGCGCGCGCGCTCGATCATCGCTCGATCGCCGACCTGCTGCGGTTCGAGCAGGCGCAGCTCGGCGTCGTGCCGCAGAAACGCCGCGAGGCTCTGATCGGCGCCGGCGCGCGGCTGACCGCCGAAACCGTCGGCACCCGCGAGGCGAAACGCGGGGTGATGGCCCTCTAAGCGGGCGCCGGGGCCGATTCGGCGATCGCCGCCGCCGCCTCGCTGCGCATCGTCGCTGTGTCGATTACGAAGCGATACCTGACCTCGCCGGCCAGCATACGTTCGAACCCGTCATTGATCTCATCGGCCCGGATGAGCTCTATTTCGGCGGTGATGCCGTGCCGTCCGCAGAAATCGAGCATCTGCTGGGTTTCGGCAAGGCTGCCGATAAGCGAGCCCATCATCCGCTTGCGGCCGAACAGCATCGGCATCGGGTGAATCGGCGGATGCGGCGTCGCAACCGGCGGCGCGCCGAGCATGACGAGGGTGCCGTCGCGGCGCAGCGCGCCGAGATAGGGCATCAGATCGTGCGGTGCCGAGACGGTGTCGAGGATGATGTCGAAGCGGTTGGCCTGGGCCGCCATCGCCGCCGCATCGGTCGAGAGCACCACTTCGGCGGCGCCGAGACGGCGCGCGTCCTCACCCTTTTCGGGCGACGTCGTGAACATCACGACTTGCGCTCCCATCGCGGAGGCGAGCTTGATCGCCATGTGGCCAAGCCCGCCGAGACCGACCACGCCGACCGTCTTGCCTTCACCCGCGCCGAGCAGTTTCAGCGGCGAATAAGTAGTGATGCCGGCGCACAGCAAAGGCGCGGCGCCGGCCGGGTCGAGATTTTCCGGCACCTTGAGGACGAAATCCTTGTCGACCACGATCCGCTCGGAAAATCCGCCCTTGGTCAGCTGCCCGGTCTGGGCCTCGAGCGAGCCGTAGGTCATGGTGTAAACGCCCTCGCAATATTGCTCGAGGCCGTCGCGGCAGCCGCGGCAGGCCCGGCAGGAATCGACCAGGCAACCGACCCCCACCAGCTCGCCCTCGGCAAATCGGGTGGCTTCGGCGCCGGTTCGGCGCACCCGGCCGACGATCTCGTGGCCCGGCACCAGCGGATATTGGCTGATGCCCCAATCATTGCGGACGAAATGCACGTCAGAATGGCAGATGCCGCAATAGAGGATGTCGATCTCGACGTCGTCCGGCCCAGGCTCGCGCCGATCGAACCGGTAGGGCGCAAGCGGCGCGGTCGCGCTCGCGGCGGCGTATGAACGCGTTTCGGTCATGGCTTCTCCTCCGGCTGGTCCTTCATCCTAGCCCGGTTCGACGGTGCCGGCGAGTGACCCGCAGCTTGTCTGGCTCGGCGATCGGTGCGAAATTGGCAACAGAAAGAGGGAGGGGAATATGAACGACATGGTGAAAGCGCCGGCGCATCTGTGGATCGTCGGCATCTTGGCGACCTTGTGGAACGGCTTCGGTTGCTACGACTACGTCATGTCGCAAATGGGCGACGCCGATTATCTGGCAGCGATGGGCGTAACCCAGGAGCATATCGATTATATGGCAACGTTCCCGGCATGGGTGGACGGAGCCTGGGCGTTCGGCGTGTGGGGCGGGCTGCTCGGTTCGCTGCTGTTGCTGGTGCGCAGCCGGTTCGCGGTGATCGCGTTCGCGCTGTCGCTGCTCGGTCTGGCGAGCAGCACCTTCTACACCTTTGCGATGACGACGCCGCCGGCCGACATGTGGACCGCGCCGATGCTGGCGATGCATGCGGTGATCTGGGCGGTGGTGATCTTCCTGCTCGTCTATGCGATGCGGATGAAAAACAGCGGGGTGCTGCGCTAGCGCCTCGCTAGCGGTTTCTGCGCCGCTCGATCAGCTCGCCGACCAGGCCCGGGTCGGCGAGCGTCGACGTGTCGCCGAGCGCGCCATAATCGTTCTCGGCGATCTTCCTCAGGATCCGCCGCATGATCTTGCCCGAGCGGGTCTTGGGCAGAGCCGGGGTGAAATGGATGAGGTCGGGCGAGGCGATCGGCCCGATCTCGCTGCGAACCTGCTTGCGCAGCTCGGCTTCGAGGCTCTCGCCCGGTTCCGCGCCGACCACCAGGGTAACGTAGCAATAGATACCCTGGCCCTTGATGGCGTGGGGATAGCCGACCACCGCTGCCTCGGCGACGGCGGGATGGGCAACCAGGGCGGATTCGACCTCGGCGGTGCCGAGGCGATGGCCCGAGACGTTGAGCACGTCATCGACCCGGCCGGTGATCCAGTAATTGCCGTCTTCGTCACGACGGCAGCCGTCGCCGGTGAAATAGCGGCCGGGAAACTGGCTGAAATAGGTCAAGACGAAGCGATCGTGGTCGCCGTAAACCGTGCGCATCTGGCCCGGCCACGAGCGGGCGATGCAGAGATTGCCCGAGGCGGCGCCCTCGAGCTCGCGACCCTCATTGTCGACCAATAAAGGCGCCACGCCGAACATCGGCCTGCCGGCCGATCCCGGCTTCATCGCGTGGGCGGCGGGCAGGGTGGTGATCATGATGCCGCCGGTCTCGGTCTGCCACCAGGTATCGACCACCGGGCACTTCCCGTCGCCGACCGTGCGCCAGTACCAAAGCCAGGCCTCGGGATTGATCGGCTCGCCGACCGTGCCGAGGATGCGCAGCGACGAGCGGTCGTGCTTCTTCACCGGCGCGTCGCCCTCGCGCATCAGCGCCCGGATCGCGGTCGGCGCGGTGTAGAAGATGTTGACCCGGTGGCGCTCGACCATGTCCCAGAAGCGGCTCGAATCCGGGTAGTTGGGCACGCCTTCGAACATCAGCACTTTCGCCGCGTTCGCCAGCGGCCCGTAGACGACGTAGGAATGGCCGGTGACCCAGCCGACGTCGGCGGTGCACCAGAAAGTTTCGCCCGGCCGATAGTCGAACACGTAGTGGAAAGTTGCGGCGGTCCACACCGCATAGCCGCCGCTGGTGTGGAGCACGCCCTTCGGCTTGCCGGTCGATCCCGAAGTGTAGAGGATGAACAGCGGATCCTCGGCGTTCATCGGCTCGCACGGACATTGGTCCGGGACCGTTGCGGCGAGCGCGTGGTACCAATGATCGCGCCCGTCCTGCATCGAGATTTCATTGCCGAGGTGGCGCACGACCAGCACCGCTTCGACCGGTGTGCCGCGCGCCAGCGCCGCGTCGACATTGGCCTTCAGCGGCACCAGCTTGCCGCCGCGCATGCCGCCATCGGCAGCGACCACGAAACGGCTGGCGCAATCCGAGATCCGCCCATGCAGCGCATCGGGCGAGAAGCCGCCGAAGACGACGCTGTGGACAGCGCCGATGCGGGCGCAGGCGAGCATCGCCACCGCCGCCTCGGGGATCATCGGCATGTAAATGGTCACCCGGTCGCCCTTGCCCGCGCCCAGGGCCTTGAGGGCGTTGGCCATCCGCACCACCTCGGCGTGCAGCTCGCCATAAGTGAGCGTGCGCACCCGGCCGGGTTCGTCGGCTTCCCAGACGATCGCGGTCTCGTTCGACCGCGCTTCGAGGTGGCGGTCGACGCAATTATGACACAGATTGAGAACACCGTCCTCGAACCACTTGATATCGACCGGATCGTAGGACCAATTCGCGATCCGGGTGGGAACTACTGCCCAGTCGATCCTCTGCGCTTCCTCGATCCAGAACGAGTCGGAATCGTCGAGCGAGCGGCGGTATCGCTCGTCATATTGCTCGGCGGTGCAGTGTGCGCCCTCCGTGGCGCTTGCGGGGACAGGGATGATCTCTGCCATGGGGGGCGATTAGCGGCGCTGCCATTGGCAAGCCAGTGGAGCCGGCTGCCGCCAGACATCGCCCGGGGGAGAATCGTTTCGGAACCGATTAGTATCTGGGGCGCTGATTCGCCAAGCGTGGGTTCCCAAGAGAGATCAAACGGCCACGGATGATCGAAATAGCAGCGCATTTCGCCGCGGCAGGCGGCTCATTTCGCCGCGGCCAGGCGCCGAAACCAGCGCGGTTCGGTTGCCGCAGAGGCGGTGCGCGCCTATCTACCGGCCATTGTCAGCGAGAAGCGGTAGAGCGGTAGGTGGATGTCGGCCTTGGCCCTGAGAGATAGTCTTGCGTCGCTGCCGGAGGCGCTGCGCCGTTATGTGCCGGCCTGGCTGCTGGTCGGGCTGATGGTCGCCCTGTTCACCGCGGCCAGCGCCAGCCTGCTGCTCTACGGCGCCGGCCCCGGCTTCGATTCGGCGTTGGCGAATGTGCGGCTGCCCGACCGCCAGACGCTGGCGCTGCGGCGCGAGGCGGCGCAGATGTCCGCCACCCAGCTCAAGCAGGTCAATCCATTCGACGCGATCGCGATCAACGCCGCGATCCCCGTTTCCAGTGCAACAAATCCGGCCGCGCGGCCGTTCGTGCTCACCGGCAGTGCCGCCGACCGCGCCCGCTCGCTCGAATGCATGACCGCGGCGATCTATTACGAAGCGGCGCTGGAACCGACCGACGGCCAGCGCGCGGTGGCGCAGGTGATTTTGAACCGCGTCCGCCACCCGGCTTACCCTTCGACCGTCTGCGGCGTCGTGTTCGAAGGGGCGCGTCGCTATACCGGCTGCCAGTTCAGCTTCACCTGCGACGGCTCGCTGCGGCGGGCACCGATGGCGAGCATCTGGGACCGCGTCCGCGCCGTCGCCCGTGCCGCGCTCGACGGCTATGTCCACGCGCCGGTCGGCTGGTCGACCCATTACCACGCCAATTATGTCGTGCCTTACTGGGCGTCACGGCTGGTCAAGTCGGCGACGATCGGCGCCCATATCTTCTACCGCTGGCGCGGCGGCTGGGGCCGGTCGCCGGCCTTCGTCAGCCGCTATGCCGGCATCGAGCCGGTGATCCATTGGCGCGGCGGCTTCGGCCAGCCGAGCGCGGCGGAACGGCTCGCGGCCCAGGATGCGATCGATGCTGCGGCGGCCGCGGCGGCCGGTGGCGCGCCGCCGATCGGCAGCGTCGATTCCTTCCAGCGGGCGGTGCTGCGCCGCTATGAACCGCTGCGCCGCGACACCGCCAACGCGCTGATCGCCGAGCGGGCGCGCGCCGATGGCAATCTCTCCAGCGCCCAGCGCTGGGCGCTGACCGGCCGCGACGAGCAGGCTAACACGCCGCAGCAGCGCCGCCTCGGCCGCTGGGCGGTGATCCCGGAGGAAACCCCGGCCTCGGCGGCGACGCCGCCGCCGGCGGTTCAGCAGCCATCGCCGGGACAGGCCTCGACGTCCGACACGACTTCGTCCGGCCAGTAGCCTGAAATTCGGCCCGGCCTTTGCCGGCCGCCCTCGCTGTCCTACTGGGCCGGCGTGAACCCTTTATTCGCCGGCCTGCCCACCTCCGTGTTCGAGCGCATGTCGGCGCTGGCGCGCGAGCATGACGCGGTCAATCTCGGCCAGGGATTTCCCGATTTCGGCTGGCCCGAGGACGTGCTCGCCCGCGCCGCCGAGGCGGTGACGACCGGCTGGAACCAGTATCCGCCGATGCGCGGGCTGGCGGCGCTGCGCGAGGCGATCGCGGCCCATTACCGGGCGCAGCAGGGCCTGGCGGTCGAGCCCGACCAGGTGATCGTCACCTCGGGCGCCACCGAGGCGCTCGCCTCGAGCCTGATGGCGACGATCGACCCCGGCGACGAGGTCGTGCTGTTCCAGCCGCTCTACGATTCCTACTGGCCGATCGTGCTGCGCGCCGGCGGTGTGCCGCGCTTCGTCCGCCTCGAGCCGCCCGGCTGGCGGATCACCGATGAGGCGCTGGCCGCCGCATTCTCGCCCAAGACGCGCGTCGTCCTGTTCAACAATCCGCACAATCCGGGCGCGCGGGTGTTCGACGAGGAGGAGCTGGCGCTGGTGGCGCGCCACTGCCTCGCCAGCGACGCGCTCGCGCTCAGCGACGAGGTGTGGGAGCATGTCGTGTTCGATGGCCGCAAGCACGTGCCGCTTTCGACCCTGCCCGGCATGGCCCAGCGCACCCTCAAGATCGGCTCGGCCGGCAAGATCTTCTCACTGACCGGCTGGAAGGTGGGCTGGATCGTGGCGCCGCGCGAGCTGGCCGAGACCGCGGCCAGGGCGCACCAGTTCGTCACCTTCGCGACCGCGCCGCCGCTGCAGGAGGCGGTCGCCTACGGGCTTGGCAAGCCGATCGACGAGGTCGAGCATAGCTGCCTCAATTTCCAGAACGCCCGCGACCGGCTGCGCGAAGGGCTGGAGGCGCAGGGCTATGAGGTGCTCGCCGCCGAGGGCACCTATTTTGCCAATGTCGATCTGGCGGCATCGGCAATCGACGTGGACGATGCCGAATTCTGCGAACGCGCGGTGCGTGAGGCCAGAGTGGCGGCGGTGCCGGTTTCGGCTTTCTACGCGGAAAATCCGGTCAACAATGTCGTGCGTCTCTGTTTCGCAAAGAAGCCGGAGACGCTCGAGCTGGCGATCGAGCGGCTGGGACAGGCAAGGCGGCTGTTCGCCTAGCGGTCAGGCTGGGTGGGCTGGTCGACCGCCTTTTCGTCCTTGTAGCGGCTCTCGATGAACCGGCCCTTCGTTTCGAACGCGGTCATGTCTTCGTGTGCGAGCTTGCGCCCGAGATCGTCGAGCGCCGACCTGGCGGCATCGAGACCGGAGATCAGCCTTTCGTCCACCGTCAGCCCCTCGCCGTCGGGTTCGTGCCGGTAGGCGGGTGGAACCCGCTCGTAACGCTCGATCAACTCCGGCAGATGCCGGCCCATCAGCCGCCGCGCGTCCTGCGCCAGCGGATCGAGGATGTCGGTCTCGGCCAGCCGGCTTTCGAGCTGAGGCAGCTGGGCGCTGATCGCGTCGATCCTGTGCGATGCGGGGGCGGGGAGGGCGGCGCGCTTGCGCATCAGCAAGCTGTCCAGCCGCTGCACCACCGCCTGGTTGGGCATGTCGTCCTGGTAATCGGCGACCGCCGATTCGCCTGGCCGCGGCGACAGCAGCAGCACCGCCAGCACCATCGCCGTGCCGACCAGGAACAGGCCGCCGAGCCCGATCGGGCCGACGATGAGGCCGAACGCGATCGTCGCCACGACGAGAGCGCCAAGGGCGATGCCGATGCCGGCGATTCGCTGAGCGAAGCCGGTGAGGGTGCGCGAACGGGCGCGCTGCCAGGCCGCGGCGGCGGCCGGGGTCCGGTCGAGCTTGGCGAAATAATCGTTGGTGCGGGCGAGCTGCGCTTCGACCCGGTGAGCCAGTTCGAGATCGGCCGGCGGACGACTCACTAGGGTCCTCAGCCCTCGAGCACGGCGAGCGGCGAATCCGCCGGCGCGGCCAGCCGGTTCTGCTCGGTGCCCTCGGCGCGGGCGATATAGCCGCGGCTCTTCTCGACTTCGTTCGAGAGCAGGTCGACGGTCTGTTTCATGTTGCCCAAGGCCTCGATCTTGAAGCGGTCGATCGTGTCCATCGTCTCGTAGATGTTCTGGAAGGCGCGCTGCAGCGTCTCCAGCGGAATGGTCGACGAGGCGGCCTGCTTGTGGATCTCGCCCGACTGGGTCTTCAGCAGTGTGCCGGTGCTCTCGATCATGTTGGCGGTGGTGGTGTTGAGCGATCCGATCTGTTCGAGCACCAGTTTCTGGTTGGTCATCGCCTGGGCGACGGTGACGGCGGTGCGCAACGCCGAGACGGTGGTGGTCGAAGCGCGGTCGACGCCTTTCACCAGCTCGACATTGTTCTTCTTGACGAGGTCGAGCGCGAGATAACCCTGCACCGTCACCGCCATCTGGGTGAGCAGGTCGTTGCTGCGCTGGCGGGTGTAGAACAAGGCGGTTTCGCGGATCGCCTTGGCCTTGGCCGGCTCGGTGGCGTCGAGCTCGTCCGCTTTCTCCTCGAGCCTGGCGTCGAGTGCGCGCGAGATGTGGATCATCTGCTCGAGCTTGCCCATCGTCTTCCACATCTGGCCGCGCTCGGTGTCGATCGCGGCATTGTCCTGCAGCAGCTCGTCCTTGCCCGACGCCAATGCGGCGAGGATCTTGGCGATGTGGGTCTGCGCCGACTGGTATTTCATGAAATAGCCGCGCAGCCGGTTGCCGAACGGAATGATGCCGAACAGCCGCCGGGGCCGCGCCATGTTGCCGCGCGCCGGGTCGAGCGCCTCGACCGTGCGGCGAAGCTCGGTGAGATCGGCGCCGATGCCGGTATCGCGGTTGATCGCCTTCACAGGCCGGTCGAGGAAGCGATTCGAATGGCCCGCCGCCTCGGCAATTTCCTTGCGGCCCATCGCGGTCAGCTGGTCGACCTTGCGGCCGAATTCGGGCGAGTTCGAATCTAGTGCGACCAGGTCGCGCACGAAGGTGTCGCCGCGCTCCTCGAGCGCGTCCTTCTGCTCTTCCTTGAGAGGGACCAGGCCGGCGGCCTGCTCGGGCTCGACCACCTGCAGCGGTTGCGGCGGCTCCAGCGTCAGGCTGGTGCCGGTCTCGGTCGCGGTCTTGTTCGCTTTGGCCATGCTCTTGCCTTCTGGTGTCGAACGCGAATTGGGGCCTGCGACGGCCCGGTGCAAGCACTATAGGTGTATTATACTAATAAGTCACCGGTTCGGTGACAAGGCCTAAGCTGACGTCGTGGCGGCGGCGACTTGTTCAACTAAACGCTGACTTTCCTGAACGCCCTCTAACGAGTCAATTCAGAACGGGCTCAGGCGACTCGCTTTAGAGCGGTGGCAGATCCGGGGTCAGTCCCGATCGGGTGAAAGGAGTTTTATCATGAGTAAGCTCGTTCTCGGCCTCGCCGCGGTGACGATGGCGGTTCCGGCTGCCACCACCCCGGCCTTCGCGCAATATTACGGCGATTCGGGCCGCTACAATCGCTACTACGACCAGGCCGGCAATTATTACGGTCCGACCTGGCAGGGCCGCGACGGCCGGCTTTATTGCCGCCGCTCCAACGGCACCACCGGCCTGATCGTCGGCGGCGCGGCCGGCGCTTTCATCGGCCGCGCGATCGACGGCGGGCGCAGCAACACCACCGGCACGATCATCGGCGCCGCCTTGGGCGCGCTGGTCGGACGCGAGGTCCAACGCAGCCGGCGCCGCTGCCGCTAAAGCAGCGGTTACCCGCCTGGTTGAATGCAGCGCCCCGGTCTCGGCCGGGGCGTTGTCGTTGCTCAGGCCAGGCTCATCCGCTCGTCACGCGTCTTGCGCGCCGCGGGATCGGACGGCATTCGGCCGACAAGGAGGACCGAATGCGACTTGTGCTCTCCATCGCCACCGCGGGTGCGCTGATTGTCGTTGCCGCCTGTCAGCAGGCGCCCGAAACCGCCAACGATGTGACGCCGGATGCGAACCGGGCCGAGGCGAACCAGGCGAGCAACGCGCCGCCGGCGCTGCCGCCGGGGACGACACCGCAGCAGGTCGCGGCGATGATGCACGACCGCCACGAACGCTACGAAGAGATCGGCAAGGCGTTCAAGGGGATCACCCGCGAGCTCAAGGGAGACGCGCCGTCGCTCGCGCGGGTGCGCGAACAGACCGCCCTGATCGCGCGCTATGCGCCGCAGATCGTCTCCTGGTTCCCGCGCGGCACCGGACCCGAGACCGGCAACGAGACACGCGCCAAGGCGGTCATCTGGGAGGAATTCGGCGCTTTTTCGGAGCGCGCGCGCGCGTTCGAGACGGAGATGGGGCGCTTCCAGCAGGTGGCGCAGGGCAATGACGTCGCCGCGGTTCGCGCCGCGCGCGAGCCGCTCGCCAAGGCCTGCTCGAACTGCCACGACCGCTTCCGCGCGCCCGAGGAAGAAGAGCACTGATTCGCCGGCGGCTCGCGTGAAAGGGCGAATCTGGGACCTGCCGACGCGGGCATTCCACTGGCTGCTCGTCGTCCTGATTGGCGCAGCCTGGTGGACGGCGGATCAAGGCATGCCGGAATGGCATGCGCGCATCGGCATGGGGGTGCTGATGCTGCTGCTGTTCCGGCTGGCCTGGGGTTTCATCGGCAGCTCCACCGCCCGCTTCACCGGCTTCGTCCGCGGGCCCGGCGCGGTGCTGGCCTCTCTGCGCGGCCGGCATCGGCGCCATCTCGGCCACAACCCGCTCGGCGCGTTGAGCGTGATCGCCCTGCTCGCGTTGACCGCCGCGATGGTCGGGCTGGGCCTGGTCGCGATCGACGAAGACGGCCTGTTTCCGGGTCCGCTCGCCTTGCTGGTCAGCGAGGACGTCTCGGAATGGGCGACCGAGCTGCACGAGCACGAGATGTTCGACCTGCTGCTGGTGATGGTCGCGCTGCACGTCGCGGCAATCCTGTATTATTTTTTGGCCAGGCGGCAGGATTTGCTGACACCGATGATCAGCGGCCACGGCACGGTGCCGGACGGTGCGCCGCCGATGGTGCCGGCGCCAGAATGGCGGGCCTGGCTGGCGGCCGCAATCGCTTTGCTGGCAAGCTGGTGGGTGTGGGAAGGCGCGCCGCTTCCCTGACGGTTCAGAGATCCGGCAGCACCTGCCCGGCGAGTCCCCAGCCGGCAAGCCGCCGGCCGGCGGCGCGCTCGGCGAGCAGGTCCGCATCGCGGACGGTGAACCGCGCCCCGCTCGCCATCTCGTCGAGCTCGTCCCAGTGAACCGGCGCCGCCACCGGCGCGCCGGCGCGGGCGCGGGCGGAGTAAGGCAGGATCGCGGTCGAGCCGCGCTGATTGCGCAAATAATCGAGGAACATCTTTCCCTTGCGGCTGGCCTTTGAGAGGTTGGCGGTGAAGCGGTCGGGATCGCCCGTGGCCAGCGCCACCGCGAAACGCTGGGCGAAGTCCTTGACCTTGTCCCAGCGCGCCTTCGGCGTCAGCGGCACGATGACGTGCAGCCCCTTGCCGCCGGTCAGCATCGCGAAGCTGGCGAGGCCGATTTCGGCGAGGTAGCGCTTGAGATCGCGCGCCGCTTTCCTGACTTCGCCGAAATCGAGACCTTCGTCCGGGTCGATGTCGAACACCAGCCGGTCCGGCTTCTCGATATCCCTGGTGCGCGAGCCCCAGCCGTGGATTTCGATCACCCCCATCTGGATGAGAGTGACGAGGCCGTCCTGGTCGGTGATGTAGAGATAGTCCTCCACCTCGCCTTTCTTCTCAGCGATCGGGATGCGCTGGACCTTGTCGCCGAACGTGCCGGAATCGTGCTTCTGGAAGAAACAATTCCTGGCGCGCCCGGATGGGCAGCGCACCAGGGTGAGCGGCCGGTGCGCCACCCAGGGCAGCATCAGCGGAGCGACGGCGCGGTGATAATCGGCCAGCTCGCCTTTGGTGATGCCGGCGTCGGGGAAAATGACCCGGCCGGGATTGCTGACCTTGACGCTGTCGCCCGATTTCATCGTTGGCGATGATGGCAGATGTTGCGGCCGTTCGGCGACCACTTCGTTCGCCGGCTTGTCGCCGCGCAGGCCAATGAAGCTGGGGTGGCGCAACGTCCCTTCGCGGGTGAATTCGGTGAAGGCGATCTCGGCGACCAGCTTCGGTTTCACCCAGTGCGAGTTGCGCGCGTCGACGCGCGGCACCTCGGCCGGCGCCTTTTCGGTCTCGAGCGGCCGCAGTTTTTCGAGCAGTCTTGCCATCGTCGCATGGGAAAAACCGGTGCCGACCTTGCCGGCATATTTGAGCTTGCCCTGTTCGTTGACCGCAAGGTGCAACGAGCGAAAGCCGCGCCCTTTCTTGTCGCTGGTCGTCCAGCCGATGATGACGAATTCCTGGCGGTTGGTGCATTTGATCTTGAGCCAGTTCTTGGTGCGGCGCGACTGGTAGGGTGCGTCGGCGCGTTTCGAAATCATCCCTTCCTGGCCGGCGGCGCAAATCGCCTCGAACAGTTTCTCGCCCTGGCCGGTGACATGGTCGGCGTAGAGCAGGAAAGGCGGGCGGCCCGGCCCGAGCAAGGCGACGAGCCGCGCCTTGCGCTCGACGGTGCCGAGCCCGGTCAGGTTCTCGCCGTCGATCGCCAACGCGTCGAACAGGAACAAGGTGAGGCCGCGGCCCTCGCCGATCGCCGCCTGCAGTCCCGAGAAACTAGTGCGGCCCTGTTCGTCGGCTTTGACCAGCTCGCCGTCGAGCAGCGCCGAGCCGACCTCGAGGCTGGCGGCCGCCTCGGCGATTTCCGGAAACTTGCTCGTCCAGTCGAGGCCCGAGCGGGTGTAGATCACCGCTTTGCCGCCGGCGAGCGCGAGCAGGCAGCGATACCCGACATATTTGATTTCGTGGATCCAGCCGGCGCCGGCGGGGACGTGGTCGACCAAAGTCGCTTTCTGCGGTTCGCGGAAGGCCGGAAGCCGGGCCGGCCGGCCGGTGTCTCGACTCGACGGCCGCTTTTTTCCGGCCTGGCGGCGAGGCTTCTTGTTCCAGCTGGCGAGCAGACCTCTCTTCCTGGCGGCGGCGATTTCGCTCATCGTCCGGCCGGTCTCGATCGAGGTCAGGCAGCGGTCGGTGAGCGCGGTCGAGCTGTCGACATAGGCGTCGGCGATCTTGCGCAGCAGCCATTGCTCCTTGCCGCGGCCGCGCGCCTGTTGCGTGCGGATCAGGATCCACTCGCCCTGCATCCGCTCGCCGGACAGGCGGAAATGGAGCCGGCCTTTGCGCAATCCTTCGCGTGCGTCCTTGCCCTCGACCGGCGTCCAGGTGCCGCGGTCCCACAGCATCACCGTGCCGCCGCCATATTGCCCGAGCGGGATCGTTCCTTCGAACGTGGCGTAGCTCAACGGATGGTCCTCGGTACGGACGGCGAGGCGCTTGTCGGCCGGATCGGGGCTGGGGCCGTTGGGTACCGCCCAGCTCTTCAGAGTGCCGTCGAGCTCGAGCCGGAAATCGTAATGCAGCCTCGTCGCGTCGTGTTTCTGCACCATGAAGCCATCGCCCTTGCCCCAGGCGAGCTTTTCAACAGTCGCGGGCGGTTCCCCGGTTCTTTCGAAATCGCGTTTCGCGGCATAGGTGGCGAGCGGGTCCGATGTCTTTCGGACCATGAACCCCCGGGCCTTCGCTTTCACCCGAGCCAGCGGCATGATTCAGGCCCGCTTGCGCGCCGGCGCGGACCTGGCTGCGGCTTTGCGAACCGGCACCTTGCGGGCGGCGGCTTTCCGGGCCGGCGACTTCTTCGCAGCCGCCTTTCGCGGCGCGGTGCGACCGGCTTCGCCAGGCTTCTCGATCGAGCGTTTCAATGCCGCCATCAGGTCGACGACGTTCATGCCGCGCGACGGCCGGGTCTCGTCCTCTTCGGTCTTGATCGTCTTGCCGCGGCGCTTGCGCTCGATCAGTGCCTCCAACGCCTCGACATAATGGTCGTGGAACTTGCCCGGATCGAACTTCGCGGTCTTGCGGTCGATCAGCGCCTCGGCCAGCTCGAGCAGCTCCTCGTCCGGTTCGGAATCCTTGATGTCGCGGAAATAATTCTGCGCCTTCTGCACCTCGTTGGCGTAGCGCATCGTCTCGAGCACGAGGCCGCGCCCGCACGGCTTCAGGCTCACCATATATTCGCGGCCGCGCATCGCCAGTTGCCCGAGCGCCACCTTGCGCGCGCGCTTGAGCGCCTCGCGCAGCACGATGAACGCTTCCTCGGCAAGATCGTCGGCCGGGACGACGTAATATGGCTTCTCGAAATAGAGCACGTCGATCTCGTCATGATCGACGAACTGGCTGAGCTCGAGCGTCTTCTTGCTCTCCAGCTTGACCGCCTCGATCTCCTCGTCGGTCAATAGCACGTAGGAGCCGCGCTCATACTGATAGCCCTTGACGATCTCGTCGGGATCGACCGCGCCGACGCCCGGCACCACCTTCTCGTATTTGATCCTCTTTCCAGTCGGCTCGTGGATCTGGTTGAACGCGATCGTCGCGCCGCTTTTGGTGGCGGGGAAGATCTCGACGGGAATCGAGACCAGGGCCAGCCTGATCTGTCCCTTCCAATATGCGCGTGCGGCCATGAGTCCGGCCTCCAATCGGTTCGACCCCGATTCAATTGATGGAGCGCAGAGACGTTCCGGCTGTTGCCAAGCTGTTCCAACGGCTTGTCTGTGATAGGCACAGACTCGTCTCAGCTGGATCGAGGAGACGTGACCGTGCCGATCAAAGGGCTTGCCGCATTGCTGATCGCACTGGCCGCCTGCAGCGGTACGACCGAGCCGGTCGCGCCGGCGCGCGAGGTGGTTCCGCCGGCTCTGCGATCGATCGTCGACGCAGACGTCGCCGCCGGCTTCACCGGCGTGGTGCTGGTCGCGCGCGGCGACACGCCGATCCTGTTCGAAGCGCACGGCGAAGCGGGCGACGCTCCGATCGACCGCGACCGGCCGTTCTGGATCTCCTCGATCGGCAAGCAATTCGTCGCCGCGGCGCTGCTGAAGCTGGCCGATGATGGCCGGCTGAATCTGGACGATCCGCTCGGACGGTTCTTCCCGCAGGCGCCGGCCGACAAATCCGCCATCACTATCCGCCAGTTGCTGGCCTACAATTCGGGGATCGGGCCGTCCTATGTGGCGGAAAACCAGCCTGACCGCGAAAGCGCGCTACGGGCGATACTGACCGAGCCGCTGGCCGGCGCGCCGGGCAGCGGCTTTCGCTACGCCAACAGCAATTTCCAGCTCGGCGCGGCGATCGTCGAGATCGTTTCCGGGCTCGACTATCTCAGCTTCGCGCGCCGGCACTTGTGGGAGCCGGCGGCCATGACTGCGACCGGTCTCGCCGGCGACGCGGGCGCCTCGTCGGTCCATGCCAATGCCGGCGAGCTGCCGCCACGGCTCAGCCGGCGCTACTGGGGCGAACAGGGCGCCTATGCCAGTGCCGCCGACCTGTTCCGATGGTACCGGGCGCTTCAGTCGGGCCGCATCCTGCGGCCCGAGACCGTCCGGCTGATGTTCACGCCGGTCACGCGCACCGGCGAAGGCTATGCCGCGCTCGGCTGGTTCACCGGAACTTCGCCGGCCGGAAATCCAACGATCTACATGCGCGGCAACGACGATTTTGGCGCCAACAGCCTGATCTATGCCTATCCGCAGTCCGACATCGTCATCGTCGCTTTCACCCATGGCGGCGACCCGGCCGGCGGCGACCTAAGCTGGTCGCGCACCGTGCACCGCGCGATCGAGCAGGCGATGCGGCTCTAGAGCTGCCCTCTCAGCGGCCGCCGAGCAGGCCGGCATATTCGAGGATGGTCGCCCCCGAGATCAGACCGAAGAAGATCATCGCGACCACCAAGGCCGCGATTCGCATCGGGCCGGGCCGCAGCGGCGGATCGAGCAGCTGGCGGTTGAGCCGGATCAGCAGCCCCGAATAGATGAACATCATGAAGCCGGAGACCGAGCCGGCGACGATCAGCAGCACCAGCGGCTGCGAGGCGCCCGAGCCGATGATCGCGACTCCGAACGCGACCGTGATCCAGACCATTATGGCGTAGATCGCGCTCTCGCTGCGGCCCTTGACGTAGCTCGTCCGCAGGCAGTCGGCGGCGAGGCGGCCGGTGATGTCGAGTGCGCCGACCGCGGTCATGAACAAGGCGAAGGCGCCGATGACGAGGAAGAAGCGACCGAACCAGGCGCCGACCCGAGTGGCGAGCAATTCGCTTTCGCGGGCCAGGAACGAAATGTCGCGCGGCAGGCCCGGCTCGCTGCCGAGCAATGACCAGGCGAGCAGCGAGGTGAACAGAATCGTCACCACCGTCATCGCGAAGAAAGCGGTGAGCTGCTCGAAATTGGCAAAGCGCCACCAGGCCCGCCACCGCGCCATCGCCGCCGCGTCGGGCTCGAAGCGCCAGCCCGTGCCCGGCGTCGCGACCGGCTCGCCGGTCAGCGGACTCTCGATGCGCGCGGCGTGGGCGCCCATGCCGAAGCCCTTGTCGCGGATCCAGCTCGACTGGCACAAATTGGCTCCGCCACCCGAACCGGCGAAGCCGACCGCGGCGAGCAGCAGCGCCCAGCCGAGCGTGGCCGCCGGCAGCGCCGGCCGCGCGATCTGGGCCGGCGCTTCGGCCCAGGCATCGGGCGGAATGGCGAACAAAGCCGCAGCGAGGATCAGCAGCAGGACCGCGGCCGCCTTGATCGACTGGCCTTTTTCGAGCGTCCGGTAGACGACGGGCGAGAGCGTCAGGATCGCTCCGACCGCGATCAGCATTCCGACCGCAATCCAGCGGGCATCGCCGCCACCGATCAGAAATACCACCATCGCCGCCGAGCTGGTCGTCCAGCCGGGCCACAAGGCAGTCAGCACCGTGCCGAGGACGAACACCAGCCCCCAATGCCGTCCCAATCGGCTGAACCCGGTCAGCACCGTCTCGCCGGTCGCCAGCGTGTAGCGCTCGATCTCCATGTTGAGGAAATATTGCAGGCCGACGCCGAGCAGAGCGGCCCAGAGGAAGGTCAAGCCGATCTGGGTGGCGATATAGGGAAAGAGGATGAACTCCGCGGAGCCGAGCCCGACTCCGGAAGCGACGATCGCCGGGCCGATGATTTTCCGGAACGAGGCCGGCGGCGCCGGCAGCTCGGCGGTTCCCAATGGCGGCAGCGCGCCTCTCTCACCAGCCGCGAGTTCTCTCGTAGTGTCAATCACCGTTTCCCCCTGCCGCTCAGGCTGGGGCCGCCAAGCGCGCGAGTCAAACTCGTCGCTCGATGAGCCTCAGACCGGAATCTCGGTCGTGTATTTCACCTGCCGGAGCGCGAAATTGCTTGCCGCGTTCGCCACCGAAGGGTGGGCGAGCACGCCGCGCATGATGAAGCGGTCGTAATCCGCGACGTCCTTGACCGCGATCCGCAGCAGATAATCCCATTCCCCTGACATCGCGTAGCATTCGACGATTTCCTCGCGCGACTGAATGAATGCCTCGAACTCGGCGCGTGCCTCCACCGTCTGGCGGATCATCCGCACCTGGCAGAGCACGTTGACGCTGCGGTCGAGCGTCTCGGCATTGGCCAGCCGCACCGTTGGCCCGAGCACCTCCGCTTTTTCGAGGTTTCGCACCCGTCGCCACACCGAGGCAGCCGAGGCGCCGACTCGTTCTGCGAGCGCCGCGTGGCTCAGGCTAGCGTCGCGCTGCAGCTCGCGGACGATGCGGCGGTCGATCGCGTCGAGTTGATCCATTTCTTTCCCATTTCTGCGATATCGTGAAACGTATGCTTCATAAAACACGACAAAAAGTCAAATTTTGAGCGTACTTAACGCCTAATCCGGCCTATGGAGCACGAGTGCAGTTCTTGAGATCAGGATTCACGACCCAGGCAATTCGCGCTGGCTCGATCCTGGTCTAGGAGGCCCTATGAGCGACGAAACGGTGCTGGCCGACCCGCCTTTGCTGTTCGACCGGTTGCAGGACCAGCCGTCCGATTCGCTGCTCGAGCTGATCGCGCTCGCCGAGGCCGATCCGAGGCCCGACAAGATCGACGTCGGCGTCGGCGTCTATCGCGACGCCGCGGGCCACACGCCGATCCTCGCGGCAGTGAAGGACGCCGAGCGCCGCCTGATCGAGACGCAGCAGACCAAGTCCTATCTCGGCTCGCAGGGCGACGGCCGCTTTACCGAGCTGATCAAGGAAATCGTGTTCGGCGAGGCCGGTACGAGCGACCCGCGCATCATCGGCATCCAGACTCCCGGCGGCTGCGGCGCGCTGCGGCTTGGCGCCGAACTGATCGTCCGCGCCGACCCGCAGGCGCGCATCTTCGTCGGCCAGCCGACCTGGCCCAATCACGGCCCACTGATCGGCTGTGCCGGCGTCGAGATGGTCGAGCATCGCTATTACGACCGCGACGCCCGCTCGATCCGCTTCGACGTGATGCTCGACGCGCTTGGCGAGGCGCGGCGGGGCGACGTCGTGCTGCTGCACGGCTGCTGCCACAATCCGACCGGCGCCGACCTCGACGCGGCGCAATGGCAAGCACTGGCCGACATCGTTTCGACGCGCGGCCTCGTCCCCTATGTCGACCTGGCCTACCAGGGGCTGGGCAACGGCCTCGACGCCGACGCCGCCGGCACCCGGTTGATCGTCGAGGCGGCTGACCAGGCGCTGGTTGCGCAGAGCTGCGACAAGAATTTCGGCATTTATCGCGAACGCACCGGCAACCTGTTCGTCAAGGCAACGAGCGCGCGCGCCGCCGAGGCCGCGTTCGGCAACTTCGTCGGACTGGCGCGCACGATGTGGTCGATGCCGCCCGATCATGGCGCGGCGATCGTCCGCATCGTCCTCGACGATCCCAAGCTCCGCTCGCGCTGGCGCGGCGAGCTCGACGCGATGTGCGCGCGCATCCGCTCGCTGCGCGCGCGGCTGGCCGCGTTCGATCCAAGGCTCGACTATATCAATGGCCAGAACGGCATGTTCTCGATGCTGCCGCTGACTCCCGAGGCCGTGCTGGAATTACGCCGCCGTCACGGGATCTACATGGCGGGAAGCGGCCGCTTCAACGTCGTCGGCCTCGCCGACGACAGCGTCGAGCGTTTCGCCGAAGCGGTGCTGGAGCGGATGCATGGCTGAAGCCCGTTTGCGCGAGCGCAAGGCGGCGAAGGCGAAGCTGCCCGACTCGTTCGACTGGCGGCACATCGCCTCGCTGGTGCTGGTCAGCCGGGCGATGGACCGGCTCGAGGAGGAGCGCCTCGTTCCCGAACGCAAGGTGCTCTACCAGTTCAGCGCCCGCGGCCACGACATGGTGCAGGCGCTGCTCGGCAGCCGTATGCAGCAGAAGGACGGCGCCTGCGGCTATTATCGCTCGCGCCCGTTCCTGCTCGCCCTGGGCGTGCCGCTCGCCGACGCGCTGGGTTCGAACATGGGCCGCGCCGGCGGCTATTCGGACGGGCGCGACATCGGCGTCGTGTTCAACTTCCCCAACCCCGACGGCTGCCCGGCGCTGCCGATGTGCGGCGGCGTCGGCGCCCAATTCACGCCCACGGCCGGCTGGGCGCAGGCAATCCTTTATCACCGCGAAATGCTCGAGGAGCCGGGCTGGGACGAGGCAGTGGCGGTGGTGCTCGGCGGCGACGCCTCGTGCGCCACCAACGGCTTCTGGTCGGCGCTGACGATGGCGACGACATTGAAGCTGCCGATGCTGTTTTTCATCGAGGACAACGGCTTTGGCATCTCGGTTCCCTCGACGCTGCAGACGCCGGGCGGCGACATCGCCGCCAATCTCGCCGCGTTCGCCAATCTCAACGTGCTGTCGGGCGACGGCACCGATCCCTTCGAGGCGGCGCGGCTGATCGACGCGGCGCTGGCGCACGTCCGCTCGCACGCGGGTCCGGCGCTGCTGCGGCTGACCGTGCCGCGGCTGCAGGGCCACAGCGCCCAGGACACCCAAACTTACAAGGCGCCGGAAACGCTCGAGCGGGAATGGGCGCGCGATCCGCTGCCGCGGCTGAAGGCGGCCCTGGTCGGCAGCCTCCTCGACGAAAAGGGGTGGGAGAAACTCGCGGCCGAGGCGGAAGCGCAGGTGGCGGCGGCGCTGGCCGAGGCCGAGGCGCGGCCAGTCGCCGATCCGCCTTCGGTGACTTCCCATGTTTTCTACGAAGGCGAGATGCAGCAGCGCGGCGGCCAGTGGACGAAGGGCCATCGCGCGCCGCGCTCGACCGAGACGCCGCGCCCCGCGGGCCAGCGGATCAACATGGTGACCGCGATCCGGCGCACGCTCGATGCCGAGCTGGAGCGCAACCCGCGCCTGCTCCTGTTCGGCGAGGATATCGGCCCCAAGGGCGGGGTGCACGCGGTGACGCTGGGGCTGCAGGACAAACATGGCGTTGGCCGCGTGTTCGACACCAGCCTCAGCGAGGAGGGCATCGTCGGCCGCGCGGTCGGGCTGGCGCTGGCCGGCCTGATGCCGGTGCCGGAAATCCAGTTCCGCAAATATGCCGAGCCGGCGCTCGAGCAGATCAACGATTGCGGCACGATGCGCTGGCGCACCAACAACCGCTTCGCCGCGCCGATGGTGCTGCGGGTGCCGGTCGGCTTCTTCAAGTGCGGCGATCCCTGGCACAGCCAGACTAACGAGGTGCAGTTCGTTCACAATCCCGGCTGGCTGGTGGCCGAGCCAAGCAATGCCGAGGACGCGGTCGGGCTGCTGCGCACTGCGCTGCGCGGCAACGATCCGGTAGCCTTCTTCGAGCACCGGGCGATGCTCGACGATGCCTGGGCGCGGCGGCCCTGGCCGGGCGAGGATTTCGTGCTGCCGTTCGGCCGCGCCAACACGGTGATGGAAGGCGACGAGATCAGCCTGGTCTCGTGGGGTGCGATGGTGCCGCGCTGCGAGGCGGCGGCCAGGCAGGCGGGCGTCTCGGCCGACGTCATCGACCTGCGCACGCTGATGCCGTGGGACAAGGAGGTCGTGCTCGAATCGGTCAAGCGCACCCGCCGCTGCCTGATCGTCCACGAGGATCTGCGCACCGGCGGTTTCGGCGCCGAGATCGCCGCGGTGGTGGCGGACGAGGCGTTCCTCGATCTCGACGCGCCGGTATCGCGGCTGACCATGCCCGACATACCGAGCCCGCATAATCCCAGACTGCTCGACTGGGCGGTGCCGTCGGTGGCGGGCATCGCCGCGAAGATCGAAGAACTGGTGGGCTTCTGACATGATCGACGTCCTCGTCCCGGCCGAGCAGGAAGGCACCAAGGCGGTGGTGCGCGCCTGGCTCCGCCAGGTCGGCGACCGGGTCGAGGAAAACGACCCTCTGGTCGAGCTCGAAACCGACAAGGTGACGATGGAGGTGCCGGCGCCGGCCGCCGGCGTGCTGCGCGAGATCGTGCTGCACAGCAACGAGGATGCCTCTCCCGGCGCGGTGCTTGGCCGGATCGCGCTGGCTGCCGACATTGCCGAAGTGGAAGCCACGGCCGCGGCCGCCGCCGCGCCGCCGCCCAGGCCGCGCACGCCACGCGCTGACGCGCCCGCGCCGCCGGCGATGGACCGCGAGGCGCGACTGTCGCCTTCGGTCAAGCGCGCGGTGCTGCAACACGACATCGATCCCGGCCGCATCGAGGGACCGGGACGGGGCGGGCGAATCACCCGCGCCGATGTCGACCGCGCGGTCGAACGGGCGACGAAGGTGGGCGCGGTCGAGGGTATCATGCCTGCGCCGGCACCGGCGCGCGAGCCGGTGGCGGGCGGCGCTTTGGGCACCCGCTCGCACAGCATCGCGCACGACCCGATGCGCCTCAGGATCGCCGAGAACATGGCGAACTCGCTCGCTTCGGCGCCGCACGTCACCGCCGTGTTCGAGGCCGATTTCAGCGCGATCATCGCCCATCGCGACCGCCACAAGGCGGCCTGGGCGAAAAAGGGGGTGAACCTCACTTTCACCGCCTACCTCGTCGCCGCCGCGGCGGAGGCGATGAAGGTGGCGCCGGCGATCAACAGCCGCTGGCACTCGGACCGGCTCGAGCTTTACGACGACATCAACGTCGGGGTCGGCACTGCCCTGGGCCACAAGGGCTTGATCGTGCCGGTGCTGCGCGAAGTGCAGAAACTGTCGCTGAAGGGGATCGCCGCCGGGCTCGACGACCTGGTCGGCCGCGCCCGCGCCGAGAAATTGACGCCCGCCGACATTCGCGGCGGCACTTTCACCATTTCCAACCACGGCGTGTCGGGCTCGCTGTTCGCGGCGCCGATCATCATCAACCAGCCGCAATCGGCGATCCTCGGGGTCGGCAAGCTCGAAAAACGCGTCGTCGTGCGCGAAGTCAGCGGCGTCGACACCATCCAGATCCGGCCGCTCTGCTACGTGTCGCTGACCATCGACCACCGCGTCGTCGACGGCCACCAGACCAACGCCTGGCTCAGCCGCTTCGTCGAGCTGATCGAGACCTGGCCGGCCGATTGAACGAAAAAAGCGGTGCTGCCCTGGGCGGCAATGGCTGAGGGGGACGATGGACCAGTTCTTCGTATTTCTGTCCTTCTACGGCCTGCTCCTCGGGCTGGCCGCGACCGAGATTCTCGCCAGCATCGGTCTTTTCGTGCGTACCCGGGGGAACGCAAGAATCGAACTCCAGTCGGCATTTCTGACGGCGCTGACCTTTCTGATGATCTGCGCCGCGTGGATCGATGCCTGGAACCTGCGCACCCATTTCGCGATGGATTTCTTGAGTCTGCTGGCGCCGATCGGCGTTGCCACCGGCTATTACATCGCAGCCGTCGTCGTGCTGCCGCGCGAGAGCGCCGGCCTGGAAGATCCGGCCCGCTATTTCGCCGAGCGCAAGCACTTCGTCGTCGGCGCGCTCATCGTGTCGGAACTCTTCTACAAATTGTTGATGCTGCCCGTTTTCCTGGACTTGTTGAATACCGCGCCAATGGTCTTCTGGCTGTGGAGCCTGCCGAACAACGTCGCCATCCTCGCCGGCTTGATCCTGATCTACTTCGCGAAGCCCCGACGCGCGAACATCGCAGCGATGGTGCTCGAAATGGCCATTCTCACTTTGACCTATCTGCCGAACAACCTGATCTCGAACGCGATCCGCACCGCCTACGGCTATCCGCTCATCTAGGCGCGCTGCGGCTTGGCCAAAACCGGCTCACCTGTTCTGTGAAGCTGATCGAGACCTGACCGGTGGACTAGCCGCCTTCGACCACCCGCTGATAACCGGCGAGCAGCTCGCCCCAGCCGCCGTCCATGCCACTTTCATAGTCGCCGCGCACCTGCTCGGCCTTGTCGCCGAAGCGTTCGAGATCGCGATGCTCGAAATCGACGATCGTCTCCTCGCCGTCGGCGGTGAAGCGCACTTCCACCGTCGTCTCGATATCCGGGTCGTAGGCAAACTCGGCATTGAGCTGCCAGGCGAGCAGCAAGCGGTCGGGCCGCTCCCACCCCAGCACCCGGCCCCATTCCTGCTCGCTGCCGTCCTCGCCGACCTCGTACCAGCGCCCACCGGCCCGCGGCTCGACGACCACGTCGCGCTGCGGCGACTTGAGCAGCGAATGGCCCTTCAGCCACCAGCGGCCCATGCCGGCGGTGAAGGCGTCGAACGCTTTGTCTGGCCTTGCCTTCACTTTGAGCGAGCGCTGGATCGGCGCCGGCGCGATTTTCTGTGTTTCGGCGTTCATGCGTCCTCCCTTTCGGCGGCCCTGGCGTAGGCCGCGAGCGATTCGCCCCAGAAGCGGTCGAGCCACTGGCGAATTCGGCCGAGCCCGGCCGGATCGATGCGGTAGATGCGGCGCGTGCCCTCGGCGCGATCGCGCACCAGGGCTGCATCCTTCAGGACCTTGAGATGCTGCGACACGGCCGGGCGGGTGACCGGCAGGCGGCCGGCCAGCTCGCCGACCGACATCGGCTTTCGCGCGAGCCGCTCGACGATCGCCCGCCGCGTCGGATCGGCCAGCGCGAAGAAGGATTCTCCGTAAGTCACCACTAACGGTTAGCATTGACTTACGGAACAGTCAAGCGGGTGCCTATTCAGCCTTCCGCGGACTGGTTGTGCTGGGTGCTCGGCTCGGTAACGCCGTCGAGCGCGACGTGCGCCGATTCATCGTCGGTGTGACGGGCGAGATCGCCGAGCGAGATGATTCCGACCAGGCGCTTGTCGCGATTGAGTACCGGCAGCCGGCGCACCTGCTGCTCGCTCATGTTGCGGGCGATCTCGTCGATCGTCTGGTCCTCGTAGCAATAGAGCACTTCGTCGGTCATCACGTCCTTGACCGGCGTTTCCGGGCCGCGGCCGTCGGCGACCGCTCGCACCGCGATGTCCCTGTCGGTGATCATGCCGACCAGCCTGTCGCCGTCGCTCACCGGCAGCGAGCCGGTGTCCGCCTTCAGCATGAACTGGGCGGCCTGGCTGATCGGCTGGTTGGGCTCGATCATCTGGACGTCGCGTGTCATGCAATCCGATACTTTCATACATTCCTCCTCTGGCCGCTGGCTCCACACTCAACGAATCGGCCTTCCTCCGCGTTCCGGCGGCGGCCCTTCGCTGGCAACAACTCGCCGACCAATGGTATTGGCCTTGGACATGAAAGACCCGCTTTTCTTCGACGACGCCACGGTCCGCGATCGGCTCGACTATGACGGCTGTATTGCCGCCATGCGCGAAGTCATGATGGCCCTGTCGGCCGATCCGCGCGAGCAGCCCCTTGCGCCAGATCGCCGACATGGGGGCGGGCAAATTGTTCGGGGTGATGCCTGGCATGCTGCCGGGAGCCAGCGATTTCGGCGCCAAGCTGCTCGGTGTGTTTCCAGTGCCAGCCGAAAGCGGCCGTTCGCGACATCACGGCATCGTCATCCTGTTCGACGGCGAGACGGCCGAGACAAAGGCGCTCGCCGACGCCGAGTCGGTGACGCAAATCCGCACCGGCTGCGCAAGCGCGGCCGCCACCGATGCTCTTGCCTGCGCCGACGCCTGCCGTCTTGGCGTGTTCGGCTGCGGCGTTCAGGCGCGTTCGCATGCTTTGGCGATCAGCCGAGTGCGCAATCTCGAGCGCATCGGCATCTGGGCCCGCAACCTGGGATCGGCCGAGCGGCTGGCCGCCGAGCTGGCCGACGAGCTGTCGGTCGAAATCGTGCCGGTCGGCGATGCGGAGGCGCTGGCGCGCGACTCCGACATCATCTGCACGGTGACCGCCTCCCGGGCGCCAATCCTGCTCGGCGCCTGGGTGCGTCCCGGCACCCACGTCAACGCAGTCGGGTCCAGCTTCGCCGGTCCGGTCGAGGTCGATTCCGATCTCGTCGTGAACAGCCGCTATTTCGTCGAATATCGCCGTTCGGCGATGGCTGCCGCCGCCGAGTTCCTTGCCGCCCGCGAGCGAGGCCTGATCGGCGACGATCATATTCTCGCCGAGATCGGCGAGGTCCATTCGGGTCGCGCTTCCGGCCGCACCTCGCCCGACGACATCACCTTGTACAAGTCGCTGGGCCACATCGCGCAGGACCTGGCGGCGATGCGTTACCTGTTGGAGCGACAGGGCTAGGGCGTATTCATCGTCAACAGGTCGTAGGAGGCGACGATTTCGTCTTCCTGGTTGAACACATAGACCGCCCAGCGGACTTCGCCCATCTCTTCGTTGCGCACGCTCTTCGACTTGACGGTCAGCTCCACCCGCATCGCGTCGCCGGGATAAAGCGGCGTCAGGAACCGCAGATTCTCGAGCCCGTAATTGGCCAGCACCGGCCCCGGCGCCGGGTCGACGAACAGGCCGGCGGCGAACGAGAGGATGAGATAGCCGTGGGCGACGCGGCCGTTGAAGATCGGATTCGCCCTAGCCGCTTCCTCGTCCATGTGCGCGTAGAATTTGTCGCCGGTGAAGCCCGCGAAATGCTCGATGTCTTCGAGGGTGACGGTGCGGCTCCCGGTTTTCAGCGTGTAGCCGATCTCGAGTTCGGATATGCGCTTGCGGAACGGGTGGACCTCGCCCTCCGCCTTCTGTGCGCCCGGCAGCCATTGCTTGACGACGTGCGCCAGAATGTCCGGGCTGCCCTGCAAGGCGGTGCGCTGCATGTAGTGGGCGACGCCCCTGATTCCGCCCATTTCCTCGCCGCCGCCGGCGCGGCCAGGACCGCCATGGACCAGCACTGGCAGCGGTGAGCCGTGGCCGGTCGATTCCCTGGCGCTGGTGCGATCGAGGATCACCATCCGGCCGTGGAAAGCGCCGGCGCCGCGCACGAACGCGGCGGCGGTGTCGCGCTCGAAAGTGAACAGCGACAGAGCCAGCGAGCCCATGCCGCGATTGGCGAGCGCAATCGCATCGTCGAGGTCGCGGTACGGCATGATCGTCGATACCGGGCCAAACGGCTCGACGTCGTGCACGGCGGCGTGCGCCCAGGGATCGTCGCTGCGCAGCAGGATCGGCTGGATGAAGGCGCCGTTTCCGGCGACCGGCGCGGCGCCAGGATCGCCGGACACGATCTGCGCTGATTGCGCCAGCTCCGCCACCGCCGCGCGCACCGATTCCAATTGCTCGCGGCTGGCGAGCGCGCCCATTTGCACACCTTCCTCGCGCGGGTTGCCGATCCGCACCCTGGCGAGCCGCTCGGCGAGCGCGTCCTGCAGTGCGTCGACATAGCCGGCGGGCGCCATCGCGCGGCGGATGGCGGTGCATTTCTGCCCCGCCTTGACCGTCATCTCGCGCGCCACTTCCTTGACGAACAGATCGAACTCGGGTGTGCCGGGGCCGGCATCGGGCCCCAGGACCGAGGCGTTCAGCGAATCGCGCTCGGCGATGAAGCGGACGCTCTCGCGCGCGATCACCGGGTGCGATTGCAGCTTGAGCGCGGTCGCTGCCGAGCCGGTGAACGAGACCACGTCCTGCAGCGTCAGATGATCGAACAGGTCGCCGACCGAGCCGGCGATGAACTGGATCGCGCCGATCGGCAGGACCTCAGCCTCGGTGAGAATGCGAAACGCCGCTTCGGCGAGATAGGCGGTGGCGGAGGCCGGCTTGACGATCGCCGGCACGCCGGCAAGCAAAGTGGGGGCGACCTTTTCGAGCATCCCCCACACCGGGAAATTGAACGCATTGATGTGCACTGCCACGCCCTGCAGCGGGGTGAAGACGTGCTGGCCGACGAAGCTGCCGCCGCACGACAGCGGCTCCATCGCGCCGTCGATCATAACCTGGCTATTGGGCAGCTCGCGCCGGCCTTTCGAGGAGAAGGAGAAGAGCGTGCCGGCGCCGCCCTCGATGTCGATCCAGCCGTCGCTGCGTGTCGCGCCGGTTTCGTAGGACAGCTCGTAGAGCTCTTCCTTGCGCGCCATCACCGCGTTGGCGAGGTCCTTGAGCA
>JBQTJR010000007.1:0-1584 GCA_052386895.1 Sphingosinicella sp.
CCGAAGCGTTCGCGAGCCTCGTGCAGCGCCGCCGCGATCGCCTTGTGATAGGGCCGGTGGACCGTGGCGATCCGCCGCTTCAATTCGCCGTGCGGCAGCCGCGTATTCCAGATCGCGCCGATGCCGGCGATGCGCGACGGCACCAGGCCGATGCCGCCGCGGCTGCGCGGCGTCGCCTTCAGCGCATCCGGCGCCGGCGGCGGCTCGATCAGCGCCGGGTCGATCTCGCGCTCGTCGCGGTTGAGGTCGATCTCCGCCCGCGGCGTGCGCGCGACGAACGCGGTCACGCCGGCCTCGATGGCGCGCCACAGCAATTTGTCGGCGAGCCGGTCCTCGAGCAGTTCGAGCGTCGGCCGGCCGACCCGCGCCGCCTTGAGCAGCTCCGGCCGGTAGTCGCGGCCGGCGTGCGGCGACGACAGCACCACCGGCGACTGCAGCCTCGCCGGGCCGAGACGGACGAATGGCTCGCTCATGACTCTCGTGGAGTAGAGCCAGGTTGGGACAGGCGCAATCTTAGCCCTCTGGCATGTCTGGAAAATTTTAAATCCTTCGCGCATAGCAAGGGAGGGAGAGCCGATGCTGAGAATCCTTCTCGCCGAAGACGATGATTCGATGCGCGTCTATTTGGCACGCGCGCTCGAGCGTGTCGGCTATCTGGTCACTGCGGTCGACCGCGGCACCGCGGCGCTGCCGCTGCTGGAAAGCGAGCCGTTCGACCTCTTGCTGACCGACATCGTCATGCCCGAGATGGACGGTATCGAGCTCGCCCAGAAGGCGACCGAGCTGGTGCCCGACATCAGGGTGATGTTCATTACCGGCTTTGCGGCGGTGGCGCTGAAGGCCGGGCGCAAGGCGCCCGATGCCCGCATCCTCTCCAAGCCGTTCCACCTCAAGGATCTGGTCGCCGAGGTCGAGCGGATGTTCCAGTCCGAGGACAAGCACGGCCGGCTGTGACCCAGCGGGCGGGCCGCGCCCGCCCGCGCGGAGTCACCCCGGCGAAGGCCGGGGTCCAAGCGTAATTCGTGAAGGCCTGTGCAGCGCCTGCTCAGCTTGGATGCCGGCCTGCGCTGGCATGACGGATTGGCGGAAACTGGCGATGCACCCCGCTTGCGCCGCACCGGACCGCTTACTAGATAACCGGCTCCGTGGGCGCGTAGCTCAGTGGTAGAGCACTGTGTTGACATCGCAGGGGTCGCAAGTTCAATCCTTGCCGCGCCCACCATCCTGCGTCGCTCGCCGTAGGCGAGCTATGCAGGATGCCCTCCGAAATCGAAGATGGGGGAAGCCCATGGCGAGCCCAACCCTTGGCGAAGGAGGGCTAATCCGCGCTCTATGTTCAAAGCAGTCCTGCCTCTGACGCAAGACTAATTGCTGTCTTTAGCCGATCTGGCGTGGCGTTTGGTGGCCGACCGCCGCCGTGGCCACGAGTTGTCACCCAACCATCCTCTTCTTGAACTATCCGCAATCGAAGGATTGGATTTGCGCCGGCGCGGGCGTCTGCGAGGCCGCGACCGACCGACCAATAGGTATTCTGCGCCAGCACCCAACTCTCAAAAATGTGGCTGATGAGATCCAGTGAAGTTG
>JBQTJR010000008.1:0-5751 GCA_052386895.1 Sphingosinicella sp.
GGTCGGCACGGCGCCACAGTGCGCCGTCAGCGCAGCGTTGCGGCGGATCCCAGCCGGATCGCGCGTCGCAAACGTCAGCCGGTCGCCACCCGCCGATAGCTCAGCGCCTCGGCGATATGGGCCCGGCGGACGGCCTCGCTCCCCTCGAGATCGGCGAGCGTGCGCGCGACGCGCAGGATGCGCGTATAGCCGCGCGCCGACAGCCGCATCGCCTCGGCCGCCTGCGCCAGCAGCCCCCGCCCGGCATCGTCGGGGGTCGCCACCGCCTCCATCAATTCGCCGTCGATTTCAGCGTTGGTGCGCGCCTTGTGCTCGGCGTAGCGCGCGGTCTGGCGCGCCCGCGCCGCGGCGACGCGGGCCGCGACTTCGGCGCTGCCCTCGGCGGGCGGCGGCAGGACAAGGTCGGCGGCGCTGACCGCCTGCACCTCGACATGCAGGTCGATGCGGTCGAGCAATGGCCCCGACACCTTGGCCTGGTAATCGGCGGCGCATCTGGGCGCGCGCGAGCAGGCCAGCGCCGGATCGCCGAGATGGCCGCAGCGGCAGGGATTCATCGCCGCCACCAGCTGCACCCGCGCCGGGAAGGTTACGTGGGCGTTGGCGCGCGCGACCTCGACCCTTCCGGTCTCGAGCGGCTGGCGCAGCGAATCGAGCACCGCCCGCTGGAATTCGGGCAGTTCGTCGAGAAACAGCACTCCCAGGTGCGCGAGGCTGACCTCGCCGGGGCGGACGCGCATGCCGCCGCCGACCAAGGCAGGCATCGAGGCGCTGTGATGCGGCGCCCGGAACGGGCGCGTGCGCACCAGCCGGCCGTTCTTCAATTCGCCGGCGATGCTGGCGATCATCGACACGTCCAGCGCCTCCGCCGGGGTCAGTTCGGGCAGGATGCCGGGCAGGCAGGCGGCGAGCAGCGATTTGCCGGCGCCGGGCGGGCCGGTCATCAGCAAATTGTGGCCGCCGGCGGCGGCGATCTCGAGCGCGCGCCGCGCCGTCTCCTGCCCCTTGACCTGCGACAGGCAAGGGCCGCCACTTTCGACTTCAGCCGAGCCCGGCCGCGGCGCCGGCAGCAGGGCGCGGCCGCGCAAATGATTGAGCAACGAGATCAGGTCCGGCGCGGCGATTACCTCGAGATGGCCCGCCCATGCCGCCTCCGATCCCTGCGCCGCCGGGCAGATCAGCCCCAGCCCATGCTTCACGGCGTGTATCGCCGCCAGCAGCACGCCGGGCGCGGGCGCGATGCGGCCGTCGAGCGACAGCTCGCCGACCACGACATAGTGGGACAGGGTTTCGCGATCGATCGCCCCGATCGCGGCGAGCAGCGCCAGCGCGATCGGCAGGTCGAAATGCGAGCCTTCCTTGGGAAGATCGGCGGGCGACAGGTTGACCGTGATCCGCTTGGCCGGAAGCGCGAGGCCGATCGCCGCCAGCGCGGCGCTCACCCGCTCGCGGCTTTCCGCGACCGCCTTGTCGGCGAGGCCGACGACGATGACCTTTCGCACCCCGCCGGCGATGTGCACCTGGGCCTCGACCGCGCGCGCTTCGAGCCCGAGAAACGCAACCGTGGCGACCTGCGCCGGCATTCGACTCCCCCGGATTTCCTCGGCAGGCTTTTGTCGCTGGGTTTCGCGAAAGTCGAGCGCGACGCCGGTATCCGGGGCGCCAGGTTCGCTCGCGGTCGGGGCGCGAAGCATGAGGTGTCCATATCACGGCCCTGACCGGAACAAAAGGGGAATATCAGGTGGGCCGATCGGCGCCATACGGGTCGAGCCGCACCAATCCCATCTTCGCCAAGCCGGCCACCGCCAGGATGATGTCGTCGTCGCGCTGCCCCAGCTGCCGCGCCAGCTCGGATATCGGCACCGGCGTCGCCGCGGCGTCGCGCAGCGCCTTGGCCAGCTCGGGCGCCGGCAGCACCGCATGCGCGAAATTGTAGAGCGGATGATCGCGCATCGCCGGATAGTCCATCCCATCCGGCCGCTCGCAGCTGGCGACCCGCGTCGCGGCGCTGATCGGCTGGCTGCAATAATGGCCGAAATTGAGCAACGGATCGCCCCGCCCCGGCGACGCGCGCGGCGCGGTGCGCAGCCGCTGCGCCCAGTCGCCGGACCGGCCCAGGGTGCGGCGGATCTCGCCGAGCTCGCGCCATAGATCCTGGTAAGCGCGATAGACGATGCTCCATTCGAAGATTTCGAGCACCCGCTTGCGGCCATTGTCGCCGAGCTTGCGGCGCAGCGCCTTGTCGCTCGCTAGCTGGCCGAGCCGCGCCGCCAGCTGGCCCGCATCGGCCGAGGTCAGGGTGCAGCAATAGCCGCAATAGCGGTCGTAATTGATCGAGCCCGCTTCGTAATGCTGCGCCAGCCCCCGGCCCAGCCCGGCCGGCGGCATCCGCGTCGGGATGCGATAGCCGTCGATGCCATCGCGCACCGTTTCCTTGTAGCCGTTCCAGTCGGTCACCACCGCCGGCATGCCACGCGCCATCGCTTCGATCGGGGTCAGCCCGAACGTTTCCTGGATGTTGTCGGACAGCGAAACGAAAATGTCGCCCGCGGCCCAGCACTGGCGCCTGAGGTCGGGCTTGCGGCCATCGATGAACATCGATCGCATGTTCTTCGCCAGCGCCGCGCCGGCGCGAAACGCTTTCTCGACCCCTTCATTGCCGAACCAGCCGCAATGGATCAGCACAAGCCTGGCCTTGCCCGCCGCGGCCTGCAGCCCCTGGTACATCTGGTCCGGATGCGCCTTTGCGTGGAAAGACAGCCGGCCGACGAACAGGGCGGCAACCTCGTCCTTCTTGATGCCGAGCGCCTTGCGCGCCTGCGCCCGCTCCTTGTCGCCGACTGCGAAGTCGCCGGCATGGACGCCCAACGGAATGACCGGGAAGCGCACCGTTTCCGGAAGCGCGATGGCGTTGCCGAAACGCCAGCGCAGATATTCGGCCTCCGCTTCCTGCTGCAGCCGCATCGTTTCGGCGACGGCGTTCGACGTGCAGACGATCGCGTCCCACGGCATCAGCGGCATGCGCATCGTCGTCGCCAGCAAGGCCATCACTCGGTCCGAGGCGGTGGTGTGGGTAACGCCGCACAGGCTGAACGCATCCGGCCGACGCCGCAGCCGAAGCTCGGCATGACCGTGGATCTCCGGGCTGGGATAATAAAGCGTGCCGATCTGCTCGAGCGTTTCGAGCTTGTGAGCAGCCGCCCAGCGCGGCGTCGCTTTGGGATCGAACGCCCGCACATGCCTGGCGAACGCATCGGCCGCGTTGCGGGTCTGCGCGCAGCACCAGATATCGCGGCCGGCATGGGCGGCGATCGCCGCGCGCAAAAAGGCTTCGCCGGCCGCATGGCGGCCCATCAGCTTGTTGCGGCCGGTGTCGTAGCCGTCCGCCTCGTAATAGATCGCCGCGTCGGGCGCCGACGGGTTCAACGCCTGTCTCCTGGCTTGCTAGGACAGAAGCTGCCCGGCTCGCGCGCCGCAATCAACCCACGCGCTTGAGCGAGAGTCCGATGAAAGAGGCGATGGCCGGGATCATCAGGTAGGTGAGGGCAATGTCGCGAACATATTGGTCCGCGCTCATCCCGATCAGCGGCAGGTAAGGCAGGTCGAGCGCGACCGCGATCGCCGCCCAACCGACTCCGCCGAACAGCCCCGCCTGCCATCCCGGCTGCTTCAGCCGGCTGAGATGCAGCCAGGCGAAGAAGGACGCGGCAAGGCTCAAGGAAACCGCCATTGCCGTCTCGAACAACTCGGCCTCCGGCGGAACTACCGGAAACAGCGCCATGCCGACGAGGAACGGCACCCCCCAGATGCCGAGGCCGCAGAGCAGGTAACGCAGGATCTTCATGGTTTCCCCTCCCTCTTTCGGTCCTACCACCTCCGCCGGGCGATTGCAGTCCCGCCGCTGCGCACCCACATTCGCCGCACCATGAATCTTCGCGAACAATGGCTGCAATTGGGTGAGCTGCCGCTGGTACGGCACATCCTGTTCCTGTTGGGCGTGCTGCTGATCATCGTGTCGCCGCTGGTCGGGGCGATTCCCGGCCCGGGCGGGATCATCGTGTTCGGCGTCGGGCTCGGCCTGGTGCTGAAATATAGCGGCTGGGCGAAGCGCCAATATGTCCGCTTCAAGCGCGCCCACCCCAACAAGGGCCGCTGGGCCGATTGGGGCCTCAGGCGGCCGAGCGCGAAGCGGCGCGAGGAACGCCAGCGCGAGCTGACTGGCCCTGGGGGCGGCGATTGACTTATCCCTCTCTCCTGCCTATCTGCGCGGTCAACCCGGCCGCCCGATTGGCGGCCCTTTTCAATTCAGCGACTCTTGTAAGGAATGAGCGATGAAGCGCACCTTCCAGCCGAGCAATCTCGTGCGCAAGCGCCGGCACGGCTTCCGGGCGCGGATGGCCACCGCCGGCGGCCGCAAGGTGCTGGCCGCGCGCCGCAGCCGCGGCCGCAAGCGGCTGTCCGCCTGACCGCTCTCGGCAAGCTTCGCCGCCGCGCCGACTTTCTCGCCGCCAACCGCGCGATGCGCGCGCCGATGCCAGGTTTCGTGCTGCTGGTGCGGCCGCGCTGCGACGGCGACCCGCAGATCCGACTCGGCCTTACCGTCTCCGCCAAGGTCGGCGGCGCGGTGGTGCGCAATCGCATGCGCCGCCGCTTTCGCGAGCTCGCCCGGTCGATTCTGCGCGAGCAGGGCATTGCCGGCGCCGACCATGTGCTGATCGGCCGCCGCGAGGGAATTGAGCGCGATTTCTCCCTGCTGCGCGCCGAGCTCGGGCAGGCGCTGGCACGGCTTGCCCGCAAGGCCGGTGACCGCTCGTGATCGCGCGCGTGCTCATCCTGATCGCGCGCGGCTGGCAGCTCGGCCCGTCGAAGGTGCTGCCGCCGAGTTGCCGCTACTCCCCCACCTGTTCAGCCTATGCAATCGAGGCGCTGCGCCGCTATGGCGCGGCGCGCGGCAGCTGGCTGGCCACCCGCCGGCTGCTCCGCTGCCATCCCTGGGGCGGCTCCGGCCATGACCCTGTTCCCTGAGGCCGAAGGACCGCGCCCGACGTGAACGACCATCGCAACATGATCCTGGCGGTCGTCCTGTCGGCGCTGGTGCTGATCGGCTGGACCTGGCTCAGCGAGACTTTCCTGCCGACCGCCAACCCGCCGACGACGCGGGTCGAAAAGGGGCGCAGCGTGCCGCTGCCGCAGCCGCAGGCGGACCCGGCAGCGGACAGCCCGCGGGCCATTCGCGACCGCCGCATCGTGCTTCGCGAGACGCCGCGCATATTCGTCGCGACGCCGCGGCTGCAGGGCTCGATCAACCTGCAGGGCGCGCGCATCGACGATTTGCTGCTGACCCGCCACCGCGAGGGGCTGGCGGCCAACTCGCCGCCGGTACGCCTGTTCTCGCCGCGCGGGGCGCCGGACGCCTATTTCGCCAGCTTCGGCTGGACCGGCGAAGGCGTTCGCCTGCCCGACGCCAACACCCTGTGGCAGGCGAGCGGCAACCGGCTCGCCCCCGGTTCGCCGGTTGGCCTGCGCTGGGACAATGGCCAGGGACAGATCTTCGAAATCACGCTCGCGATCGACGACGGCTACCTCGTCACCGCCCGCCAGCGGGTGCTCAACCGCGGCGCCGGCGCGATCGCGGTGCGCCCCTACGCCTATGTCAGCCGCGCTGGGCCGTCGCGAGACATGGACACCTGGACAGCGCATGTCGGCCCGATGGGCGTATTCAGCGGCGAGGCCGAGTACGACAATGACTTCAGC
>JBQTJR010000009.1:0-5436 GCA_052386895.1 Sphingosinicella sp.
AGGTTGACCTTGCTCCACCAAGCGAGTCCCACCATCAGGGCTGACGCCGCAAGGAACGGTGCGGCAAGCGAACTGCCGTAAAGCGCGACGCCGAGCGCCGGTCCCGCGACGAAGGCGAGCCCGGTGACCGAGGTCACCATACCCGCCACCGCGTTCTGCTCGTGCGGCTTGACCGCGAGCGAGGCGCCACTGGTAAAGCCCGGCCGGAACAGTCCGAAACCGAGCGACGCCAGCGCGAAACCCATGGTGAGGCCGTAGATCCCGGTCGACAGGCCGGTGACGACCAGGCCCGCCGCCGCGACCAGCGAGCCCCACAGGATTAGCGGCCGCGGCGCCATCGCCAGCTGCGGAATCAGCCACCATTGCGCCAGCAGTGAAGCAGCCGCGCCGGCGATCAGCACGATCGCGATCCACTGCTGGGCATGGTCGAGCGGCAGCGCCAGCCGATCGATGACGAGGAAGCCGATCACGCCCAGCAAAGCGGCATTGCCGTGACCGCCGACCACGCCGACGATGTGCCAGGGAAGCACCCGCTCGTCGGTCCAAGACAGGCGTGGCGGTTCTTCTTCGAGCGGCGGCTGCGATTCGGCACCAGGGAACGAGGGATAAGCGACGATCGAGCCGCGCGCCGCTGTCCGCGGCGTATCGTCGGGCAGGCGCAGGGCGAGCGCTGCCAGCACCAGCGCACCGATTCCGGCAAACACGATCAAGGGTCCTGACAGGCCAAGCGGCGCGAAGATGAACAGAGGCGCGATCGCCGGGCCGAGGATGGTGCCGAGCCCGAAAGAGGAAGCGACTGCCGACAGTGCGCCCGTGCGTTGCTGACCTTGTGTGCGGGCGGCGATATAGGCCTGCACCGCCGGCGGCGAAGCTGAGCCGAATGCGCCGTAAAGACCACGGCCAAGCATGAAGATGAGGAAGACGCTGGCGGCATCGAGCCGGCCGGCGAGGCCGAGCGCCAGCACCCCGCCGCAGATCAAGTTCGCAGCGATAAAACCCCACAGCCCCAGCCGCATCAGCGCTCGCCGGCCGCGGCGGTCAGCACGGCGGGCCCAGACCGGCGCGGTGAATACCCAGATCAGGGCGGAGAGACTGAAGGCGAGCGCGATCCAAAGGTCGGCTATGCCGAGCGCGCGGCCGATCGCCGGCAACAGCGATTGCATAGCCGTGTTGCCGGCGGCGGCGACCAGCATCACCGTGTACAGCAGCAGGAAGCGCTCGCGCGAAAGCCCGAAACCGTTCATTCAGCGGGGATATTTCCAGGCGGGAGTGCCGAGTCCGACGACGATCGGACGCCGCAGCGGCTTGCCAACCGCATGCCGATTTGCCAACGCATCCGGGCCTCCACAAGCGCTTGGAACGGAATATGCCGACTACCCGGAACGACGTCCGGCGGGAACGACGCCCGCGTGGCGAAAACGCGGGCGGGCCGCTGTGGCATTTCCTGCTGGGCTTCATCAAGCACCCGGTGATGGTGGGGTCGGCGGTGCCTTCGTCGCGAGCGCTGATCGACAAGATGCTGGCTCCGGTCGACTGGGCCAATTGCCGCCTGTTCGTCGAATATGGTCCAGGCGTCGGCACTTTTACCGAACATTTGCTCGAACGGCTGCCGGCCGATGCCACCCTGATCGCGATCGATACCAACGAGGAATTCACCCGCTATCTCGTCGAGAAGTTTGCTGACCAGCGGTTGCGGGCGATCACCGGCTCCGCCGAGGACGTGCAGCGCTATGTCGCGGAGGCCGGCTTCACCGAGGCCGACTACATTCTTTCCGGCCTGCCCTTCTCGACGCTGCCGCCGGGCGTCGGCCCGCGCATCGCGGCCGCGACGGCGGCGGCGTTGAAGCCCGGGGGAACATTCCTGGTCTATCAATTTTCGCCAAAAGTGCGTGATTTCCTGAAGCCGCATTTCGCACGAATCGAACGCGGTTTCGAATGGGTCAACGTGCCGCCCGCTCACCTGTTCTGGGCGCGGAAGGGGTAGCTGCTAGCGGTCGAGCAGTCGCCGGCCGAAATTGAGCCGGCGGGCGACGCGGAAGTCGGTCGCCAGTACGAAATAGTGCAAGCCCCACAATATGCGCTTGAGCAGCGTCCGCCGGGCGCGGTCCGCCTCGAGCGTGATGCGGCGTGAATCCGCCATTTCCTGCTCGAAATAGGCGCGCATCCGCTTTGCAAAGCCCGCATCCTCGATGCGCAACATGATCTCGAGATTGAGATAGAGGCTGCGCATGTCGAAATTGGCCGAGCCCAGATAGACGACATCGTCGATCACGATCAGCTTGGTGTGCAGCCGGGTGCGCTGATACTCGTAAACCTCGACGCCGCGGCGCAGCAGTCGCAGGTGAAAATGGCGGGCGCTGCCCATCGCCGCCGCCCAATCCGAGCGGGCCGGGGTGATGATGCGCGCGACACCGCGCCGGGCGATCCGCTCGATCCGCCGCAGCAGGCCGGGATTGGGCGCGAAATAGCACATGATCAGGTCCATTTGCTTGGCCCGCTCCAGGTCGTGCTTGACCGCGCGCACCCAGGGATTGAGGCGCTGGCTGGGGCCGCCGTAGAGCCAGCCGACCGGTCCGCTCGCTCGGCTGTGGCTGCGCAATATCTTGCGCAGGCCGCGGAACGAGGCGTTGGGCGCCAGCGCCCAGCGCATCAAATCGTCGAAATAGTCGGCGAGCTCGCGCGCCAGCGGACCTTCGACCAGCAGGCCGAGATCGCGCCAGGCGCCATCGTCCTCGCGATCGAAATAGGCGCTGGAAATGTTGAAGCCGCCGATCAGCACCCTTTCGCCGTCGGCAAGAGTGAGCTTCTGGTGATTGCGCAGCAGATAACGCCGCCCCCAGCGTGGCTCGAAGCGGCAGAATTGCGCCTGGGTGTCGCAAATCGGCTGAAAAAAATCGTCGGCTGCGAACAGCGCCCCGAAGCCGTCGACGAGCAGCGAAACCTGGACGCCGCGCTGGCCGGCCCGAACCACGGCGTCGCGCACGCGGCGGCCAGCCTCGTCATCGTCCCAGATGTAATAGAGGATACGCAAGGATTCGCGGGCGCCGTCGATCAGGGCGAGCAACGCCTCGAGCCGGTCGGGGCCGTCGGACACAACCGCCAGCCGATTGCCGGCGAGATCGAACGGCGCGGCAAGATCGGGTAGGGGCGAGCGCTCGGCCATTGCCGCCTCTTCCGACTTTTGCTTTCTCGCGGCAACGGCAGAAGCGGTTGAAGCGGCTTGGCTAACCGGTAGAGCAAGGTGGGTGATCTCCCGCCTGACGCTGACCGATTTCCGCTCTTACGCGGCCGCCGAGATCGAGGTGCGCCCGGGCGCAATCGTGCTGACCGGCGAGAATGGTATGGGCAAGACCAACATCCTCGAGGCGGTTTCCTTGTTCGCGCCGGGCCGTGGTCTGCGTCAGGCAGCCTATGCCGAGATGGCGCGGCGCGACGGGGCCGGCGGCTTTGCGGTCACCGTACAGCTTGGCGACGACGTCCGGCTCGGCACCGGCCTCCAGCCCTCCGCCCCCGCCCGCCGGCGATTGCTGGCCAATGGCGCGCCGGCGGCGATCAACGATCTCACCGAATGGCTGTCGATCCTGTGGTTGACGCCGGCGATGGACCGGCTGTTTGCCGACAACCCCGCTGGGCGGCGGCGCTTTCTCGACCGACTGACCTTGACCCTGTTCGCCGGCCATGCCGGCCATTCGGCGCGCTACGAAGCAGCGATGCGCGCGCGTAACAAGCTGCTCGCCGAACCGGCGCCCGATCCCGACTGGCTGAGTGCGCTGGAAACGCGGATGGAGGAGCATGGCCGCTTCATCCACGAAGCGCGAACGGCGACGGTAAAGGCGCTGGCTGACCATATCGTCACGCAGCCGCCTTCACTGTTCCCGCGGCCGCGAATGACATTGGCAGGCGGCGCTGAAGCTGAGCTCGCTCGGGAGCTGGCGCAGGGGCGCGAACGCGACGCGGCCGCCGGCCGGGCGCTTGCCGGTCCGCACCGCTCCGACCTCGCCGTTTTCCACGAGAAAGGCGAGCCGGCGGCGCGCTGCTCGACCGGCGAGCAGAAGGCGATGTTGGTCTCGCTGGTACTGGCCCATGCCGAACTAGTGGAGCAGCGCATGGCGAGGGCGCCAATCCTGTTGCTCGACGAGATTTCCGCCCATCTCGATCCACTGCGCAGGCAGGCGTTGTTCATCCGTCTCACCGCCCACAAGGGGCAGGTCTGGATGACCGGCACCGAGCGCCAGGCCTTCGCCGGAATCGGTTCCGGGGCGTGCTGGCTCGAAGTACGCGACAGCCAGCTGTTCGGCTCCTAGGAATCCGCGAATTTCCTTGGGAAATGGGGGTTTGGCCCCTATATAATGACCATGTCGACCAACCCCGAAAATGGCCGTTACGACGCTGACTCGATCAAGGTGCTGAAAGGCCTCGACGCGGTCCGCAAGCGGCCGGGGATGTATATCGGCGATACCGACGATGGATCGGGCCTGCACCACATGGTGTTCGAGGTCACCGACAATGCGATCGACGAGGCGCTGGCCGGGCATTGCGACCTCATCCAGGTCATTCTCAACGCCGACGGCTCCTGCTCGGTGGAAGACAATGGGCGTGGTATTCCAACCGACATCCATCTCGAGGAGAAGGTGTCGGCAGCCGAGGTGATCATGACCCAGCTGCATGCCGGCGGTAAATTCGACAACACCGCCGACGCCAATGCCTACAAGGTATCGGGCGGCCTCCACGGCGTCGGCGTGTCGGTGGTCAATGCCCTTTCCGAGCAGCTCGATCTCACAATCTGGCGCGACAGCAAGGAGCATTTCATGCGCTTCCGCCATGGCGATGCCAAGGCGCCCCTGAAGACGGTCGGCAAGGCACCGGTGGGGAAGACCGGGACGCGCGTTACCTTCCTGCCTTCATCCGAAACCTTCAAGACGACCGAGTTCGACTTCGAGACGCTCGAGCATCGCTTCCGCGAACTCGCCTTCCTCAATTCCGGGGTGCGGCTGGTGCTGACCGACGCGCGCCACGAGGAGCAGAAGAAGACGGAGCTCCATTACGAGGGCGGCATCGCTGCATTCGTGCGCTGGCTCGATCGCGCCAAGACACCGATCATCCCGGAGCCGATTTCGGTCACCGGCCAGCGCGACGAGATCGGCATCGAGGTCGCGCTCGAATGGAATGACAGCTATTACGAGCAGGTTCTCTGTTTCACCAACAACATCCCGCAGCGCGACGGCGGCACCCATCTCGCCGCCTTCCGCGCCGCGCTGACCCGCACCATCAACAACCATGCCGAGCGCTCGGGCCTGATGAAGCGCGAGAAGGTCAGCCTCACCGGCGAGGACATGCGCGAGGGACTGACCGCGATCGTCTCGGTCAAGCTGCCCGACCCGAAGTTCAGCAGTCAAACCAAGGACAAGCTGGTCAGCTCGGAGGTGCGCCAGCCGC
>JBQTJR010000010.1:0-2965 GCA_052386895.1 Sphingosinicella sp.
CTCCAATCCAGGGTTCCGGTGACAGGGTTCCGGTGACAGTGCATTTAACCAGGAGCGCTGAACGGCGCGCTCCGATCGACTTCCCGAAAATTATTCCTCCAAGATAGGTTCACCATGAGCCAAACCATCCGCGTCCCCTACCGTCCGCGGCCGGCTTTCCTCGGCCTGCACGCGCGCCGCGAGCGCTGGGCGATCGTCGTCGCGCATCGCCGGGCCGGCAAGACGGTGGCGTGCGCCAACGAGCTGATCCGCGCCGCGGCGACCTGCCCGCTGCCCAAGCCGCGCTTCGCCTACATCGCGCCGCAACTGAACCAGGCGAAGGACATCGCCTGGAACACGCTCGACGAATATACCCAGTGCTTCGGGCCGGCGCGGCGGGTGAACGCGTCCGAGCTGTGGATCGAGCTGCCCGACAATGCCGCGCGCATCCGCATCTACGGCGCCGACAATCCCGACCGGCTGCGCGGCCTCTATCTCGACGGCGCGGTGCTCGACGAATTCGGCGACATGGACCCGGAGACGTGGAGCAAGGTGATCCGGCCGGCGCTTTCGGACCGCGAGGGCTGGGCGATCTTCATCGGCACGCCCAAGGGAAGGAATGCGTTCCAGCGGCTGTGGGAGGCGGCGGGGGAAGTGGGGACTGGGGACTTGGGACTGGGGACTGGGAGTGGTTCTTCGCCGAAGCGTTCGGCAGTTTTCCCTAGCGAGCCTCTACACACGCGATCCTCCTCCCCCTCGCCCCACTGGGGAGAGGGGGTGAATGGCTGGTTCCGGCTCATGCTGAGAGCGAGCGAGAGCGGGATCATCGGCGCCGACGAGCTGGCCGACGCGCGCCGGGCGATGAGCGAGGACGAATATGCCCAGGAATACGAGTGCAGCTTCGACGCGGCGGTGAAGGGCGCCTACTGGGCGAAGGAAATCCAGGCGCTCGAGGCGGAGGGGCGGATCGGCGAGGTGCCGCACGACCCGGGCCTGCCGGTGCACACCGCCTGGGACCTGGGCGTCGCCGATTCGACGGTGATCTGGTTCATCCAGCAGCACCGGGCGAGCGGCGAGACGCGGGTGATCGACGTCGTCAAGGGCGAGGGCGTCGGGCTCGACTGGTACGCCAAGCGGCTGCAGGAGCGCGACTGGCTGTGGGGCAACCATTATCTGCCGCACGACGCGGCGGTGCGCGAGCTCGGCACCGGCCGGAGCCGGATCGAGATGCTCGAGGATCTCGGCATCAGGCCGTGGGTTGGCCGGCAACTGCCGGTGGAGGACGGCATCCAGGCGGTGCGGATGCTGCTGCCGAAATGCTGGTTCGACCGCGGGAAATGCGCGGCCGGGATTGAGGCGCTGAGGATGTACCGGCGCGCCTATGACGAGCGGCGGCAGGAGTTCGGGCTGCGGCCGCTGCACGACTGGACCAGCCATTATGCCGACGCGCTCAGGCAGTTCGCGACCGAACACCAGCCGCCAAGAGAGCGAAGGCCGAGGGACGAGGAGTTCCCCTACCGCAACTACCGGCCCGGCGACTGGATGGCGTGTTGAAGCGCGGCGCGAACAATGAATGCACCCTGCTTCGCTGAAAGCTTGGCAGGGCAAGCTGGATATGCCGGAAAGCGTATGTCGCAAAATCTAGTGTTTATCTCTAACTCGACTACATGGGCAAAACGATCAGTGCCAGCGAAGCGAAGCAGCGTTTTTCGTAGGTGCTTCGCCAGGTCGCCGAAGGCGAGAGCTTCATCGTCACCTCGCGCGGCCGCGCGGTCGCCCGTGTCCTGCCGATCGATCGCGACCGCGACCGCCGCTCGGTCGAACGCCTGCTCGGTTTCGTGAGGCGGCTGCCCAGGCGGCGCGCCGGGAAATGGGATCGCGACCAGCTCTACTCGTGATGCGGAACGCCGGGTAAGACGGCGCGAGCGAGACGGGCCATGTCCGCGACCTTAGCCCAGTTTGGCCGGGCAAGTTAAATGCACTGTCACCGGATTAAAGCGAGCGGGTGACCGTTAATCAGGCGCCCTGTGCTCGAATTGGTCGAAAACAGAGGGCCGTTGGTCGGCGGACATTGCCGTCGCCTGAGGCGTTTACCTATGGACGCTGCGAAGCCCATCCTTCGCTCGCCTGCCGGCGAGCTTCGGAGGGCAAGACGGCCCTCCTTCGCTCTAACGAGCTTCGGAGGGCAAGACGGAGACGAGATCATGAAGAGACTGCTGCTGGCCGGGACGGCCGTCATCACCCTGAGCGCCTGCGCCACCACCAATGCCGAGCCTCAGCCGGCGCCCCCGGCTTCCGCTGCGGCCGCCGCCGAGCCGGCGATGGCGCCGATGCCCGACAACATCCTGCTCGCCGAGTGGCCGGGCGCGTTCGACGGCCTGCCGCCGTTCGACCGGGTGACGCCGGCTTTGTTCCCCGGAGGCGTTCCAGTTCGCGATCGACGAGCAAAGGCGCGAAGTGCTGGCGGTCGCCAACAGCTCCGAACCGGCGACCTTCGCCAACACGATCGAGGGGCTCGAGCGCGCCGGCAAGCGGCTCAACCGGGTCGGCGCGATCTTCGGGGTGATGACCGCCAACATGACGACGCCGGAATACCAGGCGCTGCAGCGCGAATGGGGCCCGCGCCTCGCCGCCGCGTTCGACGAAATCTATTTGAACGCCGACCTGTTCGCGCGGGTGCGCAGCGTCCACGAGGCGCGCGCGACGAGCGGGCTCAACGCGCAGCAGCAGCGGCTCGCCACCCGCTATTACGAGAATTTCGTGCGCCGCGGCGCCCAGCTCAATCCCGAGCAGAAGCAGCAGCTTTCGCAATACAACCAGGAGCTGGCGCGGCTGTTCGCGGCGTTCAACGAGAAGCTGCTGGCCGACGAGCAGACCTTCACCGTCGCCACCGAGGCGGAGATGGCGGGCGTGCCGGCCGACGTGCGCAACGCGGCGGCGGCGGCGGCGCGGGCGCGCAACCTGCCCGCCGGCCAGTTCGCGATCG
>JBQTJR010000011.1:0-3921 GCA_052386895.1 Sphingosinicella sp.
CACCGGCGGCCGCGCCGCCTACGCGGCCTGGGTGCAGCCGGATGCATGGCAGGCCCAGGTCGACGAGGCGCTGCGCCAGGCGGTGGTCAATCTCGAATCGGTGCCGGCGCCGGCCGGCGAGATGGCCGTGGTGCTGGGGCCGGGCTGGCCCGGCGTGCTGCTGCACGAAGCGATCGGCCACGGCCTCGAGGGCGACTTCAATCGCAAGAAGACCTCGGCCTTCGCGGGGCTCAGGGGTCAGCGCGTGGCCGCCAAGGGCGTCACCGTCGTCGATGGTCAGCGAGCCGCGCCGCCTGTCGAGCGTGCCGTCGTCGACTACCGTCACACCGGGAGCGGCGACCCGTTCGCCCAGCCGCCCCGAGAAAGCCGAGCTGCCCTTGCGGTTGAAATCGCCCTCGAGCCCGTGGCCGATCGCCTCGTGCAGCAGCACGCCGGGCCAGCCCGGCCCCAGCACCACCCGCATCTCGCCGGCCGGCGCCTCGACCGCCTCCAAATTCACCAGCGCCTGGGCGAGCGCGACGTCGACCGCCCGGTTCCACCGTTCCTCGGCGAACAGCTCGTCGTAGAGATAGCGACCGCCAAGGCCGTGGAAGCCGGTCTCGCGCCGGCCGTTCTGCTCGGCCATGATCTGCACGCTCAGCCGGACGAGCGGTCGCACGTCGCGCGCGACGAAGCCGTCGGGGCGGACGATCTCGATCACGCTCCAGCTGCCCGACAGCGCCACCTGCACCTGCGCGACGCGCGGATCGCGCGCCCGCGCCGCCGCATCGATCCGCTGGATGAGGTCGATCTTGTCGGTGAACGGGACCAGGCTGAGCGGATCCTCGTCGGTGTAGAGCCTGGCGTTGGTGCGCAGCGGCGGCCCCGGCCGCTTGCCCTTCGCCGGGTCGAGCACTGCCATCGTCGCTGCCGCGCGGCGGATCGCCGCCTCGCTGATCTCGTTGGCCTGGGCGAAGGCGGTGGTCTCGCCGGCTACCCCGCGCAGCCCGAAGCCGGACTGGCTATTATATTCCGCGCTCTTCAGCCGGCCGTCGTCGAACGAGAAGCTCTCCGAGGCGATATATTGCAAGTAGAGCTCGCCGTCGTCGCAGCCCTTGAGCGCGGCATTGGTGAGCTTCAGCGCGGCGTCCGGATCGAGCCCGCCGGGCCGGTCCAGGAATCGCCGCGGATCGGAGCTCATTTCGCCTTGCGCTTGCCTGCCGGCCGCTCGTCCGCCGGTCCGCCCTTCAGCACGAACCTCTTGTCGCAATAGCCGCACTCGACGAAGCCCTTCTCGTCGATCTGGAGGTAGACGCGCGGGTGGCCGAGCGCCGGCGAGATGCCGGTGGCGCCGTCGCACCACACGTACCGGCTGGCGCTGCGCTTGATTTCCGGGGTGAAGGGGTCGGTCTTCATGCGAGCCGCGGCCCTAGCAACCCGCCGCTTTGCGCGCAAAGTGCGCGGCGGCTATCGCTCGATCATGGCCGAAGCCGCGATCGAGATACGCGACCTGCAAAAGACCTATCGCGGCGGCAGGCGCGCGCTCGATGGCATCGGCCTCGACGTGCCGCGCGGCGGCATCTTCGGCCTGCTGGGACCGAACGGCGCCGGCAAGTCGACCCTGATCAACATCCTCGCCGGTCTGGTGGTGAAGAGCGGCGGCACGGCGAAGGTCTGGGGCTTCGACATTGATCGCAATCCGCGCAACGCCCGCCGCTCGATCGGCGTCGTGCCGCAGGAATTGCTGTTCGATCCCTTCTTCACCCCGCGCGAGGCGCTCGAGCTCCAGGCCGGCCTCTACGGCGTCCCCGCTCACGCCCGCCGCACCGACGAGCTGCTCAAGGTCGTGCGGCTCGAGGAGCAGGCCCACGCTTATGCCCGCACCCTCTCCGGCGGCATGAAACGGCGGCTGCTGGTCGCCAAGGCGATGGTCCATTCGCCGCCGATCCTGGTGCTCGATGAGCCCACCGCCGGCGTCGACGTCGAATTGCGGCAGCAATTGTGGGACCATGTCCGCGAGCTCAACGGTCTTGGCGTCACCATCGTTCTCACCACCCATTATCTCGAAGAGGCCGAGCGGCTGTGCGATCGCATCGCCATCCTCAATCACGGCCGGCTCATCGCCAACGAGACGACGCGGGTGCTGGTCGGCATGGCGCAGGAGAAAGTGGTCGAGGTGGTCGTCGATCGCGACCTCGCCGCGCCGCCGGCCGCGCCCTGCTTCGAGACCATCGAGCTGTCGGGCGAGCGCACGCTGGCGATCACCTACCGCAAGGACCGGGTCAATGCCGGCGAGGTGCTGGCGGCGCTGCAGCGCGAAGGGCTCGGCATCGTCGATGTCTCGACCCGGGAGGCCGATCTCGAGGACGTGTTCCTCAATCTCACCCGGGTCGGCGCCGCGCATGGCTAGGCGCGTTAGGACCCCCCTCCCTATCAGGGAGGGGTCGGGGGTGGGTAACCCGAACCGCGACTCGATGGCGCGGTTCGGGTTGCTGTCGCGGAAGACCAAGGCAAGGTCACCTCCGGCCCCCAGTCCCCAGTCTCCAGTCCCTAGTCCCCGATGAGCGATCCCCACACCTACGACGTCGTCGTCCTGGGCTCCGGCGCCGCCGGGCTCAGCGCCGCTCTCAATCTTGCCACCGACCTCAAGGTCGCGGTGCTCGCCAAGAGCGACATTCGCGCCGGCTCGACCGCCTTGGCCCAGGGCGGCATCGCCGCGGTGCTCGAGGAAGGCGACACGTTCGAGAGCCATGTCGAGGACACCATCCTCGCCGGCGCCGGGTTGAACCGCCGCGACACGGTCGAGTTCGTCGTCGGCACCGCCCCGGCGGCGATCGAGCGGCTCGCCGAGCGGGGCGTGCCGTTCACTCGGGGCGAGGGCCAGCGCTGGCACCTCACCCGCGAGGGCGGCCACAGCCACCGCCGCGTCGTCCACGTCGCCGACGCCACCGGCCTCGCGGTGCAGCAGGCGCTCGAGAAGGCCGCCGCTGCCCGCCGCAACATCGCGCTGATTCCCGGCATGGTGGCGATCGACCTGGTCACCGGCCGCCACGCCGAGAGCGAGGCCGATCCCCGGCGGGTCTGGGGCGTCTATGCGCTCGACCGCAAGGCAAAGAGGGTGCGCGCGCTCACCGCCCGCGCGGTGATCCTCGCCACCGGCGGCGCCGCCCGCGCCTGGCTCTATTCGACCAACCCGCGCGGCTCGACCGGCGACGGCATCGCCATGGCCTGGCGCGCCGGCTGCCGCGTCGCCAACATGGAGTTCGCCCAGTTCCATCCGACCTGCCTGTTCAATCCGCAGCTCAAGAATTTCCTGATCACCGAGGCCATGCGGGGGGAAGGGGCGGTCTTGAAGCTGCCGACCAGCGGTCGGCGCTTCATGCCGCGCTTCGACCCGCGCGGCGAGCTGGCGCCGCGCGACATCGTCGCCCGCGCCATCGATCACGAACGGAAGCGGCTCGGTCTCGATTTCGTCCATCTCGACATCAGCCACCGCGACCCGGACTTCATCCTCGAGCATTTCCCGACCATCGCTGCCCGGCTCGCCGAGCCCGATATCGGCATCGACATCACCAGAGAGCCGATCCCGGTGGTGCCGGCCGCGCATTATACCTGCGGCGGGGTGATGGTGGATCTCAATGGCCGCACCGACCTTGCCGGGCTCTACGCGGCGGGCGAGGTGACCATGTCGGGCCTGCACGGCGCCAACCGGCTCGCGTCCAACTCGGTGCTCGAATGCCTGGTGTTCGGGCTCGCCGCCGCCGGCCACATCAATGACTCGGCCAGGGACCTGGCGCCCTCGCCGCGCATCCGCGCCTGGGATGAAAGCCGCGTCACCGATTCCGACGAGGAAGTGGTCGTCCACCACAACTGGCAGGAAATCCGCCGCTTCATGTGGGATTATGTCGCCATCGTTCGCACCACCAAGCGGCTCGAGCGCGC
>JBQTJR010000012.1:0-5903 GCA_052386895.1 Sphingosinicella sp.
GTCAACCGCATCGCCGCCGGCGAGGTGATCGAGCGCCCGGCCGCGGCCTTGAAGGAGCTGGTCGAGAACGCGATCGATGCCGGCGCGACGCGCATCGGCATCATCCTCGCCGGCGGCGGGCTCGACCGCATCGAGGTCATCGACGACGGCTGCGGCATCGGCCGCGGGGAGCTCGAGCTGGCGCTCGAGCGCCACGCCACGTCCAAGCTCCCCGGCGACGAGATCGAGGCGATCGCGACGCTCGGTTTCCGCGGCGAGGCCCTGCCGTCGATCGCCTCGGTGGCACGTGTCACGCTCGACAGCCGGCTACGAGGAGAGGATGGCTGGTCGCGCACCGTCGACAATGGCGTGGCTGTAGGCGAAGGGCCGGCGGCGCTGCCGCCCGGCACCCGCGTCAGGGTCGAGGGCCTGTTCGCGAAGGTGCCGGCGAGGCGCAAGTTCCTGCGCTCGGCGCGCTCCGAACAGGCCGCCTGCCTCGACGTCGTGAAGCGCCTGGCGATGGCGCGGCCCGATATCGGCTTCACCTTGGATGTCGATCCCGGATCGGGGTCCGGGGCAGGGCGGCGGGTGCTGACCCTGCCGCCGGGCGAGGACCGGCTGGCGCGGGTGGCCTCGCTCACCGACCGTGCGCTCGCCGCCAACTCGGTCGGCGTCGATTATTTGCGCGGCGACGCCCGGCTTGGCGGTGTCGCCGGCCTGCCCACCTTCAGCCGCGGCATCGCCGACCACCAGTTCCTGTTCGTCAACGGCCGGCCGGTGAAGGATCGGCTGCTGATCGGCGCGGTCCGCGCCGCCTACCGGGATCTCCTCGCGCGCGACCGCCACCCGGTGCTGGCTTTGTTCATCGACCTTCCCGGGCCTGAGGTCGACGTCAACGTCCACCCGGCCAAGACCGAGGTCCGTTTCACCGATCCCGCCGGCATCCGCGGCCTCATCGTCGGCGGCCTGCGCGCCGCACTGGACGCCGCCGGCCACCGCTCGGCCGAGCCGGCTTCGGTCGGGGCGCTCGGCGCGTGGCAATCCGCTCCCACAACTATCTCCTCTCCCCGGTGGGGAGAGGATGTCCGAAGGACAGGTGAGGGGGGCCTGATTCGTCAGCCCGCCCTCCATGATCGTCATTCGGCGTTCGCCTTCTCTCCCGCCGCCCGTGCCGAGATCGCCGAGGCGCCGCCGCCCGCCTCCGCCCGCCATCCGCTCGGCGTCGCCCGCGGCCAGGTCGCCGCCACCTACATCGTCGCCGAGGCCGAGGATGGGCTGGTGATCGTCGACCAGCACGCCGCCCACGAGCGGCTGGTGCTGGAGCGGATGCGCGGCGCAATGGCGACCAGCGGCGTCGCCCGTCAGGCGCTGCTGCTGCCCGAGGTGGTCGAGCTCGACGAGCCCGCCTGCGATCGGCTCGAGGCACGAATCGGGGAGCTGGCCGAGATGGGGTTGGAGCTCGAGCGGTTCGGGCCGCGCGCGATGCTGGTCCGCGCCACGCCCGCCTTGCTCGGCGCCGGCGACGTCGCCGGCCTCGTCACCGACTTGGCCGACGAGCTCGCCGCGTTCGATTCGGCCTTGAGCCTCAGGGAAAGGCTCGATCTGGTCGCCGCGACCATGGCCTGCCACGGCTCGGTCCGCGCCGGGCGCATTTTGTCGGTGGCGGAGATGAATGCGCTGCTGCGCGAGATGGAGACGACGCCGCACAGCGGCCAGTGCAACCACGGCCGCCCGACCTGGGTGAAGCTGTCTATGGCCGACGTCGAGAAACTGTTCGGGCGGAAATGAGCGGAATCTGGGTATGACGGTTTGGATAAGTCAGCGTTGCGAAAATTGTGGACAAGACCTGACTGGATGGGTGCCGGAATATTTCGTCATCGACCGACCCTACCTAAATTGTCCCAAATGTGGTGCAGTTAATGATCGCTCAAGGAACGCCACCGAGTGGGAACTTATGGGAACACTCAAGAAGGCAAAGTATTTTTTGCTGATGCTTGTTTGGGGCGTAGGATACGGCATCGGCGGCGCGCTAGCGGGAGTGTTCCTAATAGGGGTATATCTGTTTCCAACTTGGTACGCAGCACTAAGTCCACTCGAACTAACCTGGCTGACTATCGGCCTGACGGCAACGGGTATCAGCTATTCCTATTGGGACCTCCGTCGAGCGATCCGCAGATCGAGAGCCAGAATGGCAAAAAAAAGCTATCGTTATTTACTGGTCGCATTGGATTACATGGCACCTGATGCTGATATGGACCAGCGCGATCTGGAGGATTTTCGACGGATTCATGGAGCATTCGCTCGCGCTTGATGGTGAGGAGTTTTCTTACCGTCAAAGCCTGACTAGCATCGAGCTTAGATTCCGCGTCCAATTCCCTGATTACCGGTTGAATTGTCCTCGCAAGCCTGCCGGGTCAGCACCATTTAGCGCTAACACACTATGATCCGCGTGGCATGATCCTTGTCCTTCGCGGGAGAAACGAACCTGACTCGCGCCGCTTCAGCGCGACTTGTTCTGAGCCTCGCTTTGGTTGCGCGGCTCGCCGGCGATGACGTTGCGCACCAGGATGTCGGCCTCGTTCTCGAGCCGGTCCTCGAGCGCGCTGACCTCGTTCTCGACGCTCGCCTCGATCGCTTTCGCCTTCTGCTGCAGCTCCTCGGCCTGGCGGTCGAACTTCTCGGCGACGCTTTCCTGCTCCTCGCGGGTGCAGGCGGCAGCGCCGATCGCGAGCGCGGCGGCGAGGCAAAGGGTCAGGCGCATCATCGCACCATATTACAGGCGTGAAACAGGGAAGGGGAAGTGGGGAGCTTCTGTTGCTCGGTGCTCCCCGTACCGCCGGTGTCCCATTCTGTTGCCCGGTTGGGCCCGAACCGCGCTTTTGTCATCGTAACTTCAGGTTTTCAGGCCCTGGGTTACGCGGCAATTGCGAGCGCCTCGTTATCGTTGGCACTTGTGGTTTTGAGCCTTTTCGCGGGCTGCTCAGCCCGGGCAAAAGTGACGCTTTTCAGCACACGTCGATCCTGGTTCGGCCCCGTCAGATGCCCCGTGCCACACGGGAGATTTGGTGGAGCCGCCGGGTACTGCCCCCGGGTCCGCTATGCCTATTGCACGCCACACTTTATCGCCATAGCCGGCCCGAAAGCCGGCAAGGTCTTATATAGGAAGCCGGCCAACGCTGCAAAAGAGCGGGTCCGCGGCGCTCTTGCTCAGTGCGATTTGCCGGCCTTCAGCCCCTCGATCCGCGCCCGCACCTGTTCGATCGGATGCGCCCGCGCCCGCTCGCGCGCCGCCTTCAGCCGGGGATAGCCGGCCGAAGCCTCCGCGCGCAGTTCTTCGACCAGCAGGCCGCTCTTCACCTCGGCGAGCATCTTCTCCATTTCCGCCCGCACCTGTTCGTTGACGATCCGCCGCCCGCCCGTTTCGGCGCCGAACTCGGCGGTGTTGGAGATCGCCTCGCGCATTCCGGCGATGCCGCGCTCGCTGATCAGATCGGATATTAACTTCAGCTCGGTAAGGCACTCGAAATACGCGAGTTCTTCCGAATAGCCGGCCGCCACCAATGTCTCGAACCCGGCCAGGATCAGCTCGGGGATTGCGCCCCACACCACCGCCGCCTCGTTGAACAGGTCCGCCTCGCTCTCCTCGGCGAAGCTGGTCGGAAGGATGCCGGCCCGGCCCGAGCCGATTGCCCAGGCGTAGGAGAGTGCCAGCGCCTCGGCGTTGCCGCTGGCGTCCTGTGCCACCGCGTAGAGCGCGACCATCCCTTCGCCCTGCTCGTAAAGCGAGCGCAGCGCCGTGCCCGGCCCTTTCGGCGCGACCAGGAAGGCGTCGAGATCCTCGCGCGGCGCGATCAGCCCGAAGCGGATGTTGAGCCCGTGCGCGAAGGCGAGCGCCGCCCCTTGCTTGAGGTTTGGAGCGATGGCCTCGTGGTAGATACGCGCCTGGTCCTCGTCGGCGGCGAGCATCACCGCCAGATCGGCCTCGGCCGCCGCCGCTGCTGCCGTCATGACGTCAAATCCATCGGACTTGGCGCGGACCCGGCTTTGCGATTCCTCGGGCAGCGCGACGATCACCGCGACGCCGCTGTCGCGCAGGTTGAGCGCCTGCGCGCGGCCCTGGTTGCCGTAGCCGACGATCGCGACTTGCCGCTCCCGGACCAGCGCCGGATCGCAGTCGCCGTCGAACAACACCCGCATCGCCGCGCGACTAGGCGAAGCTGCCGTCCTCGTCACTCGAAATGCGCCAATGCCTGTTCGACGGCCTTGCTCTCGACGGGCAGGGCGAAGCGCGGCCAATCGGCCGGCGGCTGGCGGCGAAACCAGGTATATTGGCGCTTGGCATATTGGCGGGTGGCGATCCGGCCCGCTGTCAGCGCATCTTCCCGGCCAAGCTCGCCGCGCAGGAACGCGGCGATCTCGGGCACGCCGATTGCCCGCATCACCGGCGCGGTCGCCGGCAATCTTCGTTCCAGAAGTGAGCTAACCTCACTAATTCCCTCTTCGGAAAAGATTTGTTCGAAACGCTCATCGCAACGCGCATGGAGCCAGTCGCGCGGCGGCAACAGCATCAGCGGCTTGAGCGCCGCGTGGTCGCCGAGACCGCCGGTCCGCTCTTTTTGCCACTCGGCAAGCGGCCGGCCGGTCGAGCGGACCACTTCCAGCGCGCGCATCGTCCGCGCCCGGTCGGCGGGTCTCAATCGCGCCGCGGCTTGCGGGTCCTCGCGTTCGAGCGCCGCCCGCACCGCCTCGTGAGGCAGTGTCCGCACCGCCGCCCGCACGCCTTCGTCGATCCTTGGCACCGGCGCGATGCCCTCGATCAGGGTGCGCAGATAAAGGCCGGTGCCGCCCACCAGCAGCGGCAGCCGCGCGTCGCGCCACGCCGCCTCGATCGCTTCGCGCGCATCGGCCGCCCAGTCCGCCGCCGAGCACGCGTCGGCACCGTCGCGATAGCCGTAGAGCCGGTGCGGCTCCGCTCTTTCGTCCGCCGCGCTCGGCCGCGCCGTCACCACCCTGAGGTCGCGATAGACCTGGGCGCTGTCGGCATTGATGATCACCGCTTCGCGCGCCCTCGCGAGCGCCAGCGCCAGCGCCGACTTGCCGCTGGCGGTAGGCCCTGCGATGAGCGCGAGTTCCGGTTTTGGGTCCAGCTTGGTCACCGAAGGTAGCCGCGACGGAGCGGCATTTGTTTTCCGGTTAGGAGCGAGGAGAGGAGCGATCTCGACGCATCGCGACCGACGAAGCGACGACGCCGGGCGGCAAAGGACGCCCGCCGCTTCGCGGTCGGCCGGAGTAGCCGGCTGGCTTCGTCGATCGGCTCGCCCGGGTCGCCTAACCCGTACTTCGCCGCTCTCCTTGCCATCCATCCTCCTCCGGCCGATCCCGGCTGCCTTTGGTAACCAAGCTGGGCCCTAATGCTCATCGCCACCCTGATAGCAGCCGATCGGCTCGCACGCGGCGACATTTCCGCCGCCGCCGACGCGCTTCTGGCCGCCGGCCTCGAACCACGATCGCCGGCCTGGGTGGAGGAGGGGAGCGCCTGCGATCTCGCCTTCGCCGGCGATCTCGCAGCCGCCCGCTCTGCGCTCGAAGGGCGTTTCGCCGGCGTCGATGTCGTCGTCCAGCCCTCGACAAGCCGGCGCAAGCAGCTGCTCGCTGCCGACATGGATTCGACGATCGTCGCGGTCGAATGTCTCGACGAGCTCGCCGATTTCGCCGGCAAGGGTAGGGAAGTGGCGGCTTTGACCGAGCGGGCGATGCGGGGCGAGGTGGATTTCGAGGCGGCGCTCGATGCGCGCATGGCCCTGCTCGCCGGGTTCGACGATTCGCTCGTCGACCGTTGCCTCGAAATCCACCTCGCCCCGCATCGCCCGCTCGGTCAAAGCCGCCACTTCCCTACCCTTGCCGGCGAAATCGGCGAGCTCGTC
>JBQTJR010000013.1:0-4807 GCA_052386895.1 Sphingosinicella sp.
GCAGCAGCAGGCCGGCATAGCCCTCGTCGAACAGGTGCAGCTCGACGATGCCGGTCAGCGCCTCGTTGAGCGCCTCGCTCGGCGGCAGCGTCGTGCGCAGCCCGGCCGCCGGCTCCTCGCGATGGCCGTACCAGTCGCGCACCCCCGAGGCCTCCGCCTCCTTCTTGTTGAGCATGGTCCGCGCCGCGCCGCGCAGGTCGTGCTTGCCGGTGGCGAGGAACAGGGAAGGCGTCTCGATCTCCTCGCCGTCGCTCAACCGCACCAGCGCGCCGTGCTCGAGCCGCTCGACCGCGCGCGCCGCGACGCCGCGGACGACCCTGGTGCCGGCCAGCTCGGCGAGCGCGAGCAGCTCGGCGTAGAGCCGCCGCCGTGAGATGCCGGCAGACTGGCGCGGCAGCTTGACGTGCACCCGCCTGCGCCCGGCCAGCAGCCGCAGCCTGCGGATCGGGTGCGCGCCGACCGCGAACGGGTCGAGCCCGAGCTTCTTCAGGGAGCGCACCGCGTCCCAGCCGAGGAAGCCGCCGCACACCACGTCGCGCTCGCCAGCCGCGCGCTCGATCAGCTCGGGGGCGGCGCCGCCGCGCGCGAGCGCGATCGCGGCGGCGCAACCCGCCGGCCCACCGCCGACAATCAGAACGTCCGATGCACGCATAGTCGAAAGGGAAAATGCCGGACGACGCGCGCGGCTCCAAGGGGGACGCCGGCGTCGTTGAGGATGGCGTGCCATTCGGGGACGCGGAAGGCGCGGGCGATCGACAGCCGGCCATCCTCGCGGACGATGCGGTGGACGCCGAGCAGCCGCGCCAGCAGCGGGAAGAAGAGCCAGGCGAAAGCATGGCGGTGGAGATCGTTGATCAGCCAGCCGCGCGTCGTGTGCTGCTCCATGAACCTCAGGAAAGTGTGCAACTCGTCGTCGCTCATGTGGTGGGCGACGAGGCTGGAAATGACGAAATCGAACGGGCCGGGCACCGCCCGATAGTCACCGCCGCGCCAGTCGATGGTCAGCGCCGCCGGCGTCGCCGCCTGCGCGGCGGTGACGCTGTTGACGTTGCGGTCGACGCCGACCAGGTCGACGGTGACGCCGCGGCGGCGCGCCCAGCCGGCGATGCGGCGCAGCATGTCGCCATGGCCGAAGCCGACGTCGAGGACGCGAAAGGCCGGCAGGCCGCGCGCCGCGCGCGCTAGGAACGCCAAAGTCGGCCGCGCCGCCAGCGTCCAGCGGTTGACGCGGGCGAGATCGGCCAGCACGCGGGCATAGACCGCCGGCGCCAGCGCCGGGTCGTCCATCTGCTCGTCCTGCCGCGCCCGCTCTTTCAGCATCTCAGCGATTTCGCGGGGAGGGGGTTTCTTTGTCCTCCCCGCGATTTCGCGGGGAGGGGGAGCGAGCACGCGAGGAACGTCCGGGGGACGTTCCGACCGCGCAGCCCGAGCCGAAGGTTCCTTTGTCCTCCCCGCGATTTCGCGGGGAGGGGGACCGTCCGCAGGACGGTGGAGGGGCCCTTTCCTCGCAATGCCGCACGATGAACTCGACCACCGCCCCCACGTCCTGGTGGATTTCGACCGCCGGGATGCGCAATGTCTCGATGCCCAGGGCCGCGAACCAGCGATCGCGCCTTCCATCCCGCTGCGGCCGATCGCCCATGTCGTGCGAGTCTCCGTCCACCTCGATGATCATGCCCGCTGGGCGGCAGTAGAAGTCGGGATAAAAGGGCCCGATGAGAGGCTGACGACGAAATTGAAAGCCATTCGGCCGGCCACGCAGCAGCTCCCAAAGCGCCAACTCCGACGGTGACATTTCGCGCCTTAGCTGGCGCGCGCGCTGGATCCGGTCACGTTTGGTAAGCGCCCCTCCACCATGCTTCGCATGGTCCCCCTCCCCGCGAAATCGCGGGGAGGATTTGGTCTGTCTCGCCCCCCTGCCCACCATCACTCCGCCCGCTCGAACTGGAAGCCCTCCGCAGCCAGGCCGGGGCCGAACGCCAGCGCGACGCCGCGGCGCGTATCGGGCCGCGCCAGCAGATCGGCGAGCACGAACATCAGGGTCGCCGACGACATGTTGCCGCAGCGGGCGAGCACGTCGCGCGAGGCGAACAGGGCGCCCTGCGGCAGCTCCAGCCCCTTCTCGACCGCGTCGAGGATCGAGCGGCCGCCGGCATGGACCGCCCAGCTGTCGATTTCGTCGATGCTCCAGCCGTTGAGGATCCTGGCCCGCACCTCCGGTTCGCCGAGCGCGGCGGCGATCCGCCCCGGCACCTCGCCCGAGAGGATCATCTCGAAGCCGGTGTCGCCGATCCGCCACTGGATCAGCTCGCCGGACTCGGGAAGCGTCAGCGAGAAGGGGTGGCGGACCGCCAATCCCGCGGGCTCGGCGGTGACCAAAGCGGCGGCGGCACCGTCCGCGAATTGCAGCATCGCCAGCAAGGATTCGACGTCGCCCGTTTCCTGCAGGTGCAGGGTCGACAATTCGACCGTGACCGCCAGCACCCGCGCTTGCGGCTCGGAGCGGACGATGTGGCAGGCGGTGCGCAACGCCGACACCGCTGCGTAGCAGCCCATGAAGCCGACCAGCACCCGCTCGGCATTCTCCAGCCCGAGCGCGCGGGCGACGATTTGGTCGAGCCCCGGCGCGGTGAAGCCGGTGCAGCTGGCGACCACCAGGTGCGTGATGCCGTCGAGCGGCGTGGTTTCGCGCAGCCTGGCGATCGCGTCGAGCGCCAGCTTGGGCGCCGCCTCGGCATAGACCTGCATCCGCCGCGAGGTCGGTGGGCTTTCCCCCTGGTAGAGGATCGGGCGGCCGCCGTCCTCGGGCCGCGGCAGCACCGACCAGCGATGGGCGATCCCCGAGCGCTCGGCCATGCGCAGGAACAGCTTCCTCGCCCGCGGATCCTTTATCCGGCTCTCCGCCCAGTCGATGAACAGGGCGTGGACGTCATGGTCCGGCACCGCGCCGGCGATGGCGTTGATGTGGGGGACGGGGGCGCTCACCGAGGGTGGGGTTACACGCAGGGCAGAGGAGGGGCAAATTGGGTTCCGTTTCTCGTCATGCCAGCGCATGCTGGCATCCAAGTGGACTTGGAGTCATGCGCGGCGAATGAGTAGCAGCGGCTGACGACCCCGCCGCCGGCCGACTCGTGCACCGCCGCCGCTTTCGGCTATGCCCGGTGCCGGCAACAGGAGGGGGCAGCATGCCGTACCGTCATGCGCATTATTACGTGCTGGCCGTCATCGCGGTCATCGTCGCCGGTTTCTGGCCAAGCTATTTCGCCTTGTGGAACAGCGTTCCCTGGCAGTTTCACGCTCACGGCGTCGCCGCCAGCATCTGGGTGACGATGGTCGCCGCGCAAAGCTGGACCGCGCATCGCGGCCGGCTGCCGCTGCACCGCGCGGTCGGCAAGTCGAGCCTTCTGCTCTTTCCCTTCCTGATCGGCGGGCTCGCCGCGATCATCGACGTCACCGCCAAGGGCTATGTCGCCGGCGACGGCCCGGTGCGAATGATGTTTGGCGGCTCTTTCCTGATCGGCCTGGTGCTCGCGATCGCCGCCTACGTCACCGTCTATTACCGCGCGCTCAAGTTCCGCCGCAAGGTGTGGGTCCACTCGGGCTACATGCTGACGACGCCGCTGATCCTGTTCGAATCGCCGTTCAGCCGCCTGCTCACCATGTTCATGCCGGGCCTCCTCGTCAGCGGACCGGCCGACTTTCCCCTGATCATCCCGTCGATCCTGTGGGCGATGGCGCTCGAGCTGGCGATCGTCGCCGCGATCTGGCTCAAGTACCGCGAGCGCGCTTATCCCTTCCTCGTCGCCGCCGGCTTCATCGCTGCCCAGATGCTGACGATGGGCCTGATGACCGAATCGGCGCTGCTGAGATCGCTGCTGTCCGCGATCGGCCAGGTGCCGAGCGCGGCGGTGGTGCTGACCGGCTTCGTCATCGGCGCGCTGACCAGCTGGGCCGGCTGGAATGCGGGCAAGCGCCAAGCGATGCCGGTGGCGGCCTACGCCCAGCCGGCCTGATCCTGCGCCCCCTCTCCCCTGTGGGGAGAGGGTGGGGTGAGGGGGTCCAGAGTAGGACAGCACCCCCTCACCTGCCTCGCTGCGCTCGGCATCCTCTCCCCACCGGGGAGAGGGGGATCCTACTGCGCCGCGCAGCGCTGCCACCCGGGCCCCCGCACCACCCGGCCGGGCCGGTTGCCGGTGTGCTCGCCGTCGCTGAGCACCGGCGCGCCGTTGACGAACACGTGGCGCATGCCCACCGCATATTGGTGCGGCCGCTCGAAGGTGGCGCGGTCGGCGATCGTCGCCGGATCGAAGATGGCGAGATCGGCATAATGGCCCGCCGCCAGCCGCCCGCGCTCCCGGATGCCGAGGTTGGCCGCCGGCAGCGTCGTCAGCCGCCGCACCGCTTCCTCGAGCGGGATCAGCCGCTCGTCACGCACGTAGCGGCCGAGCAGCCGCGCGACATTGCCGTAAGCGCGCGGGTGCGGGTTGCCGTTGAGGAACAGGCCTTCCGGCGCCAGGCTCTCGGCGTCCGAGCCGAAGCTGACCCAGGGGAGTTGGATCTGGGCGCGGACATTGTCCTCGTTCATCAGGAAATAGATGGTGCCGACCCGGCTCTGGTCCTCGACCACCAGGTCCATCGCGGTTTCTTCCGGCGACTTGCCCCGCTCGCGGGCGTGGTCGGCGAGGGTGCGGCGGACTTAGGGCCGTAGGGCCGGGTTGCGGAAGTCGTTCTTACGGATTTGGTCGTTGGAGCGGGCGCGCTGGTTGCGTTTCTGCCAGAGGTGTTCCGGGGCGAGGATCTCGGCGGC
>JBQTJR010000014.1:0-3590 GCA_052386895.1 Sphingosinicella sp.
AGGTGCTCGCCGAGACCGGCGGCGCGACCTATGTCGACTATGCCAATATCGACAAGGCGCCCGAGGAGCGCGAGCGCGGCATCACGATCTCGACTGCTCACGTCGAGTATGAGACCGCAGCTCGCCACTATGCGCACGTCGATTGCCCCGGCCACGCCGACTATGTGAAGAACATGATCACTGGCGCCGCCCAGATGGACGGCGCGATCCTGGTCGTGTCGGCCGCCGACGGGCCGATGCCGCAGACCCGCGAGCATATCCTGCTCGCCCGCCAGGTCGGCGTGCCGGCCCTGGTCGTCTACATGAACAAGGTCGACCAGGTCGACGACGAGGAACTGCTCGAGCTGGTCGAGCTTGAGATCCGCGAACTGCTTTCGAAGTACGACTTCCCCGGCGACGACATCCCGGTCATCAAGGGTTCGGCACTCGCCGGCCTCGAGGACCGCGACGAGAAGCTTGGCCGTGAATCGATCTTCGAGCTGATGAAGGCGGTCGACGATTATATCCCGCAGCCCGAGCGGCCGCTCGACAAGCCGTTCCTGATGCCGATCGAGGACGTGTTCTCAATCTCGGGCCGCGGCACCGTCGTTACCGGCCGTGTCGAGACCGGCATCGTCAAGGTCGGCGAGGAAGTCGAGATCGTCGGCATCAAGGACACCCAGAAGACGGTGGTCACCGGCGTCGAGATGTTCCGCAAGCTGCTCGATCAGGGCCAGGCGGGCGACAATATCGGCGCGCTGCTGCGCGGCATCGGCCGCGAGGAGGTCGAGCGCGGCCAGGTCCTCGCCAAGCCCGGCTCGATCACGCCGCACACCGACTTCAAGGCGCAGGTCTACGTCCTTTCGAAGGAGGAAGGCGGCCGCCACACGCCGTTCTTCGCCAACTACCGGCCGCAATTCTACTTCCGCACGACCGACGTCACCGGCGAGGTCGAGCTGCCGGCCGGCACCGAGATGGTGATGCCCGGCGACGACGTCAGCCTCGGCGTCAAGCTGATCGCCCCGATCGCCATGGACCAGGGCCTGCGCTTCGCGATCCGCGAAGGCGGGCGCACCGTCGGCGCGGGGGTTGTCGCCGAGATCGTGAAGTAATATATCGCACCGGCCGCCCGGGGGCCTCAGGCTTGCGGGCGGTTTGGTTGGGTAGTGTTTTGCCTTCGCTGAAGGTGGTGAGGCCCTGGCCTCCGCAGCTTTGGCGAAAGAGGCTCTTTCGCATCGGTAAGTGGAATGGAAACGCAGAATATCCGTATTCGCCTGAAGGCATTCGATCATCGGGTGCTCGATCAGGCGACGGGCGACATCGCCGATACGGCGCGCCGCACCGGCGCGCTGATCCGCGGACCCATACCTTTGCCGACGCGGATCGAGAAATTCACCGTCAACCGCTCGCCGCACATCGACAAGAAGTCGCGCGAGCAGTTCGAGGTGCGAACCTACAAAAGGCTGCTCGATATCGTGCAGCCGACGCCGCAGACGGTCGACGCTTTGATGAAGCTCGACCTCGCAGCGGGTGTAGACGTCGAAATCAAGTTGGCCTGAGCTGACTTGAGTCCCGGCCCACGCCGGGATCGAAAGGTGGATACCGCACGGCCTGGCCGTGGCTGCGTCCCCGCCGTTTCGCCTTCGGGCGGAACCTGAGCCCAGGCGGGCACGCATTTTTTTTCGGGCTTGAACACGCCCCCGGCGTCTTGGTGCGTCCGCGGGGCCTCTGTCGTGAGGAGTCTTGGTCCTGCGCACCGGCGTGATCGCGAAGAAGGTCGGGATGACCCGCTTGTTCCAGGAAGATGGCCGGCACGTGCCGGTCACCGTGCTGGCGCTCGACAGCGTCCAGGTGGTCGCCCGCCGCGAGGCGGAGCGCGACGGCTATGCCGCGGTCCAGCTCGGCGCCGGCACCGCCAAGGTGAAGAAGCTGACCAAGCCCCAGCGCGGCCATTTCGGCAAGGCCGAGGTCGAGCCCAAGGCGAAGCTCGCCGAGTTCCGCCTCGCCGAAGACGCTCTGCTCGACGTCGGTGCCGAGCTTTCCGCCGATCACTTCGTCGCCGGCCAGCTGGTCGACGTCGCTGGCGTCACCCAGGGCAAGGGCTTTGCCGGCGCGATCAAGCGCTGGGGTTTCAAGGGCCTGCGCGCCAGCCACGGCGTCTCGGTGTCGCACCGTTCGCATGGTTCGACCGGCAACCGCCAGGATCCGGGCCGCGTGTTCAAGAACAAGAAGATGGCCGGCCACATGGGAGCGCGCAACCGCACCCAGCTCAATCTCGAGGTCGTCCGCACCGACGCGGCGCGCGGCCTCATCTTCGTGCGCGGCTCGGTGCCGGGCCACAAGGGCAGCTGGCTGCTGGTGAGCGACGCGATCAAGGCGCCGCGGCCCGACGGCCTGCCTTTTCCGGCCGGCCTGAAATCGCAGGAGTCCGAGCTCGAGCAGCAGCACGAGGAAGCGCCGGCCGGCATGGTCGAATCGGCCGCCACCCACGAGCTGCCGGCGCTGCCCAGCGCCGAGGAAGTCGCCGCCGGCGTCGCCGAGGCGGATGCCCACCGCGCCGAGGAAGCCGCGGCCGCGGCCGCCGCCGCCGAGGCCGAGGAAGCGAAGCCGGCCGATGCCGCCGAGGGCGAGGAAAAGCCGGCCGCAGCCGACGAGAGCAAGGAAGACTGAGATGAAGGTCAAGGTTCAAAGCCTCGACGGTGCCAAAGCGGCCGGCGGCAAGGCGGCCGAGCTCGAGCTCAGCGACGCCGTGTTCGCGATCGAGCCGCGCGCCGACATCCTCCACCGCGTCGTCACCTGGCAGCTCGAGAAGCGCCGGGCGCCGGCCCGCGCCACCCGCGAACGCAGCGACGTCAATCGCACCGGCAAGAAGTTCGGCCGCCAGAAGGGCGGCGGCACCGCCCGTCACGGCAATCGCCGGGCGCCGATCTTCGTCGGCGGCGGCAAGGCCCACGGCGCCCGCGCCCGCGAGTTCAATCCCTCGCTCAACAAGAAGGTGCGCGCGCTCGGCCTCAGGATGGCGCTGTCCACCAAGGCCCGCGACGGCAAGCTGATCGTGCTCGATACGCTCGATCTCGCCCAGCCGAAGACCGCCGAGCTGAAGGCGCGGCTCGCCAAGCTCGGTTGCGGCCAGTCGAACCTGGTGATCGACGGCGACGCGCTCAACGTCGGTTTCGCCCGCGCCTCGGCCAATCTCGCCGAGATCAACCTGCTGCCGGCGGTCGGGGCCAACGTCTACGACATCCTCAACCACGATACCCTGGTGCTTACCCGCGCCGCGGTCGAGACGCTGGAGGCCCGGTTCAATGGCTAAAGCTAAGAAGGCGCAGGCCGCGGCCGACATCAGCCATTACGATGTCGTGCTGAGCCCGCACATCACCGAGAAGTCGACCCTGCTTTCCGAGCATAACGCGGTCGTGTTCAAGGTCGCGTCCGGCGCCACCAAGCCGCAGATCAAGGCGGCGGTGGAGGCGTTGTTCGGGGTCGACGTCGCCGGCGTCACCACCATCACGGTCAAGGGCAAGTCGTAGCGCTGGAAGGGTCGCCTCTATCAGCGCTCGGACGTCAAGAAAGCGATCGTGACGCTGGCCGCCGGCCAGTCGATCGACGTC
>JBQTJR010000015.1:0-9835 GCA_052386895.1 Sphingosinicella sp.
CAAACACTTTCGAAGAATCGCGACCCGCTACGACAAACTGGCAGCCAACTTCCTCGCCATGGTCCAGCTCGCCTCAATGCGGCTCTGGTTGCGAACTTATGAGTCTACGTCCTAAATCGGAGTGCCCTCGCACTTCGCGTAACTCCGGAAGACAATGAGGAGTCGGGCGGGCTTCAATCAGGCAGGTTCGCGTTCTATGCCTGCCGGTCCGTGGAGACGTGAACGATGCGCGCGGAAGCGCAAGCCTCGATTGACCAGATACACTCAGCGCTCGAACTCTTGCGCCGGTTCCTCGACTGGGACCGAGCGCTGAAGCGGCTCGATGAGCTGAACGCGCGCGTCGAGGACAGCGCGTTGTGGAACGACCCCAAGACGGCGCAGGAGGTGATGCGCGAGCGAAGGCGGCTCGATGAGGCAATCGGCGCGGCGCGGGCGATCGACAGGGAGCTTTCCGACACGATCGAGCTGATGGAGCTGGCCGATATGGAGGGCGACCACGCGCTCGCCGAAGATGCGGTGGCGGCGCTAGCGGCGCTGGCCGAGCGGACGGAGCGCGACAAAACCGCCGCCCTCCTCGCCGGCGAGGCCGATGCCAACGACGCCTATATTGAAATCAATGCCGGCGCCGGCGGCACCGAGAGCCAGGACTGGGCGGAAATGCTGCAGCGCATGTATACGCGCTGGGCCGAGCGCCGCGGCATGAGAGTCGAGTTGATCGATCATCATGCCGGCGAGCAGGCGGGGATCAAGTCGGCGACCCTGTTGGTGAAAGGCGAAAATGCCTACGGCCAGGCCAAAACCGAGAGCGGCGTGCACCGGCTGGTGCGGATCAGCCCCTACGACGCCAATGCGCGGCGCCACACCAGTTTCTCGAGCGTGTGGGTCTATCCGGTGGTCGACGAGGAGATCGACGTCGATGTCAACGAGAGCGAATTGAAGATCGACACCTACCGATCGTCGGGCGCGGGCGGCCAGCACGTCAACACCACTGACAGCGCGGTCAGGATCACCCATTTGCCGACAGGGATCGTCGTCGCCTGCCAGAACCAACGATCGCAGCACAAAAACCGCGCCGAGGCGATGAAGATGCTCAAGGCGCGGCTCTATGAGGCGGAGCTGCAGCGGCGCGAGGCGGAAGCGAGCGCCCAGCACGCGGCCAAGACCGACATCGGCTGGGGTCACCAGATCCGCTCTTACGTGCTGCAGCCCTACCAGCTGGTGAAGGATCTGCGGACCGGCGTGACCTCGACCTCGCCTTCAGACGTGCTCGACGGCGATCTCGACCGGTTCATGGCGGCGGCGCTGTCGCAGCGGGTGACCGGCGAGAAGGTCGAAGTGGAAGATGTCGAGTAGGGCGGCGATCGCGCCGTTGCTGGCGCTGGCGCTGCTCGCCGGCTGCCGCGAGGCGGCCGAGGCGCCGGCGACGCCCTTCCCCGAGGCGCAGCGCCCCGTCGCGCCGGTGGTGTCGTCGCGTTACCTCAACGAGGACGCGCGCGACAGCCTCGGCGAGTTCGAGACGGTGGTGCGGCTGGCCGAAATTGCCGACGGCATGTCGATCGCCGACATCGGCGCCGGCGAGGGCTATTACACGGTGCGCCTCTCGCCGATCGTCGGCCGGCGCGGCCGCGTGCTGGCCGAGGACATCATGCCGGCGACGATCCAGGAACTGGCGCGGCGGGTGCAGCGCGAGCGGCTCGACAATGTCGCGCTGAAGCTGGGCCAGCCGAACGATCCACAGCTGCCCGACGCCTCGTTCAACCGCATTCTGCTCGTCCACATGTACCACGAGATTCCGCGCCCGGCCGAATTCCTGTGGCACCTGCACGATGACCTGGCGCGCGGCGGCCACATCGTCGTGGTCGATGCCGACCGGCCCACCGACCGCCACGGCACGCCGCCGCGCCTGCTTGTCTGCGAGTTCAACGCGGTCGGCTACCAGCTGCGCCGGTTCGAGCGGCTGGCCGATTCCGAATCCTATTTCGCCAGCTTCGAGCCACGCGGCCCGAAGCCGGCGCCGGAGGACATCCCGTCCTGTGCGGTTTAGCGGATCAGCGTAACACCCCCGCCGAGTGCATCCGCCGCGCGTAGAAGAACAGGAAGATCGCGACGACCCAGATGACCCCGGTTATCACCAGCATGTTGGTGCTCATGTCCGGCGGCGGGCTGGTCATCACGTACTGGTAGACGGTGCTGGCTGCCAGGCCGAGCAGCGACAGACCGAACAGGATGACCGAGTGGCGGCTGCGCATCAGCAGCAGCAGCGAGCCCAGCAGGCCGCCCCAGACCCCGACCGCCCAGGCGCCTTCCATCCACGCCGGGAAGCTCTCGAAATAAGCGCGCTGCGCTTCGGTGAACTTCGACAGATATTGTTCATTGGCCGTCTGGGTCACCACATAGTCGAAGCTGCCCATGGCGTTCCAAAGGGTCGCCGCCGTGCCGACGATCCACAGATGCGCTGGAGTTCTCACGTCACCGTTCATTTCACCCTCCCCGTTTCGTATCCGATACGAAAGGAAGCGGGACGACTGCCCGCTGTCAATAAAGTTATGCACAGAATGCGGGACAGATGGGCTGGCGAGGGCGCGGACCAGCGGCCATAAAAAACGGTATGCGCGCCTATCTCGAACTGATGCGATTGGCCCTCGAAAACGGGGTCGAGCAGCAGGACCGCACCGGGGTGGGTACGCGCTCGATCTTCGGCCACCAGTTGCGCTTCGACCTCGCCGAGGGCTTCCCGCTGGTCACCACCAAGAAGCTGCATTTGCGCTCGATCATCGTCGAGTTGCTGTGGTTCCTCAAGGGCGACACCAACGTCCGCTGGCTGCAGCAACAGGGCGTCAGTATCTGGGACGAGTGGGCCGACAATGAAGGCGAACTCGGCCCGGTCTATGGCAAGCAATGGCGGCGCTGGCAGGCTGTCGACGGGCGCGAGATCGACCAGGTCGGCGAGCTGATCGCGTTGATCAAGCGCGACCCGGCCTCGCGACGCCAGGTCGTCACCGCCTGGAACCCCGGCGAAACCGAGCGGATGGCGCTGGCGCCGTGCCACTGCTTGTTCCAGACGCAGGTGACGAACGGTCGGTTGAACCTGCAGCTCTACCAGCGCAGCGCCGACATCTTCCTGGGCGTGCCGTTCAACATCGCCAGCTACGCCTTGTTGACCCATATGCTGGCCCAGCAATGCGGGCTGGAGCCCGGCACCTTCGTGTGGACCGGCGGCGACTGCCACCTTTACACCAACCATCTCGACCAGGCGCGCGAACAGCTCAGCCGCGAGCCGCGCCCACTGCCGACGCTGAAGCTGCTGCGGCGGCCGGGCGCGATCGACGAATATCGCTACGAGGATTTCGAGATTTCCGGCTACGCGCCGCACCCCCACATCAGGGCCGAGGTGGCGGTGTGATCCAGCTCGTCGTGGCGCGGGCGGACAATGGCGTCATCGGCAAGGATTGCGGCCTGCCGTGGCACATCTCCGCCGACCTCAGGCGGTTCAAGGCACTGACCATGGGCACGGCGATGATCATGGGCCGTCGCACATTCGACAGCCTGCCCGGGCTGCTGCCGGGTAGGCGGCACATCGTGTTGACCCGCGATCCGGATTGGCAAGCCAGGGGCGCGGAGGTCGTCCGGGATGCCGAGCAGGCGCTGGCGCTGGCCGGCGAGGAACCCGTGTCGGTGATCGGCGGCGCCGAGATTTTTCGGCTGTTCGAGCCCATGGCGGATCGGATCGAGCTGACCGAGGTGCATGATAATTATGACGGTGACACCTACTGGGCCGCGCCCGATGCCCGGCAGTGGAGCGAGTTTTTCCGCGAGGAGCACGCGGCCGAGGGGAAGATGCCGGCGTTCAGCTTCGTGACGCTCGTGCGGAGCACCGCTGGAAAGCCTTTCAGGCCCTCCCTATAGCGGCGCGATGGAGCGCCTGGACGGCGGCTCGGCGGTTCCGGACGCGCTCCGCGGCGGGATCGTCGCGCTCGGTAATTTCGACGGCTTTCATCTCGGCCACCAGGCGGTGGTCGGGCTGGCGGTCAGCCGCGCCCGCATCGAGGACAAGCCGGCGTTGGTCGCCACCTTCGATCCGCACCCGATGCGCTTTTTCCGGCCGGAGAGCGAGCCGTTCGAGCTGACCACGCTTGAGCAACGCGAACGGCTGGTGAAGGCAGCCGGCGCCGACGGCTTGCTGGTGTTCCGGTTCGACGACGATTTTGCCGCCCGCTCGCCCGACGAATTCGTCTCGGAATGGCTGGGGCGGCGGATCGACGCCTCGGGGCTGGTGACCGGCGAGGACTTCACCTTCGGCAAGAATCGCGGCGGCGACGTCGACCAGCTGAAGTTGCTCGGCCATGCGCGGCGGATGTCGGTCCAGACCGCCTCGCCGTTGCTGGAGGGGGACCGGGTGGTGTCGTCGACCTGGATCCGCGAGGCGCTGCGCGACGGCGATTGCGAGACGGCGACGCGGCTGCTGACGCGGCCCTTTGCCATCCAGGGAAAGGTGCAGAAGGGTGACAAGAGAGGCCGCAATCTCGGTTTCCCGACCGCCAATATCGCGCTCGGCGACTATGTGCGGCCTCGCTACGGCGTCTACGCGGTGCGCGGGCGGCTGAAGGGCGGCAAAATGCTCGAAGGCGTCGCCAGCCTCGGCATCCGGCCGATGTTCCCGCCCGAGCGCGAATGGCTCGAGCCGCATTTCTTCGATTTCAGCGGCAACCTCTACAACAAGGTGATCGAGGTCGAACTTCATTCGTTCATCCGCGAGGAATTGGCGTTCGAGGAAGTGGATTCGCTGATCGCGCGGATGAAGATGGACGCCCGCGAGGCGCGCCGGCGGCTGGCCAAGCTGGCCGAGGCCGCCTGACCGGTTCCCTAGGTAAACCTTCCTCGCTAAGCCCGCCCACCATGCCCGAAGCGCGCGACTACAGGGACACGGTCTTCCTGCCGAGGACCGACTTCCCGATGAAGGCGGGCCTCGCTTTGAAAGAGCCGGCCATCCTCGCGCGCTGGGCGGAGACCGGCCTCTATGAGCAGCTAAGGAAGCTTCGCGCCGGGCGCGAGCGCTTCATCCTCCACGATGGCCCGCCTTACGCCAATGGCGACATCCACATGGGCCACGCGATGAACAAGATTTTGAAGGACATCGTCGTGCGTTCGCAATCGCTGCTCGGCAAGGATGCACCCTACGTGCCCGGCTGGGACTGCCACGGCCTGCCGATCGAGTGGAAGGTCGAGGAGGAATATCGCAAGCAGAAGCTCGACAAGGACGAGGTGCCCAAGGCGCAGTTCCGTGCCGAATGCCGCGCCTATGCCGGGAAATGGGTGGAAGTGCAGTCCGGGCAGTTCCAGCGGCTCGGCGTGATGGGCGAATGGGACGACCCCTATCTCACTATGGCTTATTCGGCCGAGGCGAAGATCGTCGAGGAACTGCTCAAGTTCGCGGAAGGCGGCCAGGTCTATCGCGGCGCCAAGCCGGTGATGTGGAGCCCGGTCGAGAGGACGGCGCTGGCCGAGGCCGAGGTCGAATATGAGGAGATAATCTCTACCCAGATCGATGTCGCGTTCGAGATAATCGAGAGTCCGATTCCCGATCTCATTGGCGCGCACGCGGTGGTGTGGACGACGACGCCGTGGACGATCCCGGTCAATCAGGCGATCGCGTACGGGCCTGATATTCAATACGTCTTGTTGGATGTTGTTGCCGCTAATCGAATGCTCGGCATTGATGACGCCAATCCTCCCAATTGGCGGCCGTTTGGCTCGGGCAAGTATTTGATTGCAGAGGAACTTGCACAGGAATTTGGATCGCGTGTTTCCAACGCCGCTAGCGCCACATCCAGTCTTGATGAGCTACTTTGGCGCGGCAAGGGAACCGCCCTCGCCGGCACCGTCGCCCGCCACCCGATGCACAAGCTGGGCGGCTTCTTCGCGCGACCGCGACCGTTCCTCGCCGGCGATTTCGTCACCACCGAGCAGGGCACCGGGCTGGTGCACATGGCGCCCGACCATGGCGAGGACGATTTCCTTCTGGGGCGCGAGCACGGCCTCGGCGTCGAATTCGCGGTGCAGGACGACGGCCGCTACCGCGACGACTGGCTCTGGCTCGGCGGCCATCCCTGGTCGGTGATCAACAACAAATTGAACGCGCCGGACGGACCGATCTGCAACGATCTGCGCGAGGCAGGCGCGCTACTGACGGCGTCGCACGATTTCAGGCATTCGTACCCGCACAGCTGGCGCTCGAAGGCGAAGGTGATCCAGCGGGCGACATCGCAATGGTTCATCCCGATGAACCGCGCGATCGACACTTCTCACTTCGGGCCCGCTGCGCCAGAGCCGTCGCCCGCCGGTCCGGCGGCAAAGATGTTCCCGGAGCGGTCGCTGCGCAGCCTGGCGCTCGAAGCGATCGCCGAGACGCGCTGGGTGCCGGAGAAATCGAGGAACCGCATCGAGGCGATGGTCGAGGGGCGGCCGGACTGGGTGATCAGCCGCCAGCGTGCCTGGGGCGTGCCGATCGCGCTCTACGTCCACAAAAAGACCGGCGAATATCTGAAAGACCCAGCGGTCAACAGCCGCATCATCCGCGCCTTCCACGAGGCGGGCGCCGACGCCTGGTTCCAGGCCGACCACCAGGCGTTGCTGGGCAACGGCTATGCGCTCGGCGACTTCGATCCGGTAATGGACATACTGGACGTGTGGTTCGATTCCGGGTCGACCCACGCCTACGTGATCGAGGCGCGTTACGGCCCCAATGTGCGCGCCGGCCTCTATTGCGAGGGCTCGGACCAGCATCGCGGCTGGTTCCAGTCGTCGCTGCTGGAAAGCTGCGGCACGCGCGGCCGGGCGCCGTTCGGCGCGGTGCTGACCCACGGCTTCGCGCTCGACGGGCAGGGCCGCAAGATGTCGAAATCGATCGGCAACGTCGTCGATCCGCTGGTGGTGATGCGCGACAACGGCGCTGACATTTTGCGGCTGTGGGTCGCCTCGACCGACTATTTCGAGGACGTTCGGATCGGCAAGGAGGTCCTCGCCACCACCACCGACGCCTATCGCAAGCTCAGGAACACGTTCCGCTATTTGCTCGGCGCGCTCGACGGCTTCTCGGCCGACGAGCAGGTCGCGCCGGCGGCGATACCGGAGCTGGAGCGCTGGGTGCTGCACCGGCTGGCCGAACTCGACGGCGAGTTGCGCGAGGCGGCAGAAGGGTTCGAGTACAACCGCTATGCCCGCGCGATCGCCGCCTTCGCCAATGACGAATTGTCCGCTTTCTTCTTCGATATCCGCAAGGACGCCCTATATTGCGACTCGCCGGGATCGCCCACGCGGCGGGCCTACCGGACGGTGCTCGACACGCTGTTCCACGCGCTGGTGCGCTGGGTGAGCCCGATCCTGTGCTTCACCGCCGAGGAAGTATGGGGGACGCGCTATCCGGAAGGCGGATCGGTGCACCTGCTCGAATGGCCGGAGATCGACGCCGCTTGGCGCGACGCGGCGCTTGGCGCGAAATGGGCGAAGGTGCGCTCCCTACGCGAACAAGTGACCGAGGCGATCGAGCCGCTGCGGCGCGACAAGGCGATCGGGTCGAGCCTGGAGGCGCGCATCCGCCTTCCCGAATCGGCACTGGCCGAGACCGGGCTCGAGCCGGACGCGCTTGCGGAAATCTGCATCGTGTCGGAAGTGGCGGCGGGAAGCGAAGCGATCGAGGTGATGAGAACCGGACACCCGAAATGCGCGCGCTGCTGGCGGCATCTGCCGGACGTGGCGGCGCCGAGCGAACTGTGCGGGCGCTGCGGCGAGGTGGTCGATGGCCGCTGACGCGAAAGTGCGGCGCAACCGCGCGGCCGGGATCGCGATCGCCTTCCTGGTATTCGTGTTCGACCAGGCGACCAAGTGGGTGGTCACCTATCCCTTGAACCTGCCCAACCAGCCGCACAACCAGAGCATCCGCATCACCAGCTTCTTCAACCTCAAATGGGTGGAAAATCCCGGCGTGTCGCTCGGCCTGTTCGGCGGGGGCGGCTATCTCGGCCGCTGGGTGCTGGTCGGGCTGACGTCGTTCATCGCCCTGCTGGTCGCCTGGTGGATGTGGCGCGAGCGTCGCCGCGACGACGCGTTGGCACTGGCGCTGATCCTCGGCGGCGCGCTCGGCAACATCCTCGATCGCGTCCGTTTCGGCTTCGTGGTCGACTTCGCCGACCTGCATTTCGGCGCATGGCGGCCGTTTCTGGTCTTCAATGTCGGCGACGCCGCGATTACCATCGGCGTGCTGCTGCTGCTTGTGCGCGCGCTGCTGATGCGCGAAAGCAAGCGCGAAGATTGAGTCGAATCGAGGATTCTCATGCGCGTGACCCGTTTGCTGCTGGCCGGATCGGCCCTCGTCCTGCTCGCCGGCTGCGGCGGCGGCCCGTTCAACCGCGACCGCCCCGACGAATTCCGGGTCGGCCGCAGCGCGCCGCTAGTGATCCCGCCCGATTTCGCGATGACCCCGCCCCGCCCCGGTGAGCCCGAGGCCGGCTCGGACCCGCGCGCACAGGCGCTCGAGGCTTTGTTCGGCGGGCCGCAGCCGCGCAGCGCGGTCGAGCGCGACCTGTTGCAGCAGGCGGGCGCGGAACGGGCGGTCCTGGGAGCGCGCTCGGTCGCCGGCGATACCCAGACGGTCGTCGTCAATCGCGGCGCGATGGTGCAGACGATCATCCAGCTGCCGCAGGGCGACGGCCAGGAAGCCTCGGTGCAAGTGCCCGAATAGGGCTAAAAGGCCAGGCTGGCTGCGGCCACGATTCCGTGATCCTGCCGGGCCAGCGACGGCAGATCGGTATCGACATAGCGCAGGCCGAGCGCCAGCGGCGGCAGACCGCCGAGGCGCAGCCGGTGCTCGACGCCCAGGCCCCACGTCCAGTAGCTGCCGAATATTCCCCAATCCTGGTGGCCGAGGGTCGCGGTGAAGCGCCAGGGCCGGCCGGGCAGGTCGACGCCGGCCTCGCCGAACAGGTAAAGCATGTCTTCGTTTGCGATCGCCCGCTGGGAGGGGGCGTAACGCGCGCCGGCCGCGACCTCGGCCGGGCCGATCGTCCAGGAAAGTGAGGCGTAAGGCTCGAGATAGTCGCTCGCGCGGGGGGCGTCGACAAACAGGTGATAGGTGGCGCCGGCGTCGAGCGCGAAGCCGCGCCCCAGCGGCGTGTTGAAGCCGGTGTAGAGATCGAGCTCGAGATCGCCGAGACCGGTGAAACCGGGGGCGCGGGCGCGGAACGGGTCAATGCCGTCGATCGTCGCGCCGCGGACGCCGGCATAGAGGCCGATGCGATGGCTGAGCGTCAGATTGGCGGTCGCGGCCGGGTCCTCGCCGGAGCGGGACAGTCCGCGGAAACGATAATCGCTGACGACGCCGATTTCGCCCGAAAGGTCGAAATCGGAAGGCGGCGCGATCTCGTCCTGGGCAAAAGCGGCGGCGGGCAGGAACAAAAGGGCCGGCAGGAGAAGACGGGACATCGTCTGCCACTGCTGGAAGCCTGACGACGACGCAACCTTGTCCATCCAAACCAAAATGCACTGTTGTCTAATTGATTTGCATTGGCCGTTGTCTCCTGACCTTTGCTGCCGTTGGCTATGGTTGTCTCCGAGGTCGCGGGATGGCGTTGGCGCCGATGGCTTCCCGAGCCTCATGATCGCGTCCAGGCGGCAGTGTGAGTGACGTCTCTGTGTCACCGACGGGGTCCCTGGGGCCCCTGCAGTGCATGCGAGATCGTCAGGCCCAGCGGAACCGGCTTTCCGCCAGCCAGAGCCGATGCAGCAGGATGGCGAGCTTGCGGGCAACGGCGACGCGGGCTCGCTTGTGGCCCTTGGCGGC
>JBQTJR010000016.1:0-5251 GCA_052386895.1 Sphingosinicella sp.
GCCATCACCCGGCGGAGATCCGCGCGGCGCTGGCCGCCGCCCGCGAGGTTGCGCAGGGCCGGGTGATCGCGCTCGTCCAGCCGCATCGCTACACCAGGCTGCACAATCTGATGGGCGAGTTCAGTACCGCCTTCAACGATGCCGATCTGGTGCTGGTGGCGCCCGTTTATGCGGCCGGCGAGGCGCCGATCGAAGGTGTCGATCATGTCGCCCTTGTCGAGGGGCTGCTCGAACGCGGGCATCCCGGCGCCCGGCCGGTGGCCAACGCGAAAGAAGCGGCGCGATTGCTGCGCGATCTCGCCGCGTTCGGAGACGTCGTCATCTGCCTCGGCGCTGGCGATATCACCAAGTGGGCGGCCGGCCTCGCCGGCGGCATCCGGCGCGCGAGGAAGGCGCGATGAGCGCGGTGATCGAGCTTCCCCCGGTTCGCGGCAGGCTGGAAGCCGAGGCGCCGATCGCGCCACTGGTCTGGTTCAAATCCGGCGGCGCTGCCGAATGGCTGTTCGAGCCGAAGGACCTCGACGACCTGCAACATTTCATTGCCGGGCTTGACCCCGCGATGCCGGTGACTCCGCTTGGCCTCGGGTCCAACATGATCGTTCGCGACGGCGGGGTGCCCGGGGTCGTCGTCCGGCTCGGCAAGGCGCTTGCCCAGGTCGAACGACTGGATTCGACGACCCTGCATTGCGGCGGCGGCGCCTCGGGTATCCTCGTCTCGTCCAGGGCACGCGACCACGGCATCGGCGGGGTCGAATTCCTGCGCTCGATCCCGGGCACGGTCGGCGGCTTCGTCCGCATGAATGGCGGCGCCTATGGCCGCGAGGTGAAAGACATCCTGATCGAGTGCCAGGTCGTGCTGCGCTCGGGGCAGGCGCAGCGCCTTACCCTCGATGACCTTTGCTATACGTATCGGCATAGCAAGCTGCCGGACCAGGCGATCGTCGTCAGCGCCACCTTCCGCGGGCATATCGAAGATCCTGTCCACATCCAGGCCGAGATGGATCGCATCGCCGCCGAGCGCGAGGCGAGCCAGCCTTTGCGCAGCCGCACCGGCGGCTCGACCGTCAAGAACCCGCCCGGAAACAGGGCGTGGACGTTGATCGATGCCGCCGGTTGCCGGGGCCTGCGCATCGGCGGCGCCCAGGTCTCGGAAAAGCACTGCAACTTTCTGATCAATCTCGGCGACGCATCCTCGTCCGATATCGAGGCGCTCGGCGAAGAAGTTCGGCGACGGGTGCGCGAGCATTCGGGGACGACCCTCGAATGGGAGATCGAGCGCGTGGGGGTGGCGCGTGGCTAAAGTGCACGTCGCGGTGCTGATGGGCGGCTGGTCGCCCCCGCGCGATCAGGAAAAGTGGGGACCGCTTTTCCACCTGGAGCGTGCGCCAACAAATCTAGAGGCCGACCATGGCTAAAGTGCACGTCGCGGTGCTGATGGGCGGCTGGTCGGCCGAGCGCGAGGTGTCGATTACCAGCGGCGAGGGCGTCGCCGAGGCGCTCGCATCGCTCGGCTACCGGGTGACGCGTATCGACATGGACCGCGACGTCGCCCAGCGATTGCGCGAAGCCGCGCCGGACGTGGTGTTCAACGCATTGCACGGCACCCCCGGCGAGGACGGCACCGTCCAGGGCATGATGGACCTGATGGGCCTGGCCTACACCCATAGCGGCCTCGAGGCCTCGGCGATCGCGATCGACAAGGTGCTGACCAAGCTCGTCCTCGTGCCGCACGGGTTGCGCATGCCCGAGGGCAAGGTCGTGGAGAGCGCGAGCCTGTTCGCGGCCGATCCGCTGCCGCGGCCCTACGTGCTGAAACCTGTCAACGAAGGCTCGTCGGTCGGCGTCGCGATCATCCGCGACGGCGGCAATCATGGCGACCCGATAGCGCGCGACGCGCTCGGGCCATGGCAACGCTTCGACCGGTTGCTGGCCGAGCCCTTCATTCCCGGCCGCGAGCTGACTGTCGCGGTGCTCGACGACGAGCCGCTGGCAGTGACCGAATTGAAACCGAAGTCGGGCTTTTACGATTACGACGCCAAATATACCGACGGCCTCGCCGAGCATGTCTGCCCGGCGCAGATTCCCGACGAATTGGCGCGCTCGGCGATGGCGATGGCTCTCAAGGCGCACCGCGTGCTCGGCTGCCGCGGCGCCTCGCGCGCCGACTTCCGCTGGGACGAGGCGCGCGGCGGACCGGGCCTCTATCTGCTCGAGATCAACACCCAGCCGGGCATGACGCCGTTGAGCCTGGTGCCGGAGCAGGCGCGGCTGCGCGGCATCGATTACGCCCAGCTGGTCGAGCGGCTGGTCACCGGCGCACTGCGCGAGCCAAGGGTGCAAACGTGAACGCGCGCATCGCCCGCGGCAGCCAGGCACGCGCGCGCCCGAAGCGCCGCGTCTATCACAGCGGCGGCGGCAGCCGCCGGCGCCGCAAGCCGCGGCTGCTCGAGTCGGTCGGTTTTCCCGCCGGCACCGGCCGGCGCGTCGGCGCCTGGATCTTCGCCGGCATGATCGTCGCGGTCGCGATCACCAGCCTTGTCGCGTTCCGCGTGCCGCAGTTGGCGGGCGCGCTGGCCGCCGAGTCGATCGGCGGCGTCGGCTTCACCATGCGCCGGGTCGAGATAAGGGGCGCGAACCGGGTCTCGCGGCTGGCGGTCTACAACGTCGCGTTCGACCAGCCGTCGATGGCCATGCCCAGCCTCGACCTCGAGGCCATCCGCGCGCGCTTGCTGCGCTTCGGCTGGGTCAGGGAGGCGCGCGTCCATCGCCGCCTGCCCGATACTTTGGTGATCGATATCGTCGAACGCCAGCCGGCGGCGATCTGGCAACACAATCGCCGGCTCGCCTTGATCGATGCCGAGGGGGTGGTGCTGGAGCCGGTGCAGCTCGATGCGATGCCCGAGCTGCCATTGGTGATCGGCCCCCATGCCAATCGCCAGCTTGCCAAGCTCGATCAGCTGCTCGCGCTGGCGCCGCATTTGCGGCCGCAGGTTGCCGGCGCTTCGTGGATCGGCGGCCGCCGCTGGGACGTGCGCTTCCAGACCGGCGAAGTGCTTGCTTTGCCGGAAGGCAGCGATGCGGCGCGGCGCGCGCTGCTTCGTTTTTCGCGAATGGACCAGCAGAGCCAGCTCCTGGGGCGCGGCTTCGTCCGCTTCGACATGCGCATTCCCGGCCGCTTCATCGTCCGCGTCTCGCGCCAGCCCGGCTCGCGGGTGCCGACGATCGCGCCCGATCCCGGCCCGGTACCCGCTGACTTGGCGCGGACGATATGAGGAGCCTTTCCTAGATGCTGCGTCCGCCCGCCGCCCCGGTCCGCCGCCTGCTGGCGGCGCTCGATGTCGGTTCCTCGAAAGTGTCGGCGATGATTGCCGAGCCGCTCGAGGATGGCGAATTGCGGATCCTCGGCAGCGGCCAGCGCGAGAGCCGTGGCGTCAAGCGCGGCTTCATCGCCGACATGGAGAAAAGCGAGCTAGCGATCCGCGAAGCGGTCGAGCAGGCGGAACGGATCGCCGGCACCAATATCGAGCAGGTGTTCGTCGCTTTCTCGGCGGGCGGCCTGGTCGGCGATGTTGCCAGTGTCGAGCTGGTGATCGGTGGCCGCCAGATTACCGACGACGACATCGATTCCCTGCTCAAGGCGGGCAAGGATTCGATCGATCCGCGCGGCCGGATGATCCTCCATGCGATGCCGGCGCTTTACACCATCGATGGCATACCCGGCATCCGGCGGCCGCGTGGTCTCCACGCCGATCGGCTGGCGGTCGACATCCACATCGTCGCCGCCGATCCCTCGCCGGTGCGCAATCTCGACCTGTGCGTGCGCTCGGCCCATCTCGGCGTCGACGCGATCGTCGCCGCGCCGGTTGCCGCCGGCAAGGCGTGCCTGAGCGAGGAGGAGCGCGAGCTCGGCGTCGCTTTGGTCGAGCTGGGTGCGGGGGTGACCAACGTCTCGGTGTTCGCCGGCGGCATGCTCGCCGGTCTGAAGTCGCTGCCGGTTGGCGCGCGTGACATCACAGATGATATCGCCGCCGCCTTCGGCACCCGTCGCACCGAGGCGGAGCGGATCAAGTGCTTCTACGGCTCGGCGATGATGAGCCCGCGCGACAATCACGACATGATCGAGTTGGCACCGGTTGCCGGCGGCCAGGAGGGGATCGAATCCGCGCGCATCACCCGCGCCCAGCTGGTCGGCGTGATCCGCCAGCGGCTTGAGCATCTCATCGCCGAGGTCGAGGCGGCGCTGAAGGAACTTGGTTTCTCCGGGCCGTTCGGTCGGCAGGTGGTGCTGACCGGCGGCGGCGCCGAGCTAAAAGGCATCGCCGATTATTTGCAGGGCGTGCTCGGTCGGGCGGTACGGGTCGGCCGCCCGTCGCTGCCGGGGCTGGCGGAGGCCCATAGCGGACCCGCTTTCTCGACCCTCGCCGGGCTTATCCAGTTTGCTGCGTCGGACGCGCTCGATCTCGTTGCTGGAGACAGTGCGCCGGAAATCTTTTCGCGCACCGGCGGCAACATCTTCGAACGGCTGATTGCGGTTTTTCGGACTCAGTATTGAACAAAATGTGTGGACGACGTGAACTTTTCACTCGCACCGAAGAATCTCAAGGTGCTAAATAGCTTAGTCGCTGCGCGATGTATTGCGCGAGGGAGTTAGGGAGACCGTCGATGAGCATCGATTTCATCAAGCCGGAAGTCCAGGAGCTTCGACCTCGGATCAGCGTGATTGGCGTCGGCGGTGCCGGCGGCAATGCGGTCGCCAACATGATCGCGTCCGATGTCCAGGGCGTCGATTTCATGGTCGCCAATACCGATGCTCAGGCGCTCAATCATTCGCTTGCCGACCGCAAGATTCAGCTTGGCTTGAAGATCACCCAGGGCCTCGGCGCCGGCTCGCGGCCGGAGATCGGCAAGGCCGCGGCCGAGGAGGCGATCACCGAGATCGAGGAATCGCTGCAGGGTGCGCACATGTGCTTCATCGCCGCCGGCATGGGCGGCGGCACCGGCACCGGCGCCGCGCCGGTGATCGCCAAGGCCGCCCGCGACCACGGCATCCTCACCGTCGGCGTCGTCACCAAGCCGTTCAGCTTCGAGGGCGCGCGGCGGGCCCGCGCCGCCGATTCCGGCATCGGGGAGTTGCAGCAGCACGTCGACACCCTGATCGTCATTCCCAACCAGAACCTGTTCCGCATCGCCAACCCGAACACGACCTTCAAGGAAGCGTTCATGATGGCCGACGAGGTGCTGCAGCAGGGCG
>JBQTJR010000017.1:0-1698 GCA_052386895.1 Sphingosinicella sp.
TCCACCGCCTGCGGCGGTCCCCCTCCCCTCGAAAGCGAGGGGAGGATACCGAGATCGATCGGGCCCGGACGCAGCAGCCGCAGCGCGCGTTCCTCGACCGCGACGATGGTCGATTCGAGGCCGTGACCGGCCGGGCCGCCGTCGACGATCAAGGGGATGCGGCCGCCGAGGCCGGCGAGGACGTGGCTGGCGCGGGTCGGGCTGACGCGGCCGCTGACCTTGGCCGAGGGCGCGGCCAGCGGCCGGCCGGCGGCGGCGATCAGCGCCTGCATCGCGGGGTGAGCGGGGGCGCGCAACGCGACGGTCGGCAGGCCGGCGGTGACCAGCGAGGCGATGGGCGAGCCCGGCGCCAGCGGCAGGACGAGGGTCAACGGACCCGGCCAATAGGCCTTTGCCAGCTGCACCGCCTGGCCGCCGAAGCGCGCCAGTCTCGACGCCTGCGCGAGATCGGCGACGTGGACGATAAGCGGGTTGAAGCCCGGCCGGCCCTTGGCGGCATAGACGCGCGCGACCGCCTCGCCCGAAGTGGCGTCGGCGGCGAGGCCGTAGACCGTTTCGGTCGGCATCGCGACCGGCTGGCCGGCGAGGACCAGGCGCGAGGCTTCGGCGATCGCGTCAGGGCCGTCGGGAAGGACACGGGTTTCCACGCCGGTGGGGCTATCGGCTCGGCAAGAGGCGGGCAATGGCAGGCGGACGATCGCGCTGCGCAAGTAGTGACAATGCTCGGCTAGAGAATTCCCTCTGGAAATCTCTTCGTCCGCCGCGGCCTTCACGAAGGCCCACCCACCCCGCCGCCGGCTCCGCCGGCGGACTCCCCTCCCTCAAAGGGAGGGGTTGGGGGTGGATCAGACCCTGCGGGCGAGGGTGTGCGGGCGCTGGCCGACGGTGCGCCAGATGCGCGGGCCCTGGTCGACCCGGAACGCGCCCATTTTCTCGCCTGGCTCGGGCTGCTCGCGGCCGATCAGGTAGGAACGCGAGGTCTGGCCGATCAAGGCCGTCTCGTCTCCCCATTCGTAGAGCGCGTTGACCGCGATCACCGGCACGAACAGCAACCGCTCGTCGAGCTTTACCGCGCGCATGTCCTCGAGCTTCATGCTGACGCTGCCACGGATGATGCCGCTGATGCCGGGCTCGACCGTCGGCAAGGTGAGCCGGGTCTGCTCGCGGCCGGCGGTGCGGTAGAAAGCGCCGATCGCCTTGTCCTGGCCGGCGCCGGCGTTGAACATCTTGACGTCGATGCGAATGTTGCGCGCCGGCGCGTCGCCGCCGTTGGCGATCTCCAGCTCGAAATCGACCGAGGATTCATCGTCGCTGAACACGGCGCGCTCGGCCTTGAGCTCGAGCCCGATCCAGGGGCGGGGCGCAAGTTGCGCAGGAACGGCAGGGGACGCAGGAGCCTGGGCCGGAACCTGGATCGATGCGCGCTCGGACGGCCCATCGGCAAGCGCCGGCCGGCGGCGGCGCAACAGCAGGACGAGCAGCAGCAATCCGAGCAACCCCGCGCCGGCGATCTGCGCCCAAAGCGGGATTGCGACATCGAAGGCCGGCGGAGAAGCGGCCGGCGCCGGCGGCGGTGCGAGCGGCTCGGGCTCGGCGAGGACCGGCGCAGGCTCGGGCAGGACGTCAACCGGCGTTGCGACAGGCGCGGCTGCAGGCGGCGCATTGGCCGGTCGGCCGGCCGTTTGCTCGCCAGGGCGC
>JBQTJR010000018.1:0-1578 GCA_052386895.1 Sphingosinicella sp.
ATACCCTGCGCTCGGTCACCGCGCGCCGCACCACCATCGTCATCGCCCACCGTCTCTCCACCGTGGTCGATGCCGACGAGATCCTGGTGCTCGATGCCGGCCGCATCGCTGAGCGCGGCCGCCACGAGGCGCTGCTGCGCCGCGGCGGCCTCTACGCCGACATGTGGGCGCGCCAGCAGGCCGAGCGCGAAGCCGAGCAAGCGGCCGAGGCGGCGGAATAAGCTTTCAGCGCGTCGGCGCGTCCCAGCTCACGCCGCCTTCGGCTGCCATCTCCGCCAGAACCTGCCGAGCTTTTTCCACCTCGTCGTCCGACACCAATAGTCTCACGGGAAGCATGATCGGTGCGCCGATGTTGACCTCGAGATCGAAGAGGAACACGGCCACGCCCTCGGATTCGAGGCGGCCTCGCACGACGCCGGCCTCGAGCGCATTGTCGCAGGTGCAAAGCTCGACCAGCGCCATTACCCGTCACCGAACCCCATCCAGATCCCCAGTCACCCGAAACCCGAAACCCGAAACCCGAAACCTGAAACCCAGTCCCCAGTCCCCAGTCCCTAGTCCCAATTCACCACGGCACCACGTCGCCGGCCGCCAGCTCCATCGCGGTCGGCTTGCGCCCGAGCAGCTTGTTGCGGTGCGGGAAGCGGCCGAAGCGGGCGATGATGTCGTGATGCTTGCGGGCAAAATCCAGCAATCGCGCATCGCCCAGGGCGGAGAACAGCAGCAGCGCCTGCACCTGGTCGGGCAGCGCCTCGCTGTGCTGGAACGGCATGTAGAGGAAGGTGCGCTGGTCTTTGCTCAGGCCGTCGTCGAACCCGCGCGCCACCGCTTCGCGCGCGATCGCCAGCGCCAGGTGGTCGGTGGCGAACTGCTCGGCATGGCCGCGAAACATGTTGCGCGGCGCCTGGTCGAACAGCAGCACCGCCGCCAGCGCCAGCTCGGCCGAGTCGAGGAACGCCCCCGCCTCGCGTTGCCGCTCCGCCTCCCACGTCTCGAAAAAGCGCGCCTTGACCTCCTGGTCGAAGCTCTCAGGGCCGCGCCACCACTCCTGCTCGCCATGCGCGAACCAGAAATCGAGCAGCGCGCGCGCCCACTCAGGTAAGGGTGCGTCCCTCACGCTGCCGTGCCGCCGACCGTCAGTCCCTCGATCAGCAGGGTCGGCTGGCCCACCCCGGCCGGCACCGTCTGGCCGGCCTTGCCGCAAATCCCGACCCCCTCGTCGAGCTCGAGGTCGTTGCCGATCGCCGCCACCCGGGTCAGCACGGTCGGGCCGTCGCCGATCAGGGTCGCGCCCTTGATCGGCGCGCCGATCCGGCCCTTCTCGATGCGGTAGGCCTCGGTGCACGAGAACACGAACTTGCCCGAGGTGATGTCGACCTGGCCGCCGCCGAAGCTCTTGGCATAGACGCCGCTCCCGGCCCGCTCGAGGATCTCGCCCGGGTCGTCCTGGCCGGCGAGCATGAAGGTGTTGGTCATTCGCGGCATCGGCGCGTGCGCGAAGCTCTCGCGCCTGCCGTTGCCGGTCGGCTCGCGCCCCATCAGCCGCGCGTTCAGCCGGTCCTGCAGGTAGGATTTGAG
>JBQTJR010000019.1:0-1826 GCA_052386895.1 Sphingosinicella sp.
TTCCTCGCCGTGTACCGCGAGATGTTCGAGATCGTGCTCTTCTACCAGGCGCTCTGGGTGCAGGCGGGCGAGGCGGGCCGCGCGCCGGTGCTCGGCGGCGCAGCGGCGGCTGCGGTTCTCCTCGCCGTTATCGGCATAGCGCTCTTCAAGTACAGCCTTCGACTGCCAATCGGGCCGTTCTTCGGCGCGATGTCGGCGCTGCTCGGCCTGCTCGCCGTGATCTTCACCGGTCATGGCGTGGCCGCGCTGCAGGAAGCGGGCGTGATCAAAGCGACAACCCTTGGCTTCGATCCGGTGCCGCTGCTCGGCATCTACCCGAGCCTCGAAGCGCTCGGCGCGCAACTCTTCGCGCTCGCGCTCCTCGGCCTCGGTTTCTGGGCCGCCCGGCGCAGCGCCGTGGCGCAAGCAGCATGAGATACCACCAACCAGCCAGCCATTCCGCCTCCCGGCCGGATAGCCAGCCTTACGACTATTCGTCAAGGGAGGTTCGATGCAGGAAGTCTGTAAGCGGCAGCTCGCCGCGCTGATCGTCACGCTTTTCCTTGCGCCCGCCGCGGCGGTAGCGCAGCAGGCGGAACAGCAGTTGCCGGAAGTCAGAGTGCAGGACATCACCGTGCGCGAAGGCTATCGGGCTCGCGACGCGGCCGCCGGCGTGCTGGGCGACCGGCCGCTCATTGACACGCCGTATTCGATCAACGTCATCCCCCGGCAGCTGCTCGAGAACCAGCAGGCTGCGGTACCGAACGACATCCTAAAGAACGACCCCTCCGCGACGCTCGGCAATTTGCCCATCCCGTTTTTCAGCCTACGTGGCTTTGCGGTCGGGACCGACGGCTTTCTCTACGACGGGCTGCCGGGCCACATCGGCCTGTCGGGCGCGCGGGGCCAGATCGAAGGCATCGAGCGCATCGAAGTGCTCAAGGGACCGAGCGCCTTCCTCAATGGATTTGGCGCCGCCACCAGCCTCGGCGGAGCGCTCAACTACGTCCCGAAGCGGCCCGGCAACACCGCGGTGCGCGACCTCACCGCAAGCTACACCAGCCGATCGTTGTTCGGCCTCCACCGCGATCTCGGCGACCGCTTCGGCGCAGAGCGGCAGTTCGGCTACCGCGTCAACCTTGCCTACAAGGATGGCGAACAAGCGGTCTCCGATGCCCGCTGGACGCACGAGGTTGCGACACTTGCCCTCGACTGGCGCGCCACCCCCAACGTCTTGCTGAACGCCGGTTTCGATTACGTCAACAACCACACGCCGCGTTTCCAGCCGTTCTTTTCCGTCGCGCCGGGCTTTTCCGTCCCCCGAGCGCCCAAGCTGAGCCGCAACCTCAGCCAGCCCTGGACCAATTTCCGGCAGGAAGACACGCGCGGCTACCTGCGCGCCGACTGGGCTTTTGCGCCCGACTGGTCGTTCACAGCGAATTACCTGACAGGCCACACATGGCGGCCGACGACGTTCGGCGGTCTTAATGTGCTCCTCAATAACGCCGGCGATTTCCGGGTGCTCGGATCGAGGAACATAGCGGAAGCCGATTACCAGAGCGGCCAGGCGTTAGTGCGCGGCCGCCTAGGCACCGGCACGCTGAAGCATGAGCTGACCGCCGGTGTCACTGTTTCCTGGCTGGACCAGAAAGGCACGCCGCCCAATGTGGGTACGGGCGTGCTTGTCTCGAACCTATACGCACCTTCGTTCTTCCCCGACCCGTTCGCCACGCCGCTGCCCGCGCCGCGCGCTTCACAGAAATTCACCGCCACCGGACTCGTGCTGAGCGATGTGCTCAGCTTCAGCGAACAATGGTCTGTCCTCGCCGGCGCGCGCCACGCCAGGC
>JBQTJR010000020.1:0-121478 GCA_052386895.1 Sphingosinicella sp.
GCTCAGCGGCGGTGAAAGCAAGAGCACGCTCTATTGCTCGTTCTGCGGCAAGTCGCAGCACGAAGTGCGCAAGCTCATCGCCGGGCCGACGGTGTTCATCTGCGACGAATGCGTCGAGCTGTGCAACGACATCATCCGCGAGGAAACCAAGTCGGCCTTGGTCAAGACCCGCGACGGCGTGCCGACGCCGGCGGAGATCTGCAACGTCCTCGACGATTACGTGATCGGCCAGGATCACGCCAAGCGCGTGCTCTCGGTCGCGGTCCACAATCACTACAAGCGGCTCGCCCACGGCGCCAAGGGCGGCGACGTCGAGCTGGCCAAGTCGAACATCCTGCTGGTCGGGCCGACCGGCTGCGGCAAGACGCTGCTGGCGCAGACGCTGGCGCGGATCCTCGACGTGCCCTTCACCATGGCCGATGCCACCACGCTTACCGAGGCGGGCTATGTCGGCGAAGACGTCGAGAACATCATTTTGAAGCTGCTGCAGGCGTCGGATTACAACGTCGAGCGGGCGCAGCGCGGCATCGTTTACATCGACGAGATCGACAAGATCAGCCGCAAGTCGGACAATCCCTCGATCACGCGCGACGTCTCCGGCGAGGGCGTGCAGCAGGCTTTGCTCAAGCTGATGGAGGGCACCACCGCCAGCGTGCCGCCGCAGGGCGGGCGCAAGCATCCGCAGCAGGAATTTCTGCAGGTGGACACCACCAACATCCTGTTCATCTGCGGTGGCGCCTTCGCTGGGCTCGAGAAGATCATCGGCGACCGCATGGAGGGCAAGTCGATCGGCTTCGGCGCCCATGTCGCCGCCCCGGACGAGCGCCGCACCGGCGAGGTGCTGCGCCATACCGAGCCCGAGGATCTCTTGAAGTTCGGCCTGATTCCCGAGTTCGTCGGGCGGCTGCCGGTGATCGCCACGCTCGAGGACCTCGACATCGAGGCGCTGGTGAAAATCCTGCGCGAGCCGAAGAACGCCCTGGTCAAGCAGTATCAGAAGCTGTTCGACATGGAGGACGTCAAGCTCACCTACACCGACGATGCGCTGATGGCGACCGCCAAGAAGGCGATCGAGCGCAAGACCGGCGCTCGCGGCCTGCGGTCGATCATGGAGAATATCCTCCTCGACACGATGTTCGATTTGCCGTCGATGGATGGAGTCGACGAGGTGCTGATCGACAAGGACGTGGTCGAGGGGCGCAAGGAGCCGGTGCGCATCTACTCGAAGAAGGCCGAAGACGCCGCCTGATCCGCTTCGGCGATCTTACTTCCCAGCTGAAGAATCGTTCTCGGCGGTTTCCTGCGCGAGGATTTGCGTCGTCACGTTGTAGCGCCGCGTTTCCTCGAGGGTGAGGCACCGGCGGGTCTCGCGATTGTCGGCCTCTGCGACCGCGCGCACCCGGTACATTATTTCGGTCAACAGTCGCCGGGAAACCCCCATTCGGATCAGGAAGTCATTGTCCTCGCTCGCCAGCAGCGCCGATTGCTGCTCGATATCGCCGATCAGGCCGATCGTGTTTTCCTCGCCGCGCGCCACTTCCGAGCGGATCGTGTCGCGATCGCCGGTATGGGTGAACATGTGGACGATGAACAGGCCGCCGGGATCGATGAAGCGAGCGTCGCCGCCCATGAACATGAAGTTGCACGCCGAAAAACACGCCCAGCCCGCCGGTACGCGCGTATTATAACGCAGTTCACGAACGACCCGCCCGGCCTCCGTGCCAGCTCGCGCATGGCCTCCCGGCGATCGAATCCAGATCTCGAACGGCTCCCGTTCCTGAAGAGCGGCCCGCAGCCTAGCCGGGGTGTTTTCAGTGATCTGGCCCTCCGCGAGCAGAATAAGGTTGCCGTTTATCTCCTCGAACGTGAAGTGCATTTCCCGGTAGTTCGACCAGTTGGGCGCCGCCGGGCAGGTCGGGTTGTCGGGATCGCGCGTGCCCTGCGCCGCGGCCAGGCTGGAGGTCAGCAAGGCGGCTATAGTCACCAGCGCGGCGCCGCCGCGCCAACGCTTGCTAGACACGGACATAGCGGTTCGATGGCGGCTGCCGGCACATCCGCTTCGGCACCGTAGTTTCCTCGCCGTCGACGATGATCACGTCGGTTACCGTCATGCACTCGCCTTCGGCGGCGGTGACCGTTGAAGTGCCCGTCACGCCGGGCCGCGATTCGCTCGTCCAGGTCGAGGTGCCGCCGACGCCCTGGCGGATGGCTTCGTTGGTCGCCTCGACCGCCTGCTGTTGCTCGCGGCAGTCGAGCAGGCTGGTCACCGTCTCGTCGAGCACCTGGTAGGTCGGCACTGCGATCAACGACGGCGCGCCGATCCGCCCGATCACCCGCCGGCCCAGTCCGCCCAGGATGCCGCGCCCGATCGAGCGGCCAGGGCTGTCCTGCTGGCAGTTTTGCGCTTGCGCCGCCTCCGGCTTCGACTGGGCATCGGCCGCGCCGGGCAGGGCGATCACCAGGACCAGCACCATGGCGAAAAAAGCGAACCGAAACATGGACAAAGGCCCCTCCGCTGCGGATCAGGTCTATTCCAGGCCGCAAGGCCGGTCAAACGATTCGAGCCGGCAAAGGCTCATGACCCGGGTTTCGATTGCATACCCGCGTTGCATGAATGCCACGTTGACCAGCTCGGTTGATGCGAACTTACCGGCTCCCATATAGAGCGGCAGAGTGGAGTATCGATGAGCACGTCCCTTCCTGTCCTGCCGCTGCGCGACATCGTCGTCTTCCCGCACATGATCGTCCCCCTGTTCGTCGGGCGGGACAAGTCGGTCGCCGCGCTCGAGAGCGCGATGGCAGCCGACAAGAACATCTTCCTGGTATCGCAGCTCGACCCGGCCGAGGACGATCCCGACCGCGACGCGCTCTACGATCTCGGCGTCGTCGCCTCGGTGCTGCAATTGCTCAAGCTGCCCGACGGCACGGTGCGGGTGCTGGTCGAAGGCCGGCAGCGGGCCAACCTCGCCAGTCTTCGACAGGAAGGCGTCCATCTCGTCGCCGACGTCGAAACGGTCGAGGACAAGGGGCCGGAAGGCACCGAAGTGCAGGCGCTGATGCGGTCGGTGGTCGAGCAGTTCGAGAATTATGCCAAGCTCAACCGCAAGCTGCCGGCCGAGACCGCCGTCCAGCTCAGCCAGATCGACGAGCCTTCGAAGCTCGCCGACGCGGTCGCCGCCAACATCAACATCAAGGTCGCCGACAAGCAGGCGCTGCTCGCCGAATTGGACGCGGCGCGGCGCCTGGAGATGGGTTTCGCCTTCATGGAAGGCGAACTCGGCGTGCTTCAGGTCGAAAAGAAGATCCGCTCGCGCGTCAAGCGCCAGATGGAGAAGACGCAGCGCGAATATTATTTGAACGAGCAGCTGAAGGCGATCCAGCGCGAGCTCGGCAATGCCGGCGAGGAAGGCGAGGGCGACGAGCTCGCCGAGCTGGCCCGCAAGATCGAGCGCACCAGGCTGTCCAAGGAAGCCAAGGGCAAGGCCCAGTCCGAGCTGAAGAAGCTCAGGGCAATGGCGCCGATGTCAGCCGAGGCGACGGTGTCGCGCAACTATCTCGATGTGCTGCTCGGCCTGCCCTGGGGCAAGAAGTCGAAGCTCAAGCACGACATCTCCGAAGCGCAGCGCATCCTCGACGAGGACCATTACGGTCTCGAGAAGGTCAAGGAGCGGATCGTCGAATACCTCGCGGTCCAGGTCCGCACCAACAAGCTTAAGGGCCCGATCCTCTGCTTGGTCGGCCCGCCCGGCGTCGGCAAGACCTCGCTCGGCCGCTCGATCGCCCGCGCGACCGGGCGCGAATTCGTCCGCCAGTCGCTGGGCGGCGTGCGCGACGAAGCCGAGATTCGCGGCCACCGCCGCACCTATATCGGTTCGCTGCCGGGCAAGATCGTCACCAACCTCAAGAAGGCCGGCACCACCAATCCACTGTTCCTGCTCGACGAGATCGACAAGCTCGGCCAGGACTTCCGCGGCGACCCGTCCTCGGCTTTGCTCGAGGTGCTCGATCCCGAGCAGAACAGCCGCTTTCAGGACCATTATCTCGAGGTCGATTACGACCTGTCGGACGTGATGTTCGTCACCACCGCCAACACCATGGACATGCCGCAGCCGCTCAGGGACCGGATGGAGATCATCCGGCTCGAAGGCTACACCGAGGACGAAAAGGTCGAGATCGCCCGCCGCCACCTCATCCCCAAGCAGCTCGAGGCGCATGGGCTGAAGGAAGGCGAGCTGGCGCTGACCGAGGAGGGGCTACGCGCCCTCATTCGCCACTACACTCGCGAGGCCGGGGTGCGCACGCTCGAGCGCGAGATCGCCAAGATCGCCCGCAAGACGCTGCGCCAGATACTCGAGGGCAAGGCCGAGGCGGTCGAGATCGTGCCGGCCAACCTCAACGACTTCGTCGGCGTGCGCAAGTTTCGCCACGGCATCGGCGAGGAAGAGGACCAGATCGGCGCGGTGACCGGCCTCGCCTGGACTGAGGTCGGCGGCGACCTGCTGACGATCGAGGCGGTGACCGTGCCTGGCAAGGGCCTGATCAAGACCACTGGCAAGCTCGGCGAGGTGATGCAGGAATCGGTGCAGGCGGCCTTCTCATTCGTGAAGGCGCGCAGCCCCAGTTACGGCGTCAAGCCGAGCCTGTTCGCGCACAAGGACATCCACGTCCACCTTCCCGAGGGCGCGGTGCCCAAGGACGGGCCCTCGGCCGGCATCGGCATGGTGACGGCGATCCTGTCGACGCTGACCGGCATCTCGGTGCGGCGCGACGTCGCGATGACCGGCGAGGTCACTCTTCGCGGCCGGGTACTGCCGATCGGCGGTTTGAAGGAAAAGCTGCTGGCGGCGCTGCGCGGCGGGATCGCCAAGGTGCTGATCCCCGCCGAGAACGAAAAGGACCTGGCCGAGATACCGGACAATATCCGCGAAGGTCTGGAGATCGTCAGCGTCAGCCATGTCGACGAGGTGCTCACCCACGCCCTGAGCGCGCCGGTGGCTCCGATCGAATGGTCCGAGGCCGACGAGCTGGCGGCGGTGTCGCCGACCGAGCTTGCCGCGGTCGACGAGCGCAAGGGCCCGGCGATCCGGCACTAGAGTCGATTTTTGCGGTTGCGGTCGGCTTTCCTTTTGACTCCGGTCCGGCACCTGCCCTTTAGACGGCGCGCGGGTGGCCGTGAGTAATTGAGGGACAGGACCCATGAACAAGCAGGAACTGATCAGCCGCGTCGCCGAACTCACCGGGGTCGGGCGCAACGATGCGATGCGATCGGTCGAGGCGGTGTTCGAGACGATTACCAATGCGCTGAAGCGCGGCGACGAGGTGCGGCTGGTCGGCTTCGGCACCTTCTCGCGGTCGCGCCGCAAGGCCTCCACGGGGCGCAACCCGCGCACCGGCGAGCCGATGCACATCCGCGAATCGACCAAGCCCAAGTTCAAGGCCGGCAAGAGCCTGAAAGACGCGCTCAACGCTTGAATTGGCCCCCTTGACCTCGTTCAAGGGGCTCGCCATCTCCTGATCTCCCGCTCGGGACGGGGCGCGTAGCTCAGTGGTAGAGCACTGTGTTCACACCGCAGGGGTCGCTGGTTCGAAACCAGCCGCGCCCACCATACTCCGAAGCTCTGGCGAAGAAGGGTTTACCTTCGTTTCCTTCGCGTTAACCTTGAGTTCCTAGGATATCGGGGAAGGAGCGAGGAGGGGCGTCAAGTGCGCGAGTTCGGGTGGTCGCCGCCGGATGCGGACTTTCAGCGGCAGCTTCGCGGCTACGGCCTGAGCACCGTCGACATTGCTTATTACCTGCCCGACCACCCGGCGCTGCTGCAGCAGTTCATCTGGCAGCATTACGACGTCGTGCCGCAATTCCCGGTGCTGCGTGATTTCCTCGACCATTGGCGGCGCGAGGTCGAGGCGGCAATTCACTCGGTGCGGGTGGCGCACAATCACTTGATTGGGCCGGCCGAGTGGCGGGCGGTGAATGGGGTGGTCACGATCAACTGAGGCCGGACGGCGCCCTTCCTTGACGCTGAGGGTAGGGCGCACCTATCTGCCCCTTTCCAACCCATGTGGCGATCGTAGCTCAGCTGGTTAGAGCATCGGTTTGTGGTACCGAGGGTCGCGGGTTCAAGTCCCGTCGATCGCCCCATCCGCACTGGACCCGTCTTGATGGACTCGCTCTGGGATTTTCCCGATTTCGACGGCCATGAGTTCGTCACCTTCGTCACCGACCGGCCAAGCGGCCTCAGGGCTCTGATCTCCGTCCATTCGACTCATCTCGGCCCCGCCGCCGGCGGGGTGCGTTTCTGGCATTATCCGCAGGCCGCCGCCGGCATCGCCGACGCGCTGCGGCTGTCGCGCGGGATGAGCTACAAGAACGCGATGGCCGGCCTGCCATTGGGTGGTGGCAAAGCGGTGATCCTCGCCGACGATCGGCGGACCAAGACGCCCGAGATGCTCGACGCTTATGCCCGCGCGGTCGAGCGCCAGGGCGGCGGCTACGTCACCGCCGAGGATGTCGGCATGACCGTGGACGACATGGTGCGGATTTCGAAAATCACTCGCCATGTCGCCGGCCTGCCGGTGGCCGCGGGTACGGTCGGTGGCGATCCCGGGCCTCATACCAGCTATGGTGTCTATCTCGGTGTCCGCGCCGCGGTGAAGCGCGCGCTTGGCCGTGACGGTCTCGCCGGGCGTGGCGTCGCCATCCAGGGCGGCGGGAGCGTGGCCGGGGGTCTTGCCCGCCGCGCCGCCGCGGACGGCGCCCGGCTCAGCATCGCCGATCTCGATTCCGGGCGCGCCGGGGCGCTTGCGGACGAAGTCGGCGGGCAGGAGGTCGCGACCGGCGAGGTGCTGGCGCTCGAGGCCGACATATTGAGTCCCAACGCGCTCGGCGCGATCCTCGACGAGCAATCGATCGCGGCGCTGCGCGTGCCGATCGTCGCGGGCGGCGCCAACAACCAGCTCGCCACTCCGGCCGACGGCGACCGCTTGATGGCCCGCGGCATCCTCTATGCGCCCGATTACGTGATTAACGCCGGCGGCATCGTCAACGTCTCGACCGAATATCTGCGCGACGGCGACGAATCGCTGGTGAAGCAACGGATCGAGGCCATCCCCGGCCGGCTCGAGCAGATCTGGGACGAAAGCGAGGCGAGCGGTCGCAATCCGGCCGCGGTCGCCGACGATATGGCCCGCCGTCTGATCGGGCGCGCGTAGGCCGTTAACAAAAATCCCACAAAGTACTTGTAAAGTAGGATTTCGCCGGCTAGCGCCGCCGAAATGTCGGACCACGTCAAACCCAGAGATCCGCTTGCTGATAGCGACGAGTCTCAATCAATTCCTCCCTCGCCCGACCCCAACCTCGAGTCTCCCGAGCTCACCGAAAGCCTGATCGAGCCCGCGCTCTCCGCCGGCGAGGACGCGCGCATTGGCTGGAGCCAGCGCGAGGATGGCTGGACGCCCGATCGCATCCGTACCTTTCTTGCCACTTTGGCCTGCTGCGGCGTCGTCACCGATGCCGCTGCGGCGGCCGGGATGAGCGTGCGAAGCGCCTATGCCCTGCGCAGCAGCGCCAAGGGCCGCGCTTTCCATCTCGCCTGGCGCGCCGCCTTGCTGGTGGCGAGAAACCGGTTATCCGACGAATTGATGTCGCGCGCGCTCAACGGCTGCGTCGAACGCGTCTATCGCAACGGCGAGTTGTACCAGGAGCGCCACCGCCATGATAATCGCCTGCTGCTCTCCGTTCTTGCCCGTCTCGACGGCAAGCTCCGTGACTCGTGTTACGACAATGCAGCCGCAAAGGTCGCGAGCGAGTTCGAGAGCTTCGTCGACACCATCTGTAGCGACAGGAACGAGGTTGGCGATTTGCTCCGCAAGATCGACGCGCGCAGTTACCGTCAACGCGAGGAAGTCGCGCTGATCGAACGCGACGTCGACGGCCTGCCGGAAGACGATGACGAAGAGGATGACGAGGACGGCGACGGTGAAACGAGCGCCCACGAACCCGATTTGGACCGCCTGATTGGTCTGTTAACTTCGTGAACTTTATTGTGGCGCCGCGGTCACCGTCATCGTCGCGTCGCGGCTCCTGACGCTGATTTTTTGGCGACGTATCCGTGAACTTGATGAACTTTATCGTGGCAGAGGCGCCACACCCGGCCCGGTGCGGCCCGGGATGCCGCCTCGAACGTTCGCCCGCGCCCCTATCGCCATGCTCGGCCGGCTTGGATAAACCCGCCATCGCATGCATGCTTTGGCCAATCCCGCGCGCTTCCTTCGCCTCGCCCGTCCCTTGACCTGGTCGCTGGGCTGGATCGGTGCGCTGCTGATCGCCGGCTCCCTGTTCGTCGGACTTTGGCTGGCACCGCCGGACCGGCTGCAGGGCGAGAGCGCGCGCATCCTCTACGTTCACGTGCCCTCCGCCTGGCTTGGAATGGCCGGTTGGGCGGCGATCGCCGGCGCCAGCCTCGCGCAGCTGGTCTGGCGTCACCCGCTGGCGGCGGTCGCCGGACGGGCGATTGCCTTTCCGGGGGCTCTTTTCACCTTCCTTTGCCTGGCGACCGGCTCGCTGTGGGGCCGCCCGGCCTGGGGCACCTGGTGGGAATGGGACGGGCGCATGACCTCGATGCTCGTGCTGCTGTTCATCTATTTCGCCTATCTCGCTCTGGTCGCGGCGGAGCGGGAGAAGGGTGCGCCTGGCCGGATGAGCGCCATCTTCGGGCTGGTCGGCGCCGCCAACCTGCCGATCATCCATTATTCGGTGCAATGGTGGAACACGCTCCACCAGGGCCAGAGCATCGATTTCCTGCGCGGCACCTCCAATATCGCCGCCCCGATGCTGTGGCCGTTGCTGGCTTCGGCGCTCGGTTTCTCGCTGCTGTTCGCCGCGATCGTGCTGATGCGCATGCGCACCGAGCTGGCGACAAACCGGGTCGAGGCACGGCTGAAGCGGCTGGCGAGCGAGTGAGGGTTTTGTGAATCCCTGGCCGTTCATCGCCGCCGCCTACGGCCTGGTGTTGGCCGGGCTGGCCGGGCTGACCCTCGCCAGTTTCGTGGCGATGCGTCGGGCGGAGAAGCGAGCCGAAAACCTGGGCCGCGACAAGTGAAGCCCAAGAATCAGCGGCTGGTGCTGCTCGTATTGGCGCTGGCGGCGGTGGGCGGTGCCGTCCTGCTGGCAATGCTCGCGATCCGCGATCAGGCGGCCTTTTTCTATGCCCCCGGCGACGTCGCCCGTCTGGGTCTGCCGCTCGACCGCGCGGTGCGGGTCGGCGGCATGGTACAGGCGGGCAGCGTTCGCCGTCATCGCGACGGCGTGACGGTCGATTTCCTGGTCGGCGACCGAAGCGATGCGACCATCCGTGTGCGCTTCCGCGGCCTGCTGCCGGACTTGTTCCGCGAGAATAGCGGCGTCGTCGCCGAGGGCCGTTTCCGGCCCGACGGCCTGTTCGTGGCGAGCGAGGTGCTGGCCCGCCACGACGAGAATTACATGCCGCCCGAGTTGACCGCCAAGGGGCTGCACAAGACGGAATCGCTCGAATGACCGCCGAGGCCGGGCTGGCGGCTCTGTGGCTGGCGGCGGCCTTGTCGCTGCTCCAGCTCGGGCTCGGTGCCGTGGCGGTGCGCTCCGATGCGGACACGATGCTGCGCCCGGTCCGCGCCGTCGCCGTCGCCCAGGCCTTGCTCGCAGCTTTCGCGTTGCTCGCTTTGGTGCTGGCTTTCCTGCGCACCGACCTGTCGGTCGCCCTGGTCGCCGCCAACAGCCACTCGGCCAAGCCCTGGCTCTACAAGCTGGCCGGCGCCTGGGGGAATCACGAAGGCTCGATGCTGCTGTGGGTGACGGTGCTGGCGCTCGCCGGCGCGGCCGTCGCCTTGTTCGAGCAGCGGCTCCAGGCCGACACGCTCGTCGCGACGCTGGCCGCGCAGGCCGCGATCGCGCTCGGTTTCTACGCTTTCCTGCTGTTCGCCTCGAACCCGTTGGCGCGGCTCGCGCCGGCGCCGCTCGAAGGCAACGGCCTTAATCCCCTGCTGCAGGATCCCGGCTTGGCCTTCCATCCGCCGACCCTTTATTTCGGCTATGTTGGTATCTCGATCGCGTTCTCGTTCGCGGTCGGCGCCTTGCTTACCGGCGACGTCGGCCGGGCCTTCGCCCGCGCGATGCGGCCGTGGGTGCTGGGGGCGTGGATCTTCCTGACGCTGGGCATCACCGCCGGTTCCTACTGGGCCTATTACGAGCTTGGCTGGGGCGGCTGGTGGTTCTGGGATCCGGTCGAGAACGCTTCGCTGATGCCCTGGCTCGCCGCCACCGCTTTGCTGCACAGCGTCACCGTGCTCGCCACGCGCGATGGCTTGCGTGCTTGGACATTGATGCTGGCGGTGGTCGCCTTCTCGATGTCGATGGTCGGCACTTTCCTGGTCCGCTCGGGTATCCTCACCAGCGTCCATGCGTTTGCGGTCGATCCGCGCCGCGGTGCGTTCATCCTCGCTTTGCTCGTCCTCTACATCGGCGGCGCATTGGCCCTGTTCGGATTAAGGATCGGGACGGTGCGCGAAGGGTCGCGCTTCGATTTCGTCAGCCGCGAAGGCGCCTTGGTGCTCAACAACCTGTTGCTCTGCACCATTCTCGGCATCGTCTTCGTCGGCACGCTCTATCCGTTGCTGACCGAGGCGTTTGGCGAGCGGCTGTCGGTCGGTGCGCCCTATTTCAACCAGGCAGCTGGACCGGTCGCGCTGGCGCTGGTGGCGATGATGTCGGTCGGCGCGCTGCTGCGCTGGCGCCGCGACCAGGCGCGGGCGCTGATGGGCCGCATTTCGCTGCCCGCTCTGATCGCTGCCTCGGCGCTGCTGATGGTCGTTTTGACCGCGCCCGGCATCGGCTGGCTGCCTTTGCTCGGCCTGGCGCTGGCGGCGGGCGCCGCCACCGCCAGCGTCGCGCCGCTCTGGGGGCGAAACCTGCTGCGCACGCCTTTGTACATCTGGGGGATGGTGATCGCCCATCTCGGCATCGCCGTCGCGCTCGCCGGCATGGCCTCGGAAAGCGCGTTCACCCGAGAGGTGCTGGTCGCCGCCCGCCACGGCCAGGTGATGGCGGTCGGGCCCTATCGTGTCGCCTTCCACGGTGTCGACCCGGCGGTCGGCCCCAACTGGACCGCCATCGAGGCGCGGCTGGTGGCTCGTCGAGGCGACGGCGAGCCCAGCCAATTGCGGCCCCAGGCGCGGATGTTCAGCGCGCCGCCTACTCCCACCAGCGAAGCGGCGATCGCGACTGACTGGGATGGCCAGCTCTATGCCGCGATCGGTGAGCCGGATGAGCAGGGCCGCTGGCAGTTGCGGCTGTGGTGGAAGCCGTGGGTAACCCTGATCTGGCTCGGCGGAGCGCTGGTCGCATTGGGTGGGCTGCTGGCATTGGCCGGCCGCGTCCGGCGCGAACGTCGCGGCCATGTGCAGGAGGAAGCGTGGGCATGAGACGTTTCGTCCTGTTCGCGCCGCTGCTGGTCTTCCTCGTCTTCCTCGTCGTCGTGGCGATTGGTCTTTACGCGCCTGTCTCGCGCAATGTGCCGTCGCAACTGGTCGGCCAGCCGGTGCCCGGTTTCGCGTTGCCGCCGTCGCTGCCGGGGCGGCAGGGCCTGTCCAGTTCCTCGCTGCGCCGTGGCGCGCCACGGCTGGTCAACATCTTCGCCAGCTGGTGCATTCCCTGCCGTATCGAGGCGCCGCAGCTCGCCTTGCTGGCTGGGCAAGGGGTTCCGATCGACGGCGTTGCCATCCGCGACCGGCCCGAGGACGTCGCCGCCTTTCTCGCCGAATATGGCGATCCGTTCCAGGCGATCGGCGCCGACAATGACCGCCGCGTCCAGCTGGCTCTGGGCTCGGCGGGTGTGCCCGAGACGTTCGTGGTCGATGGCAGCGGCGTCATCCGCCACCAGCATATCGGCGCGATCAACCCGCAGGACGTGCCGGCCATCCTCGCGGCCCTGGAGGCGGCGCGATGAGGGGATGGCTATTCGCTTTGGCGCTTGTGACCGCGCCGGCGCAGGCGTCACGCATGCCGGCGGCGCCGTTCGCCGACGCGCCGCTCGCCAACGCCGCGCAGGAGCGCGAGGCGCGGGCGCTGATGGACGAGATTCGCTGCCTCGTCTGCCAGGGCCAGTCGATCGCCGACAGCAATGCCGAGATGGCGGGCGACATGCGCTCGCTGATCCGCCAGCGCATCCAGGCCGGCCAGTCGCCCGCGGACGTGCGGCGCTGGCTGGTCAGCCGGTACGGCAATTGGGTGACCTATGATCCGCCGCTGGCGCCGGTGACCTGGCCGTTATGGGCGGCCCCGTTGCTGCTGATCGGGGCCGGCCTTTGGCTGGCGCGCGGCCGCTTTCGCCGGCGCCCCCGAGACTGACATGGGCTGGGTGACCCTGCTGGTTTTGTCCGCAATGACCTTCGCCGGGTTGTGGGTCTTCATGGTTAACAATTCGAGCCTGCGGCAATTGCTCGCGGCGGCTCTGCTGGTGGCGATGGCCGGCTATGCCTGGCAGGGCCGCCCCGGGCTCGCCGGTGCGCCGAAAGCGGCCGTCGAGCGCGGGCAGATTCCCGAGAGCGACTTTGCCCGGACCCGGGAGGAAATGCTCGGCCGGTTCGATCGCGCCTGGTTCTGGCTCAACATCTCGGACGGCTACGCCCGCCGCGGCGACACGCGCAGCGCCGCCGAGGTAATCCACTCCGGTTTGCGCGATTCGCCGCGCGATCCCGATTTGTGGGCCGGCTACGGCAGCGCGCTGGTCGCCCATGCCGGCGGCCTGATGAGCCCCGCGGCCGAACTGGCTTTTCGCCGTGCCGAGGCGCTGGCGCCCGGGCATCCGGCGCCGCGCTTTTATTATGGCCTCGCGCTGGCCCAGGGTGGTCAGTTCGCGGAAACCGAATGGATCTGGCGCCGGCTGCTCGCCGAAGCGCCGCCGCAAGCCGGCTACCGCGCGACCATCGAGCGGCAGCTCGAGGCGCTGGCGCGTGCTCGCGCGGCGAGCGTGCGCTAGGCCGCCTCGAACGGCAGACCGAGCGCCTCAGCGACGGCTTCGTGGCGGATCTTGCCGCCCGAGACGTTGAGGCCCTCGGCAAGGTGGGGATCGGCCTTCATCGCTTGTTCGGCGCCCTGGTTGGCGAGCTTGAGCACAAACGGCAAAGTAGCGTTGTTGAGCGCGAAGGCGGACGTGCGCGCCACCGCGCCCGGCATGTTGGCGACGCAATAATGGATGACGCCGTCGATCTCGTAGACCGGATCATCGTGGGTGGTCGGACGCGAGGTCTCGAAGCACCCTCCCTGGTCGATCGAAATGTCCACCAGCACCGAGCCGCGCTTCATCGTCTTCAGCATGTCGCGCGTCACCAGCTTGGGCGCGGCCGCGCCCGGAATCAGCACCGCGCCGATCACCAGCTCGGCCTGGGTGACGGCCTCGGCGATCGCCGCGCGCGAGGCGTAAGCGGTCTTGATCTGGCTCGAAAAGAACATGTCGAGCTCGGCCAGCCGGCTATTGGAAATGTCGTAGATGGTGACGTCGGCGCGCATGCCGACGGCCATTTGCGCCGCGTTCACCCCGGCGATGCCGCCGCCGAGGATCGCCACCCGGGCTGGAGTAACGCCAGGCACGCCGCCGAGCAAAACGCCGCGTCCGCCTTGCTCTTTCTCGAGATAGTGGGCGCCGACCTGGATCGACATGCGCCCGGCCACTTCCGACATCGGCTTCAGCAAGGGCAGCGAGCCGTCGCGCGCCGTCACCGTTTCGTAGGCGATGCAGGTCGCGCCCGACGCCATCAGCCCCTTCGCTTGCTCGGGATCGGGGGCGAGGTGGAGGTAGGTGAACAAGATGTGGCGCGGCTCGAGCAGGGCGATCTCGGGCGCCTGCGGTTCCTTCACCTTCACGATCATGTCTGACCCGGAAAAGACGTCGGCGGCCGTGGCAGCGATGCGGGCGCCGGCCTTGACATAGTCTTCATCGGAGAAGTCGATGCCGAGGCCAGCCTTTGTCTCGACCGCCACCTCGTGGCCGGCGGCGCTGAGTTCGGCGACCGAGGCCGGAGTCAGCCCAACACGATATTCGTGGACCTTGATTTCCTTGGGCACGCCGACGCGCATGCTTGGGGCTCCTGCAGGAGAAGGACGGCGCGCGGCCTATAAACGCGCCGCGCGCCCTTGTCGCCGTTGCGAAGCAATGGGGCCAATGCTAGGCCGCGCGCCGCCTTGGCGTTGCCAAGGCACCAAAAGGACCTTCGGGCATTTTCCCACCGATCGAGCGATGAACGACAGCGCCGCCGCCCCAGCTCCCGCGGACCGGTCCGCGCATGGCCACGCGCCCCAGGGCAGCCTTGCGGCGCTTGCCGTCGGAGCGGTCGGCATCGTCTTCGGCGACATCGGCACCAGCCCGATCTACGCCTTTCGCGAGACATTTGCTGGCCATCACCCGCTGCCGCACGGCCCGACCGAGATCGTTGGCGTACTCAGCCTGATCTTCTGGTCGATGATGATCGTGGTGACGTTCAAATATGTCGCCGTCATCATGCGCGCCGACAATAAGGGCGAGGGCGGCAGCCTCGCCCTGCTCGCCTTGATCAGCCGCAAGGCGGAGGGCCGCAAATGGACCGCGGGCATCGTCCTGCTCGGCGTCTTCGCCTGCGCTTTGTTCTACGGCGACAGCATGATCACGCCGGCCATCTCGGTGCTTTCGGCGGTCGAGGGACTGACCACGGTGGAGAGCGCATTCGCGCCGTTCGTGGTGCCGATCGCGATCGTCATCCTGCTGGGCCTGTTCGCAATCCAGGCGCACGGCACCGCGCGCGTCGGTGCCTTGTTCGCGCCGATCATGCTGATCTATTTCCTGACGCTGTCGGTGCTCGGGCTGATTCACATCGCGGCCGCGCCCGGCATCGTCTTGCAGACGATCAACCCGCTCAACGCGCTTTCCTTCTTCATGACCGATGGCTGGCATGCGTTCGTCGCGATGGGGTCGGTGGTGCTGGCGGTGACCGGCGCCGAGGCGCTCTACGCCGACATGGGCCATTTCGGCCGCAGGCCGATCGGGGTGTCGTGGCTGGTGTTCGTGCTGCCGGCGCTGATGCTCAACTACATGGGGCAGGGGGCAATGATCCTGTCGCTCGACCCGGCCGGCGCGCAGGCGGCGGTCGCCAATCCTTTCTTCCTGCTCGCGCCCGAAGGGCTGCGGCTGCCGCTGGTCATCCTCGCCACCCTGGCGACGATCATCGCCAGCCAGGCGGTGATCTCGGGTGCTTTCTCGGTCACCCAGCAGGCGATGCAACTGGGCTTCATCCCGCGCCTGCGCATCTGCCACACCAGCGAGGCGGCGCGCGGCCAGATCTACATCCCCGTGATCAACTGGTCGCTGATGACGATGGTGATCCTGCTCGTCCTGTTCTTCCAGACCTCGAGCAACCTCGCCGCCGCCTACGGCATCGCCGTCACGGGTGCGATGTTCATCGACACCTGCTTACTGGCCACCCTGATGTTTTCGCTGTGGAAGTGGCGGCCTTGGCTGGCGCTGCCGATGCTCGGCCTCTTCTTCCTCGTCGACATCGCTTATTTCGGCGCCAATCTCATCAAGGTGCCCGAGGGCGGCTGGTTCCCGCTGCTGGTCGGCTTCATCGCCTTCACCTTCCTCACCACCTGGTCGCGTGGCCGCAAGTTGATGATCAGGCGCATGGACGAGGCGGCGATTCCGTTGCCAGTGTTCATCAAGTCGGCGGCGGGAAGCGCCGCGCGGGTTCCCGGAACGGCCGTGTTCATGACCACGTCCGCGGAAGGCATCCCTCATTCGCTCCTGCACAATCTGAAGCATAACAAGGTGCTGCACGAACGCGTGGTGCTGCTCACCGTGAAGATCGAGGAATTCCCGTTCGTCACGGCGGAGAACCGGGTCGAGATGAAGGAGCTCGGCCAGGGCTTCTTCCGGTTGATCGTACGCTACGGCTTCATGGAAGAGATCGACATCCCGGCGACCCTGGCCTCGGTCGAGAGTTGCGGTGACAAGTTCAAGATGATGGACACCAGCTTCTTCCTTGCCCGCCAGACCCTGATTGCGTCGCCGGCGCGGCCGGGCATGGCGCTGTGGCGGGAGAGGCTGTTCGCCTGGATGCTGCGCAACGCCGAGAGCGCGATGGAGTTCTTCCGCTTGCCGCCCAACCGAGTGGTCGAGCTCGGCTCCCAGGTCGAGATCTGATCGCCCGCCCGACGCAGATCGTCGTCACCGCATTGTTCGGCGCGGCCGACGATCGCTGGCTCCAAGAGCTGAGACGCCGGCACTATCCGCCCGACCGCAACCGGGTGCCGGCGCATATCACCCTGTTTCGCCAGCTGCCGCCCAGCATCGAGGCGGAATTGTCGACCCGGCTGGCGGGGGTCACCGCCGCGCCGGCGCCGGCGGCGCGGATCACCGGACTGCTCGACCTTGATGCGGGGACAGCGCTCAGGGTGGAGAGCCCCGTGCTGGTCGCGCTGCGCGATGAACTTGAGGATCAGCTGCACGGCCTGCTGACGCCCCAGGACCAGGGTTCCTGGCAGCCGCACATCACCATCCAGAACAAAGTCGACCGGCGCGAAGCGCGGCATCTGCAGCGCGAGCTGGCGGCGACTTTCGCGCCGCGGCCGCTGGCGATCGCCGGGCTGGCCAGCTGGCATTATCAGGGCGGTTTCTGGCAGTTCCTGAAAGGCCACCGCTTCCGCGGCTAGTCGATCTGACCGATGCCCTCGCAGCTGAAATCGAACGCGGCGAGCCCGGCCTCGAGGTGCGAGGCGAGCAGCGGCATCTCCATCAGCTCGTCGATGCGGTCATCATTGTCGAGTTCGCGCGCCTCGGCGAACGCGTCCTCCCATTCGCTCGCGTCGTAGGTGCCCCGGCCGATCCAGGCGAGCGCAACCGTCTCGCTCAGCTGATCGTCGGCCAGGTCCTCGAGCAGCGACTGCACTTCCTCCTCGACGCCGGTGTTGAGCTCGTCCTCGAGGGTCGCCAGCGCCTGGCCGCCCTCGTCGTCATAATCGTCGACATTCTCGGGATCTTCGTCCGGATCCTGCGCCGGCACCTGCGCCTCGAGCTCGCGCGCCCGCAGGATCAGGCGGCACAGGGTATCGAGTGGTGAAAGCAATTCCATTGGCCGCCTCCGTCGCCGAAACGAGAGGGAAGGGGCAGCGGTTCCGGGAGAGTAAGACGGCGAGCGCGCCTTGAAAACAATTGGGCCGACCGCCAATTGACCCTCTGCGGGCGGCTTCCTATGTGCGCCCGGCCATCCGGGGCGGAGTAGCTCAGCTGGTTAGAGCAGCGGAATCATAATCCGCGTGTCGGGGGTTCGAGTCCCTCCTCCGCTACCAATTCAAATCTTGATCGCCGACGTCAGCTGCTTGTGCGCGATGGTCATCGCGGCGACGATGCCGGCGCTGAACAGCAGGCCCTCGAGCGCGCCGGTGGCGAACTGGCTGACCGGGCCGAAGCCGTTTTCTCCGAACAGGCTGCCGATCTGGTCCAGGCGCAGCCGCGAGTTGGGGAAATGTCTCGCGAGAAGCTCGAGGCTGCCGCCCATCATCCGTCCTCCGAGCAACGGCACAAGGAGGCCGGCGAGGCCGCCGGCAAGGCCGGCCGCAGCGACGCCCCAACGCAGCGATAGACGCCCCATGAACTTGCTCCCCAGCCAGGCCCCGAGACCGACCGCGCCGCCGAGCAGCAGGCCCTCTGTGCCCCCGGTGATGTCGCCAGGTGACTGGCCGAACAGTAGGTTGAACGCATCGAGACCGAGCAGCTTCGCGAACATCCCGACAATGGCGCCGCCGGCGGCGCCTCCGGCGATGCTCCACGCCCCAAATCCGCCGGTGGCGAAATTCGCGGCCGCAATACCGAAGCTGACACCCGCGGCTCCAATCAGGGCGGCTAGGATGGTGAGGCAGGTAAGCACGAGCAGCACCGAGGCCGCGCCGATGCCGGGCGCGAGCGGCTGGGCGGCGCCGGCCAGGCCGTAGAACAGGCCGCCGATCAGGCCGGCGATGCCGCCGCCGATCACGCCTGCTCCTCCAAGCAGCAGAAAATTCTGCCACCGGGCCGGCTGTTGCGGTGCGGTCCGGGCCATGGCCGGCACAGTGTCGGCCGCGGCAGCATCGACCGGTTCGACCGGAGCGATGAAGCGATAGCCATGTTTGGGCACCGTCTCGATGAAGCGCGGGCGGGCGACATCGTCGCCGAGCTGGCGGCGCAGCGTCTTGATGCACTGGGTCAGCGCCTCGTCGGTCACGGGCGCGCCGCGCCACACCTCCTCGAGAAAGCGATCCTTCGTGATCAGCCTTCCCGCCTCTTCCACCAGCAGAATCAGCGCATCGAGATAGCGGGCGTTCAGCTCAACCGGCGTTCCGTCCCGCCGCAGATGGCGATCGCCGGCATCGAGCGTGTAATCGGCGAAACGGAAGCGGCCGGATGGCATTTTTCAGCAAGACCTCAGTCCTTGCTCATGCCGCTCACGGGCTGCCTGTGCCAGTGAGAAACTCCATTCTTTCGAGCGAGGCAGGTAATGAACGAGTTTGCAGACAAGCCTGGCATTCGGCGCGGCTTTCCCTGGCGGATCCTGGGCTGGGGCGCCGCCGCGGGGCTGATCCTGCTGCCCTTGGTGGCGATGCAGTTCACCGGCGAGGTGAACTGGACGGTCGGCGACTTCCTTGTCGCCATCCTCCTCATCGGCGGCGTCGGCCTCGCCTTCGAACTGGCCGTCAGGGTCACGCCCAACAACTGGTACCGGGGCGGTGTCGCGGCCGCGCTGGCCGGTGCACTGCTGCTGATCTGGGCCAACGGCGCCGTCGGCATGATCGGCTCGGAGGAAAACGCCTACAATCTGTGGTTCGGCAGCGTGCTCTTCGTTGCCCTGATCGGCGTTGTCATTGCCCGCTTCGAGCCTTCCGGAATGGCGCGCGCCATGGTTGCTGCCGCCATCATGCAGGGGACGGTCGCGGCGTTCGGCTTGCCGCTGGACCTCCGCGGCGGCATGCTGAGCATGGCCTTTGCCGGTCTATGGCTGCTCGCTGCCGCCTTGTTCTGGAAGGCGGCGCACAAACGGACTCCAGCATAGCGCCTGCCGGTCGCGGCCGATCGCCGGGGTTCATTCCACCCGGAAGGAAAGGACGGTGAGCCGAGCCCGGCCGGTGGCCGAAACGCCATGGCCGTAGCCGTCACCGCCGCCGAGTACGAAGCCAACCTGGTCGGCATTGGCGAGCGCGTCCTGGAAACCCCGCGGGTTGGTGCGCGCACTCGACGTTTCGACCGCGGTCCAATTGCCGTCGAGCGGTGCCACCATCAGGTGCTCACCCGGAGCGATCGGCGACTGCGTGGCGAAGGTCGCGTACCAGCGATAGGCTTCGTAGCGTCCGCGCGCCCGCCAGGTGTCGCCGGCGCGCTGGAAATAGAGCGTGATCAACGATGGCATCTGCGGCGCCGTCGTCGGGACGATCCGAGCGCCAGGCGCCGTCTCCACCCGGTAGCGCATGATGATGCGTCGCTTACCGGCCAGCGAACCATGGCGAAAGGTGACGTAATGCGCGCTGCCCGGCGCCCGCGGAATATCGAGATAGAAGCCGCCGCGCGGATGCGGCGAGGGCTGCAGCGGCATGCCCACCGAGTAGTTCCGGCCATCGATGATCGGCCCGATCGTCCAGGCGCGCGCATCCGCAATGGCCGGCACAGGTGCCCCGCGCTGCGCCTCGACTCCACCCGAAGCCAGCGCCGCCAGCAGGGCCAAGCCACTGAAAAGTGTCGAGCGAATCATAAGCTCCATTTAATCGAATCGCGTCCTGCAATTTGCTGAACAACCGGCGTGCCCCCGGTTCAGGAAAGTTAATTCACAGCTAAAACGTCTCCCAATGAGCTTGTCCCGCGCACCGACACACCCCATCTTCAAGCCCATGGCAAAGGCAATCCTTTCCATTGTGGCGGCCACGCTCGCAGTTGCGCCGCTCGCCGTGCAACCGACCCCAGACGACGGCTTTGCCTCGCTGTGGACCGGCTGGTCCAATGTCAGCCAGGAATCGCTCGCCAAGGAGAGCCAGGGCCTGACCGCGGTGCAACAGGATTTTGCGGCGGCCAATGCCCGGAGGATGGCGCAGCTACGCAGCCAGGGACGCGCGCTCGGCGAACGGGTCGGCCGCATCGTCCGCGAAGGCGATTGCGACGATGGCGAACGGGTTGCGCGCGAGGCCGGCGATTTCGCGCTGGTCCAGGCAGTCCGCCAATATTGCCGACAGCGTCAGCCTGAATCGGCGGCCAGTTCGCGCTAAGCCTAACCTGGCATCCGTTCGAGGAAGCCACCCGCCCACAACGTTTTGATCAGATCGAGCGCTTCGTCGCTGGCCAGCTCTGCTGCGGTAAACGATTCGCCCGACATGATGATGTCGAGCGCGTCGCCGTCCTCGGGCTTGAGGTCGAGGTCGCCGCCGGGCCCGATCAGCACCAGCCGGCCCTCATCCTCTGCGACGTTCCACGGCACATAGCGGCGGCGGCGGAAGCGGTCGCCGGGCTGGATTTGGTGCGCACTCCCGATCACGCCCGCTACATTGGGTTTGCGGCCGCGCAGGAAATTATCGGCTAGGAGGTCGAACGCGCTGTCCATGCTCGCTCTGTCGCCGATCAGCCGGGTCAGGCGGTTGAAATGGGTCCGGGCCTTCTCGCGGTCATATTCGCGCTGCGAAAAGCCGGGCGGCAGCGAGCGGCGGAAATCGGGCTCGCTCAGAGCTAGCTCCGAAATCGATTCGAGCAGCAGGTCCGCCCACGTCTTGGTGATCAGGCCGACGGTTATGTGCAGCGAAGGGGCTTCGCCGACATTCTCGGCATCGTGCATCAGACCGCGCGGAATGTAGACGCAGTCGCCGGCGGCGAGCGTGAAGGTACGGCTAACCTCGCCTGGCTGGTGGCGGCCGGCCTGGAATTCCTCGCCGCGAAAGGGGATTTTGATCGGTGTGTCATAGAAGCGCCAGGCCTTGGCGCCGGACAGCTGCATCACGAACACGTCGTGGTTGTCATAATGGGGCGGGAAGCCCTGGTTGCTCGTTCCGTCGGAACTAATTTGGGGCGTCAGGTAGATGTTGGTTTGGACGTGGCAGGAAAACACTTCCTCCAGCGAACGGCAGAACTCGCCCAAGTTGAACAGCGATTCGTGGAGGTGCGGCAGGATGATGGTAGCGCCGCGCATGTAGAGCTCGGCGACCGACACCGGGTTCACCTTGCCGTTACTGTCGACGTAGGAGTCGCGGGCAATCCGTTCCTTCTGGCTGGTCAGGTCGATCATGCCCTCGCGCAAGTCGGCGCTGGCAATGAATTGGTCGAGAGTCTCGAGCGTCAGCAGGTCGGCATAGCGCTCGGTCTCGCCGCGGATGTTGATCAGCGGTTCGTGCTCGTAATGATTCTTGAGAAAGGCCGCGGGCGTTACCGGGGAGATCAGGAAGCCGAGCGCGTCCTGCTCCCAGCGCGGCGACGGCACAACCCCGGCTTCGACCGCGCGCAACTTCGACTTTCGCTTGACCGCGTTCCCCATTCCGCACTCCCTGTTCAAAAAAGAGTGTATCGGCGGGCGCGCCGTGCCGGAAGGGTCAAAGCGCCAAGACACCGATGCAGGGACTACCAGCCGGTCGCCTTGTCCCATTCGTCGGCGATGTCGCGGCCAGCGTCGACGACGAGCAAGCGATCGTAGGCGCCGGCGGTCATGCATACATGGTTCGGCAGGATCCGCACCCTGGCGCCGATCGGCAGCCGGTCGAAGGGAAGGGGTGCATTTTCGCTACCGTCGATCTCGCCATGCTCCTGGTGCACCGAGCCGACGATAAGTCGGCCGAACGACGTGCGGCCATCGAGATCGCAGACCAGGCCGTAGCCGGCATCGCCGCCGTCGAGTGCCGCTGTCGAGCGGTCCTTCGACAACGCCAGCCCGCCGGCATCGATGACGATGCGGTTTTGCTCGGGCTGCTGGCTGATCACGCTCGCCAGCACCGAGACGGCGATATTGGTCTCTTCCAGCGAACCGATCGCCGCCTGAAACAGGTCGCCGGCCATGTAGACGCCGGGCCGCCACTCGCTGAGGTCCTCGGCCGATCGGGCATGGCTCGCGGTCGGGGTTGAGCCGGCGCTGACGCCAGCAACGTCGACGCCGGCGCCGCGAAGCCGCTCAGCGGCGGCGACAACGGCCGCGCGCTCCTGCTCAGCGATCGCGGCGATCGTCTCCCTGTCCCGGCCACCGTAGCTGTGACCGCCATGGGTGGCGACGCCCTCGAGCAATACCGGCGAAGCGGCAAGGGTGCGGGCGATTTCGACGAGCCGCTCGTCCGCCGGGTCGAGCCCGGTGCGATGCTCGCCACTGTCGATCTCGATCCACGCCCGCAGCGGCAACGCGTTGGCGTTGGCGAAATCCGCGACAGCTTTTGCCGTCTCGAGGCTGTCGAGGAAGAAACTGAATCGCGGCACCGACTGCGCCAGCGCCGCCGCCCGTTCGAGCTTGGCTGGCGCCAGGCACACGGCGTATTGGATGTCACCGAATCCTTTAGCTGTAAAATACTCAGCTTCGGAGAACGTCGAGACTGCGATTCCTCCGTGACCGGGATCGACCGCGAGTCGCGCTGCATCGGCCGATTTCAGCGTCTTCATATGGGGCCGCAGCCGCACGCCGAGCGCGCGAGCCCGTGCTAGCATCCGCGCGCAATTATGGCGCAGGCGCGTGCGGTCCAGGATCAGGGCCGGGGTGAAGGCGTTGGCGAGATTCACCGGTTGGTCAGTCTCAGGCGTCGGCCTTCGCATTGTTGGGGATGACCCCTCGGCGGATCTGGTCGAGCTCGATCGATTCGAACAGCGCCTTGAAATTGCCCTCGCCGAATCCCTCGTTGCCCTTGCGCTGGATGATCTCGAAGAAGATTGGGCCAACCATGTTCTGGGTGAAGATCTGCAGCAGCAGGCCGTCTCCGGTCTCGGGGGAACCGTCGATCAGGATGCGGCGCTGGCGCATCGCCGCGACATTGTGGCCGTGGCCGGGCACGCGCTTGTCGAGCATTTCGTAATAGGTGTCCGGCGTGTCCTGGAAGAGAATGCCGTTGGCGCGTAGCTTGTCGACCGTGGTGAAGATGTCGTCGGTGGCGAAGGCAAGGTGCTGGATGCCTTCGCCTTTATATTCCTTCAGATATTCCGCGATCTGGCTGTAATCGTCCTGGCTCTCGTTCAAGGGAATGCGGATCTTGTCGTCGGGCGCGGTCATCGCCCGTGAGAGCAGGCCGGTCTGCTTACCCGCGATGTCGAAATAGCGAATCTCGCGGAAATTGAAGACGCGTTCATAGAACTGCGCCCAATGATCCATGCGGCCGCGCTGCAGATTGTGGGTGAGGTGATCGAGCGTGTGCAGGCCGACCGATTTTGAATCCTTTGTGACACCAGGCACAGGCTCGAAGTCCAACCCGTAGAGCCGCTCACGACCGGCCTTATCGACAAGGTAGAGATAGGATCCGCCAATGCCCTCGAGCGCCGGCAGATCGAGCTCGCCGGCCGTCGCGATCGCACCGCGCTCGACCGCGAGCTTCAGGGCTTTCCCGGCATCGGCTACCCGGAACGCCATCGCGCTGGCCGAGGGGCCATGGGCACGTCGGAACTCGTGGGCATGGCCGCTCGGCTCCATGTTGAGCAGGAAATTGACATCCCCCTGCGAATAATGGCGGATCGCCTTCTGACGGTGGGTGCCGACATGGGTGAAGCCGAGCTTTGAGAACAGGTCGCCCATCTCGTCGGGATCGGGGCTGGTGAACTCGACGAACTCGAAGCCGTCGAGGCCCATGTCGTTGCTGCGGGCGCTCATTCTCGTTCCTCTCGCCTGCCTTGAAATCGCTTCGCCCCTTATCAGGGTGCAGGTCCAGCGGCAAAGCGGTTGAACCCGCACCGGCGGCACCCTAGGTCCCGATTCCTCCCTTCGATCGACCGAGGATTCATGGCCGCCACCCATTCCACCCGCATGCTCATCCTGGGATCGGGGCCGGCCGGACTCACCGCCGCGATCTACGGCGCCCGCGGCGGGCTGGCGCCGATCGTCGTCCAAGGCATGCAGCCCGGCGGCCAGATGACAATCACCACCGATGTCGAGAATTATCCCGGATTCGCCGACGTCATCCAGGGCCCCTGGCTGATGGAGCAGATGCAGAAGCAGGCCGAGCATGTCGGCGCGCGGATGGAATGGGACACGATTGTCGAGATCGACCTGTCGCAGCGGCCATTCCGCGTGTTGGGCGACAGCGGCGCCGTCTATCTCGGCGACGTGCTGGTGATCGCCACCGGCGCGCAGGCGAAATGGCTTGGATTGCCCTCAGAGGAGCGGCTGAAAGGGAAGGGCGTCTCGGCTTGCGCGACCTGTGACGGCTTCTTTTATCGCGGCAAGAAGGTGATCGTGATCGGCGGCGGCAACACCGCCGTCGAGGAGGCCCTGTACATGACCAACCACAGCCACGACGTCACTCTGATTCACCGCCGCGATGCGCTGCGCGCCGAGAAAATCCTGCAACAGCGGCTGTTCGCCCACCCCAACATCAAAGTGATGTGGAACCGCGAGGTCGCCGAGTTCATTGCCGGCGGCGAGCCGGAAGGGCTGGTTGCGGTCGATCTGCGCGATACCAAGAGCGGCGAGATCGAGCGGATCGACGCCGAGGGCGCGTTCGTGGCGATCGGCCACACCCCCGCAACCGAATTGTTCCGCGACAAGCTATCGCTCGACGCTGACGGCTATGTCCCGGTTACGCCGGGCACCAGCAAGACCGTGATTCCCGGCGTATTCGCCTGCGGCGACGTTATGGACAAGATTTACCGCCAGGCGGTCACCGCCGCCGGCACCGGCTGCATTGCCGCGCTCGACGCCGAAAAATTTCTCGCCGAAAGCGATTTCGAGGCGGCGCCCGCCAAAAGGCTTCAGGAGGCTTGACCGCCAAGCCGGCGGATGGCTTCCAAGACGGCTTCAGCAAGATGAAGATCGTCGCCCTCGCGGGCAAAAGTATGGGAATCGCTGTCGATCCGCTGAGCCTGCCGGCGCAATCCATTCAGCCCGAGTCCCTTTAATTCCCGGTCGGCGGCGATGGCGGTGGCATCGCCGGTGGCGAGGATCAGCTGGACGGGAAGGCGGTGCCGTTGCATTGCCTGCGCGAAATTCTGGGCGAGCGGGGATGGGCGATGACGTCGAAAGACCTTACTAACGCCTCGCAATAGTTTCCCGTAAGCCACTCCTCCTGAAAACAATTTCTTCCAGCCTTCGCGACTGAGCAGGCGCCGGCGGTAATGCTCGCGTACCGCCGCCGGTGGCGGTTCGCCGCTCTCTGCCTCGACCAGCCAGGGATTAACCAGGATCAGGCCATCGAGCTCGGCCTGGTCGCCATAGAGCGCCAAGGCGGTCGCGCCGTCACATAGTCCAAAGCCGATGAGCTGTCGGATGCTTGCACAATGATGACGCATCGCCGCGGCAGCGCAATTGATGTCGGGCCGGCTGCCGCGAAAACCTGGGTCCTCGCCTTCGCTGTCGCCTACGCCGCGCCGGTCGAAGCGCAGGCACGGAATACCACGCGTCGCCAGCCCGGCGGCAAGCCGCTCGTACATCCGATGCGACCCGATCCGCGTCTGGGTGCCACCGGTCACCAACAACAATCCGGTCTCGCCGTCGGCCCGATCAAGCGAGGCGGCGAGGGCGGCGCCTTCGCAATCGAAGGTCAGGAGCTCGCGCATGTGGCGTGCCACTGGCTGACATCCTCGGCGATGGCCCGGGCGAGGACGATCGAGCCGCCCGGTTCCGAACGGCGCCACAAGGCCGGTCCATCGAGCTTGGTGTCCGCAGGCCGGTTGTCGCTCGCCAGGCGGACGACGCGCAGCGGCGATAGGTCGTAGGGCTCGGCATCCTCAAGTCGGCCGCGCAGATCGGCCGCCGGGGCGTAGCCGGCCCAGGCCACGCCGGCGAGGCCGGAACGCGCCATGTCCCGCGCCAGCGAGCGGCCCGGAATCGGCGCCAGACGCCACCAGCCGCGGCCGGCGGCGGCGTCGTCGATCAGGCAGGCGCCGCGGATCGACACGATCAAGGGAGCCATCCCGGCCGCGGCCTGGACATGCTCCGAGGCCGCGTTGACGTCATGCCGCCAATCGCCCCAGCGCGCCTCCTCGAGCGGCACGACGCTTTCGCCGGTGCCCTTGAGGTCGGGCAGCCAACATCCAAGGCCGCGTTCCGCCAGCCGCCGCATCGTCGCGGTAATCAGCGCCCGCATCCGGTTCATCTCTTCGAACAGGGGCGGCACGAACAGGATCGGCGGCGCTCCCTCGGGGCCGATCCGCATTATCCACTCGTCGCGTTTGTCGCTGCGATAGGTCAGGAAAGCGAGGCTCGCCTCGCTCACAGCAAGGCCTTGGCCCGGATGAAACTGCGCAACGCGCCGAAGCTTTCGAGCATGTCGGCATCGACCTCGTCGTCCTGGATGAAGATACCCAGGCGCTCCTCGATTTCGGTGAGCAGCCCGGCAATCGCCATCGAATCGAATTCCGGGAGCGCGCCGAATAGGGCGGTGGTGTCGTCGAACGCCGCCACTCGCTGCGCACCCAGCCCCAGCACGTCGGACAACGCCGCCCGCAACGTTGCGTCCACTTCCTGCTCGTCGTTCCAGGCGGCGGCCATCGTCCCTCCAATTTAGCCGGCGACTAGGGGTTGAACAGGCTCCGGGCAAGGCGCCGGGCAGCATCGCGAACCAGGCCGGTCATCCCCGCCAAGCGGGCGGGATTGTAGGCAGTCAATCGCCAGAGTAGCCGGCGCTCTTCCATCCAGTCAGCCTTGTAGGCTTCGTCGCCATTGCCGTAGTCGATCCACTCGACCTGGTCCTCGTCGATCGCAGCTCGGAACAGGGCTTGGCTGAGCAGGGTGCCGGGCGACAATTCCTTCGCGTGTTCGGCATAAGCGAGCTTGTGGATGGTGGCGGTTTCATTCTCGACAAGCCAAAACTGCGCGGCGACCGGCCGGCCCTGGTTGTAGGCGAGGCCCAGCCGCAGCGTTCCGGCTGCGCCCTCCTGCTCAGCCAGCGCACGGAGAAAAGGGAAGGACCCTTCCTCGGGTTTCCAGCTGGCGCGATAGACTGCTTCATAATCTGACCAAGATTTTTCGCTAAACTCTTTGAAAATACGTATATCTAGATCGGCTGACCTTGCCCGACGCTTGGCCGTCGAGCGCAGCCGCGATGGGCGCGCGGCCCAATAGTCTTCGAAATCCCCTTCAATCCGGGTCCGCCAATTGGCCGTCGCCGGCTCGATCGAAACCCGCCAGCCGCCGGCGCGGAAGGCTGCGGCAAGCGTCCCGGCCTCGACCAGCGGTTCGAGCTCGACCCGGGCGAAAGCCGGGCGCAACGCCCGTGCCAGCGTTTCCAACAGATGCGGTTGGTTCTCGCCGGCCACGTCGAAGCGCAACGAATAATAGGTGGCATAGGCCTCGGCGGACGATCCCTTCGCTGCCAGGAATAGCCAAGCGCCGGTATCGCCCTCGGAGGTGCGCCAAACGTCGAGCCTTCCTGAAGGTGGGCAATGCCGGTGAATCAAACGGAACCAGTCGAGCCGGCTGAACAGGCACGGTTCCGCATCGCGGCCGAGTACTGGTCCGGCTTCGCGCGTAGCCTGCTCGATATCGCCAAATCGCTCGATGGTCGCCGCCATGCGGCCCTTTCCCTGCGCCCCCGGGTGCGGCACAAGCTGTGGCCTGTCAGGTCCATTCCGTGCAAGCCCCCGATCCCACGCCCCGGCCACTCGATCATCTCGCCCTTGTCGGCGAGCGATCCGCGCCGGCCTTGCTGACGCGCGAGGGCGCGCTCGATCATTCAGGCCTGAACGAATTGACCGGTCGGCTCGCGGCCGGCCTTTGCGATCGTGTCGCGGCCGGTGCGCGCGTGGCGAGCTGGCTTCGCAAGTCACAACTGACCAGCCTGCTGCCTCTAGCTTGCGCGCGCGCCGGGCTGGTTCATGTTCCGATCAATCCGCTGCTGAAGCGAATCCAGGTCGGTCACATCCTCGCCGATAGCGGCGCCGAGCTTTTGCTCAGTGGACGGGCACGGATTGCGACGCTGGAGCCCGGCGACGCCCCGCCGCAATGCCAAGCGCTAGACGAGCCGGAAAGCGCCGGCCTGCTCGCACATGGTGAAACGCTGCCGCCGTCGGATGAGGATCCCAACAAACTCGTTGCGCTGCTCTACACGTCGGGGTCGACCGGCCGGCCGAAGGGGGTGATGCTGAGCCACGCCAATCTCTGGCTTGGCGCGGTTTCGGTCGCTTCCTACCTCGACATTTCGCCCCAGGATCGCGTGTTGGCGGTGCTGCCGTTGAGCTTCGACTATGGTCAGAACCAGTTGCTGTCCGCCTGGGCAGCCGGCGCTAGCGTAGCGCCGCTCGATTACCTGACGGCCCGCGATGTCATCCGCGCGGTCGAACGCTTTGGCATCACCACCTTGGCCGGCGTGCCGCCGCTCTGGGTCCAGCTGATCGAAGCAGCCTGGCCAGCGCCGGCGGCACTGTCGCTGCGGCGGCTGACAAACAGCGGCGGCAAGCTGGCGCCCTCGATCATCCGGCGCATGCGCGAGCTATTCCCCGCGGCTGAAATCTATTCGATGTACGGCCTCACCGAGGCGTTCCGCTCGACCTATCTCGAACCGGCATTGCTCGATGCCCACCCCGATTCAATCGGGCGCGCCATCCCGCTCGCCGAGATCCTCATCGTCGATCGCAACGGCCATACCATTGAGGGCGCGGGGGAAGGGGAGCTGGTCCACGCCGGCCCGTTGGTCGCGCAGGGTTATTGGAACGATCCGGAGCGGACCGCCGAGCGATTCAAGCCGTCGCCCGCTGGCTCCGCTTATGGCGGTATCGCCGTTTGGTCGGGCGATCGCGTCCGGCGCGACGCGGAAGGGTTGTTATCGTTCGTCGGCCGCGAGGACGGCATGATCAAGTCGGCCGGCAACCGCGTCAGCCCGACCGAGATCGAAGAAGCCGCGATCGATTCGGGCGTGGTGATCGAAGCGGTCGCGCTCGGTTACCTCGATTCCCGGCTCGGCGAGGCGATTGCGCTGATCGTCCGGCCGGACCGCCACGATCGCGAAGACAAGCTTCGCGACCATCTCAAGCGCTGCTTACCCAATTTTATGCAGCCAGCCTGTATCGTCTGGCGTGACGAGCTGCCGCGCAGCCCGAATGGCAAACTGGACCGGGTCGAATTGAAAAACGAGCTGATGGCATGAGCAAGCCAATGGGGGCGATTCCGTCGGGCATTACCGCCGCCCGCGATGACATGCTGTTGGTCGGCGGCCAGCGCGCCGACCGGCTGGTCGCGGCAGCGGGAGGCACCCCCTTGTTCGTCTATGACTTGTCGCAGATCGACCGGCGGATTGGCGAATTCCGCACACACTTCCCATCTGTCGACCTACATTATGCCATGAAAGCAAATCCATACGTCGATTTACTGCGATACGTTATCAGTAAGGTCGATGGTCTCGATGTCGCTTCGGGAGGCGAGTTGGCCCTAGCCCTCGCTGCCGGCGCCGATTCCGGGCGGGTCAGCTTTGCCGGGCCGGGTAAGAGCGACGAGGAGCTGCGACTGGCGATCGGCAACGGTGTTACGCTCAACTGCGAATCCGAGGGCGAAATGGCGCGTGCCCTGGCGATCGCCGACCAGCAGGGAAATCGGCCGCGACTGGCGGTACGGGTCAACCCCGATTTCGAGATTAAGGGCTCGGGCATGCGGATGGGCGGCGGCGCCCGGCCGTTTGGAGTCGATTGGGACCGGGTGCCGGCGCTGGTGCGGCATATCGTCGACAGCGGCGCCGAGTGGCGCGGCTTTCACATCTTCGCCGGATCGCAGGCGCTTGAGGCCGCGGCCCTGATCGAGGCGCAGCGCGCCACGCTCGATCTCGCCGCCCGCCTTGCCGAGCAAGCCGGCTCCGCGCCGCCCCTGGTCAATCTCGGCGGCGGCTTCGGCATCCCTTATTTTGCCGGTGAACGACCGCTCGAGATCACCGCGGTCGGGGTGGCGCTGGCGGAGGCGCTGGCCAGCCGGCCGCCGGTGCTGGCCAACACACAGTTCGCGATCGAGTTGGGCCGCTGGCTGGTCGGCGAGGCGGGGGTCTATCTCACCCGCGTCGTCGATCGCAAGCAGAGCCGCGGCAAGACCTTTCTGGTGGTCGACGGCGGCATGCAGCACCAGCTCGCCGCTTCCGGCAATTTCGGCCAAGTGGTGCGGCGCAACTTCCCGGTGGCAATCGCCAACCGTTTCGCGGCGCCGGCCGAGGAGGAAGCGAGCATCGTCGGCTGCCTGTGCACGCCGCTCGACCGGCTGGCCGAAGACGTCATGCTGCCCCGGGCCGAGGTCGGCGACCTGGTCGCGGTGTTTCTCGCTGGCGCCTACGGCCTCTCGGCCAGCCCGCAGGCCTTTCTCGCGCAGGCAGCAGCACGGGAGCTCGTTGTGGGCGGCGATGAGGTTGTCGCAAGAGCCTCGGCTTAACCCCCCGGAATAGCTCGGTCCCTTTCTGGGACGGGCCCCAAAACGCCCTTGTTCCTAACAATAATTTTACCTCTTCGGCCGATAGCTCCAGTCGAAGGGAACAGACCATGCGCATGCTTACCGCGCCGGCCTTTGCTGCACTTGCCGCTTTCCTCTCGCTCTCCGCCTGCGCCTCGTTCGGCGGCAGCGGTGAGAGCCTGCCGCCCGCCAGCTTCGTCGGCGAGGGCGAGCCGGTCGGCGAGAGTTACGTCATCGGCGCCCTAGACGAGATCACCATCTTCGTCTGGCGCAATTCCGAGCTGGGGGCCAACGTCCAGGTCCGGCCCGACGGGCGGATCACCACGCCTTTGATCACCGACATGGTCGCGGTCGGCAAGACGCCGGCCCAGCTCGCGGAGGACATCCGGGTGATCCTCGGCCAATACATCCAAGACCCATTGGTGTCGGTAATGGTCACCCGGCCGCAGGGCACCTTCTCGCAGCAGATCCGTATCGTCGGCGCGACCGAGCGGCCCGCCGCCATTCCCTATCGCGCCAACATGACCCTGCTTGACGCGATGATCGCGGTCGGCGGGCTGTCCGAGTTCGCCGCCGGCGATCGCGCCCGTCTGATCCGCGTCGATCGCGGCAGCGGCCAGCAGCGCGAATATGATCTGCGCATTGCCAGCCTGCTGCGCCGCGGCGATGTCAGGGCCAACGTCCGGCTCGAGCCCGGCGACGTGATCATCATCCCCGAGAGCATGTTCTGAGGCGCCCGCGAAGGAGCCCAGCTTGGACGGTCTCTACGATCAGCTGAGAATTGCGCTGCACCAAGTGTGGCGGCGCCGTTGGCTCGCCATGGCCGTCGCCTGGGCGGTGGCGCTGCTCGGCTGGCTGGTGATCGCCCTCATCCCCAACAGCTACGAGGCGAAAGCTCGCTTGTTCGTGCAGATGCAGTCGATCCTTCCCAACCAGGTGGGGATCACGCCCGATGAACGCCAGAACCAACTGCTGCGCTTGAAGCAGACTCTGACCTCCAACGAAAATCTCGTGCGGGTGGTGCGTCGTACCGACCTCAACGGCCGTGTCGCCAGCGAGCGTGATCTCGGCTTCGAGGTAACGGCGCTGCGTGGCCGCATCCAGATCAATGCGCTACCGGACGGTATGATCGAGCTTACCTCCTTCTCGAACCTGTCCGATTTCTCCAATGGCCAGAACGCCCGCACCGCGGCCGCCACTGTCCAGGCGCTGATCGACTTGTTCATCGAGCAGAACCTGTCCGGTGACCGGCGTGAGACCGGCCAGTCGCTCCAGTTTCTCGACGAGGAATTGCGGCGCCGCGAAACCCAGCTTTCCGAAGCCGAGCAGCGGATGGTCGAATTCGAGCAGCGCTTTATGGGGCTGCTGCCCGGCGAGGGCTCGATCGGCCAGCGCATGTCGGCGGCGCGCGCCGAGCTGGTCAATATCGAGCAGCAGGTGGTTTCCGCCAATGGCGCGCTCTCCGCGATGCGGGCGCAGCTGTCGGCGACGCCACAGACCATGCCGGGCATGGGTGAGGCTCCGACCACCGCCAGCGGCCAGATCGCCTCCCTCGAGGCGCAGCTGAGCCAGAATTTCGCCCGCGGCTGGACCGAGCAGCATCCCGACGTGTTGGCCGCCCGCCAGCAGATCGCGCGGCTGCGGCCCTATGCTGCCCGCGAGCGCCGCGCCGGCACCGCTGGCATGCCCAATCCGAGCTACGTCTCGCTGCGGGCGATGTTGGCCGAGCGCGAGGCACAGCTCGCCGCGATCACCGCGCGCCGCAACCAGCTCCAGTCCGATCTAGCGCAACTCGCCGCGCGCCAGTCGAGCGAGCCGGGTCTGGCCGCGGAGCAAACCCGGCTCAACCGCGACTATGAGGTGCTCAAGACCCAATACGACCAGTTGCTCGCCAATCGTGAGCAGGTAAGGTTGCGCAGCGACGTTCAGACGCGCACCAATCCGATGTCGGTGCAGGTGGTCGAGCCGCCGAGCGTGCCGCGGGTTCCCAATACGCCAAACCGGCCGCTGTTCATCACCCTTGTACTGATCGTCGCGGTCGGCACCGGTGCTGGAGCCGCGTTTGTCATCGGCCAGCTCCAGGCAACTTTCCCGACCCAGGTTCGGCTGGCGGCGGTTACCAATTTGCCGGTTTGGGGGAGCTTGAGCGAGGTCGTGACCGCGCTGGAGCGGGCGCGCCGCCGCCAGCGGCTGATGCGGCTGGGCGGGGCAGGGGCAGCGCTCGCCGGCAGCTACGTGCTGCTGATCCTCGTCGAATTCTGGCAGCGAAGCCAGGTGGCGTGATGAAACACGACCGCATTCCCCTCATCGAGCGCGCCGCCAGTATGTTCGACCTTGGCGGGATGATGCGCGCGCCGCGGCCGGACCCTCGTTCGGCCGGGCTGCCAATCGAAGCGCCTTTCCCCGAAGCGACGGCTCCGTTCGCTTCTTCGCGCCCCGCGCCGAAGCCGTATTACGCGCATATCGATCGCAAGCGGCTGGCTCGCGCCGGCTGCATCGTACCGGAAGCGCCGGCGACCGGGCTGGCCGAAGAGTTCAGGCTGGTCAAACGCCAGCTGCTGGCGGCGATCGCGCGGCGCGTTTCACTGCCCGAGGAGCGAAGGCGCTCGCTGCTGATCGCCTCGTCGCAGCCGGGTGAGGGAAAGAGCTTTTGCGCCTTGAACCTCGCTTTGTCTCTGGCCGGCGAACAGGATGTCGAGGTGCTGCTGGTCGATGGCGACATAGCCAAGCCCGATTTGCCGCGATTTCTCGGCCTCGAGCCGGCCCCGGGTCTGATCGATGCGCTGGCCGATCCCGGGGTCGATCCGGAGAGCATGGTGATCGCCACCGACGTGCCCGGCCTCTCGATCCTGTGCAGCGGCCGCCGGGTCAACAACGCTCCGGAATTGATCGCGTCGGAGCGGACCCGCGATGTGCAGGCGCGGTTGATCGCCGGCGATCGCCGCCGCATCATCCTGTTCGATTCGCCGCCAGCGCTGGTTGCGTCGGCCGCCAGCGTGCTGGCCTGCCAAGTCGGCCAGGTACTGGTCGTGGTGCGCGCCGACCGTACCGTCGAAGCCGATTTGCGCGAGACTCTCGGCCTGCTCTCCGGCTGCGACAACATCGCGCTGGTGCTGAACGGCGCCTCGATCGCGGTCTCGAGCCGCAAATTCGGCAGCTATGAAAGCTACGGTCATGCGGCGTGAGTTGATAAGCCTCGCCGTCGCCATGCTTGGCGCGCTGACCGCATCGGTTGCGCAGGCACAGCAGCTGCAGACGGCGCCGGTCGCGTCGTTTGGCGAGCCGGTGCTGGCCACGCCCATGTCCGCGGCTCCGGATGCGGGCGAACCGCTGAACGATCGCCCCGCGCGGATCCGCCAGCGCAGCCAAATCCGGCCCTACCTCGAAGTCTCGCAGGTGGTGAGCCACGACATCGATGGCGGCGATACTCTGACCTATACCACCGCCGCGGCCGGGGTTGACGGCATCGTCCGCAGCCGCCGCATCACGGTTGCGCTAAGCTATCGCTATCAGCGCAACTTCGATTACCAGACGCCGCTCGGCGACACCGACATGCATTCCGGCGTCGCCATGGTGAACGCCCAGGTCATTCCTGGCGCGCTGCAGTTCGATGCCGGCGCCATGGCAACGCGCACCGGCGGCGAGGGGCGGGCGCTCGGCACCACCGTCAGCGACCCCTCAGTTGAAGTATATAGTTTCTTTGCTGGACCGAGCCTGTCGGCGCGTGCCGGGCCGGTCGCGATCACCGGCATTTACCGGCTCGGTTATGTCATGATCGACGATGATAATCCGACCGGCGGACCGCGCGAGGATCTCGATTCCTCAATCGCCCACAACGCCACTGCCAGCATTGGCATGGCGCCGGGGCTGCTGCCGATCGGCTGGACCGTTGGCGCCGGCCACGTTCGCAGCGAAAATGAAGGCGAGTTCAATCACCTTTTCCAGGGCACCTACGTGCGCGGCGACGTCGTCGTTCCTCTGAGCCCGACCTTCGCGGTCACTGCCGGAATCGGTTACGAGGACATCGAAGCGAGCCAACTCGATTTCGCCCGCGATGCCGCCGGCAACCCGGTGATCGGCCCAGATGGCCGGCCTCGCGCCGACCCGGCGAGGCCGCGCGTGCTGACCTACCAGATCAGCGGCCTGATCTACGATGCCGGCCTGATCTGGCGGCCGACTGCGCACACCGAGCTGCAGGCCCGCGCCGGTCATCGCTACGGCGGCACGACGGTGATGGGCAACCTTACTCACCGTTTCGGCCCGCGCAGCGGCGTGAATCTGACCGTGTTCGATACCGTCGAGACGTTCAGTAACAGGCTGGTAAACAATATCAGTAGTTTACCGCAAGGTTTTCAGGTCCAGCGTGATCCTTTGACGGGTGCGATCGGCGGCTGCGTGTTCGGCAACGATCCCGGCTCCGCTGTCTGCATCGACCAGACGCTGCAGACCATACGCGGTCACTCTGCCCGTTCGCGCGGGGCCGGCCTGGTCTTTTCCGGCAGCGGCCGGCTGTGGAGCTGGGGCGCTGGGGCCAGTTACGTTCACAACCGTTTTGGCCGGCCCGCCGATCCGGTCTTCAACTTGCTGGGCCCGGTCGAAACCCAGAGCCTTAGCCTCAACGCCTCGTTGGGACGCCAGTTGAGCCGCACCTCGCAGGTCGGCTTCAGCACCTTTGCTAGCTGGTTCGACACCAATGCTGCTGGCGCCGAACCCGTGTTCAGCGCCGGCGGCACGCTCGGCCACAGCCTGAGCTTCTTGTTCGACCGGCTGCAGCTCAACTCGTCGCTCGGCCTCTATCACACCGACGATGGTGTTCAGGCGAATACGGTTGGCTCCGCTCAGCTCGGCCTCAGACTCAGCTTCTAGGGCTCGGGGGCTCGCAGATGTACCTTGAGCATTTCGGGTTTACCGGCCAGCCTTTCCAGCTGACGCCCGATGCGCGGTTCTGGTTTGAAAGCCGAACTCATCGTCGGGCGATGGCCTATCTCGGCTATGGCCTTGCGCAAAGCGAGGGCTTCATCGTCCTGACCGGCGAGATCGGCGCCGGCAAATCCACGCTGGCGGCCTACCTGCTGGCATCGATCGATCGCGCCCGGCTGAACGCAATCACTCTGGTATCGACCCAGGTTGGAGCGGACGACCTGCTGCGGATGGCGGCGCAGCGGCTCGGCATCGCGTCGGAGGGCGACAAGTCCCAGTTGCTCGACGCCATCGAGCAAAGGCTGATCGACGAACTGCGCGCCGGCAAGCGTACCTTGCTGATTGTCGATGAGGCACAGAACCTTCCGGTAGCGGCGCTCGAAGAGTTGCGGCTGCTCTCCAATTTCCAGGTCGCCGGCCGCGCGCTGATCCAAATACTCCTGCTCGGCCAGCCCGAGTTTCGCGATCGCCTGGCCGGCCCAGGTCTTGAACAATTGCGGCAGCGGGTCATCGCCTCCCACCATCTCGAGGCGATGGCGCTCGACGAGGTCCAGGCCTACATCCAGCATCGCCTTCACCTCGCCGGCGGCCGAGGCCGGCCAGGTTTCACGCCGGAAGCCTTTGCCGCCATTCACCGGCTCAGTGGAGGTATTCCCCGGCGCATCAACCAGCTGGCGCAACGCCTGTTGCTTCACGCCGCGGTCGAGCGCGAGGAGGTCATTGGCGAACCCATCGTCGCCGCGGTGGCGAGCGAGCTCAATTCACGGCCTGACGAACCACAGGCAAATGAAGCAGTATTGCCACTGCGCAGCGTAGGCCCTCCACCGCCGGCCGCGAACGAAACTTCGCCGCCAGCCGATGCCTTCGCTTCCGATCCGCAACTGGCGCGCCGCATCGCCACACTCGAGGAACGGGCCGAGACGCAGGAGGCGACCCTGCGCCGGGTACTCGGCCTGCTCGTCGACTGGGTTGAAGGCGCCGAATCGGTCCATCGGACCAACGCTGCCTAGGGAGGGCCGATGCGCAACGCCCTCACCGTCGATGTCGAGGACTGGTTCCAGGTTGGCGCGTTCGAATCGGTGATCGCCCGCGAAGCCTGGGGCTCGCTGCCGAGTCGGGTTGAGCGCAATACCGACGCGGTCCTTGACCTGTTTGCCGAACACAAGGTGAAGGCGACCTTCTTCACTTTGGGCTGGATCGCAGCCCGCTTTCCCAAGCTGATCGCCAGGATAAGCGAAAGCGGTCACGAGCTGGCCAGCCACGGCTGGGATCACCGCCGCGTTTTCACCTTGAAGGAAGATCAGTTCCGGCTCGATCTCGAACATGCTCGGGCGGCGATCGAGGATGCCGGCGGCCAGCGCGTCACTGGCTATCGCGCGCCCAGTTTCTCGATCGATCAGCGCACGCCGTGGGCTCACCAAGTGCTGGCCGAGCACGGCTATGGCTATTCGTCGAGCGTCGCACCGATCCGGCACGATCATTATGGCTGGCCGGGATCGCCGCGCTTCGCATGGCGACCGCTCGCCGACAGCGACCTAATCGAATTCCCGGTCTCGACCGTGCGTGTCGCCGGCCGAACGATGCCCGCCGCGGGCGGCGGCTTCTTCCGCCTGTTGCCTTACGCTTTCTCGTCCTGGGCGGTGAACAGGCTCAACGACCACGCGGGGCGGCCGGCCGTCTTTTATTTTCACCCCTGGGAGATCGATCCCGGTCAGCCGCGGCTGTCACGGGCGCCGCTGAAATCGCGTCTCCGCCATTATTCCGGCCTCGCCGCGATGCATGGCAAGCTCTCGCGGCTGCTGCGCGATCACCAATGGGGACGGCTCGACGAAGTCATCGCCGACGAAAAGGCGCGGTTGGAATGAACGCGCCTGCCTCGATCACAAGCCTCAATGTGCGGCTGGCCGACCTGGCCGAGGCGCGCGAGCGCGAACGGATCGACGCCTTCGTGCGGCATCATCCGCGCGGCTCGCTGTTCCATCGGCCACACTGGATCGAGGGAGTCGAACGCGGCTGCCGCCAGCGCGGCTTCTACCTGGTCGCCGAGCGCGGCGGCGAGCTGGTCGGCGGGCTGCCGCTGACCGAAATTCGTTCTCGCCTGTTTGGCAACGCCCTGGTCGCGCCGGGGTTCGCGACCAGCGGTGGAATCCTTGCCGCTGACGCGGAAGCTGGCGATCGCCTGGCAGCGGCGGGCTGGGCGCTGGGTGGCCGGCTCGGCTGTCCTTCGCTGGAACTGCGCGGCGGGACGCTGCCGGCCGGATGGCGCGAGCAAACTGGACTCTACGCCAATTTCGAGCGGCGGCTGCCGGCCGTGGAAGGAGATTTGCTAGCGACGATTCCAAAGCGCCAGCGTGCAGAGGTCCGTCGCGCTCTGGAAGATGGCCTGACCGTCAGCGTCGGCCGCGACGCCCGCCATCGCGCGGCGCATCGCAAGGTCTATGCCGAGAGCGTCCGCAACCTCGGCACCCCGGTTTTCCCGCATAGCCTGTTCGAGGCGATGCTCGACCGGTTCGGCGAGGAGTCCGACATCGTCATCGCCTGGAAAGGCGAGCGGCCGATGGCGACGATGCTCACTTTCTACTTCAAACAGTGCGTCATGCCTTACTGGGGCGGTGGCACCGCCGAGGCCCGGCGCTGGCACGCCAACGATCTCGTCTGGTACGAAACCCTGCGGCTGGGAATTGCTCGCGACTGTCACAGCGCCGATTTCGGTCGCTCGAAGATCGGCACCGGCCCCTGGCAGCGCAAGCGCATCTGGGGCTTTAACGAGAAGCCCCTGGTTTACGGCGTACGCACCGAAAACGGGGAGGCCGGGCGCCACGTCAATCCGCTCGATCCGCGCTACCGCTTCCGGGTCGCGCTGTGGCAGCGCGCGCCGCTTTGGCTCGCGAATCGGGTCGGCCCGCTGATCGCCCGGGGGCTGGGATGAACGAGATTCTCTTCCTCGCTCATCGGATACCCTTCCCGCCGAACCGCGGAGACAAGATCCGCTCGTGGCACCTGCTCGATCGGCTCGGTCGGATGGGCAAAGTGCATCTCGGCTGCCTTGCCGATAATGAAACGGATGCGGCGCACCTTGCTGCCTTACGCGTAGCAATGGGCAGCCGGCTGGGAGATGTTTGCGTGGCAGTCAGGCGCAAAGGGAGAGTCGCCGCGCTGGCTGGCGCGCTGCGCCATCGCAAGCCGGTGTCGCTGCGCCTGTTCGACAGCCCCGCGCTGCGTTGTTTCGTGCATGAAAAACTGGCGCCCCAGAGCCCCGTCGAGGCGGTCCTCGCTTATTCCGGCCAGACCGCGCAGTTCCTGCCTGCCAGCCTGCGCGCTCGCCTGGTAATGGATTTCGGCGACGTCGATTCCGAGAAATTTGCCGAATATGCCCTTCGAGGCCGGTGGCCGCTAAGTTGGCTCTATCGCCGCGAGGCGCGCTTGCTTTCGGCGTTCGAGCGGGAAGTGGCGGCGAGCGCCGAGGCTGTTACCTTCGTCAGCGAAGCGGAAGCCGCTTTGTTTCGCTCGATGACCGGTTTGGCCAACATCCACGCTCTGCCCAACGGGGTCGATTCCCACCGGTTCGATCCCGATGCGGACTTTCCCTGCTTGCGGCCCGAGCAACGGCCGCCGCGGCCGACCCTGCTTTTCACCGGCCAGATGGATTATCCGCCCAATGTCGACGCGGTGCGCTGGTTTGCACTTCACGTCCTGCCGCTGCTGCCGAGCGGGCATTTCGTAATCGCCGGGCGCAACCCGGCGGCCGCGGTCAAGGCACTGGCCGGGCCGCAGGTCACCATCACCGGCGAAGTCGCCGATATGCGCAGCTGGCTAGCGGTCGCCGACATCGTCGTTGCGCCTTTGCGCATCGCCCGCGGCATCCAGAACAAGGTACTCGAAGCGATGGCAATGGCCCGGCCTGTAGTCGCAAGTCCAGCTGCCTTCGCCGGGATCGAGGCCGAACCGGGCCATCACCTTGTCGTCACCGATAGCGCCGAGATGATGGCTTCGGAACTCGTCGGCTTGCTGGCCGACCCCGCCCGTAGCGCCGCTATCGGCCGCGCCGCGCGCCAGCACGTGTTCGATCACTATCGCTGGGATCGTTGTCTAGACTCGCTCGACTCTCTGCTCTTTCCTGAGCCGTCGGAACGGGTGGGCGTAACCTGTCTCGGGGCGGCAGCATGACCTTTGCGATTCCCTGGCCGACGGATCGCCGCCGAGCCGGCACCTGGCGGGCGCACCTCGCTATGCTAGGGGCTGCCTGGGCGGGCTTGCTCGTCTTGTTCATTGGTGACGCGGCCGACCTGGTCTCGGTCTGGTGGAACAGTTCGACCTTCAACCACTGCCTCCTGATCGTGCCGATCATCGCCTGGCTGGTGTGGCAACGAGTGCCGCACCTGCGATCGATGAGCCCAGCCTTTTGGATGTGGGGATTGGCCTCGATCGTCCTAGGCGGGTTCGTCTGGCTGGTCGGCAATGTCGGCGACATCAACATCGCCCGTCAGGCCGGTCTGCTGCTGATGATGCAGGGCGCAGTGCTCAGTTGCCTTGGGCTGCGCGTCGCCCGGGTGCTCGCTTTTCCGCTCCTCTACGCCCTATTCCTGCTTCCGATCGGCGAGGAACTGGTCCCGCCGTTGCAGACCGTCACGGCCTACATGACAGCCGGCTTGTTGTGGTTGAGCGGCGTACCGGCTTACTTTGAAGGCATCTACATCACCATCCCCAACGGGCTGTTCGAAATCGCCGAGGCCTGCGCAGGGGTGAAATTCCTGGTTGCGATGTTGGCGCTGGCGGCGCTGGTGATGCACCTGTGCTTCCGTTCGTGGCGGCGCCGGCTGACCTTTCTCATGGTGGCCATCGTGGTGCCGATCCTGGCCAATGGGATTCGCGCCTGGGCAACGATCTATGTCGCGCATTTGACCGGGATCGAGACCGCCGAGGGCTTCGACCATGTCGTCTATGGCTGGCTATTTTTCGCGATCGTGATCTTCCTGGTAATGGTGATCGGCTGGCGGTTCTTCGATCGCGGGCCGGACGACGATCGCTTCGCCGTTGAGCGACCATAGTCCATGTGCGGCATAGCGGGAATTTTCCACACCGATGCGCCAAGGCCGGTCGATGCTGGCGCGCTGGCGGCAATGACCGAGGTGCTGGCTCATCGCGGGCCCGACGGCAGCGGACTTTGGACCAGGCCGGGGATTGGCCTTGGCCACCGCCGCCTGGCGATCATCGACCTCAGCGACGCGGCCTCCCAGCCGATGGCGTCGCCCGACCGCAGCTGTGTGGTCAGTTACAATGGCGAAATCTACAATTTCCGCGAGGTGCGCGCCGAGCTTGAGCAGCGCGGCCACGTCTTCTTCTCCAACAGCGACACCGAGGTTATCCTCGCCGCCTGGCGGCAATGGGGGCCGGACAGTCTGAAACGGCTCAACGGCATGTTCGCGTTCGCGCTCTACGATTCGCGCCGCGACATGCTGCTGCTGGCGCGCGATCGCATCGGCGTGAAGCCGCTGCACTACAGCCTGCTGGCCGACGGAACGCTCATTTTCGCCTCCGAGCTCAAGGGGCTGCTCGCCCATCCACGCGTGCGGCGCGACATCTGCCCGACCGCGATCGATGACTTCCTCGCTCTCGGCTATGTCCCCGACGATACCGCCATCCTCGACGGTGTCAGCAAGCTGCCAGCTGGCCATTATCTCCTCCTTCGTCGCGGCAAGGGGGTGCCCGAGCCGATTTCCTGGTGGGATGCCGATTTCAGCCAAAGCGACCCGCGCTCCGAGGACGAACTTGCTGAGGAGTTGGCCGAATATCTGCGCAACGCCGTCCGTTCGCGGATGATCGCGGACGTGCCGCTCGGCGCCTTTCTCTCGGGCGGCGTCGACAGCTCGGCGGTGGTGGCATTGATGGCCGAGGCCAGCAGCGCGCCGGTCGAAACCTGCTCGATCGGCTTCGATCAGGCCGATCATGACGAAAGCGAGCACGCCGCGCGGGTCGCGGCCTTGTACGCGACCCGGCATCGCCGCCGCGTCGTCAGCCCCGACGATTTCATCCTGATCGACCGGCTTGCCGCCGCGTTCGACGAGCCTTTCGCCGACGCCTCGGCGCTCGCCACCTTTCGCCTTTGTGAGCTAGCGCGCGAGGGCGGGAAAGTCGCCTTGTCGGGGGACGGCGCCGACGAAGCTTTCGCCGGCTATCGGCGCTACCGCTTGTTTCTTGCCGAGGAACGCTGGCGGCGCGCGTTGCCTCGGCCATTGCGAGCGGTGACCGCCTTGCTGGGCAACCATTATCCGAAGCTGGATTGGGCGCCGCAATGGCTGCGCGCACGGACCAGCCTGCAGGCCGTCGGCCAATCGAGCGGTGAAGCTTATGCGGGTGCGGTCGGCGTCACGCCGCCCCAGTTGCGTGTCATGCTTTACACGTCAAATTTCTCGAAAAAACTGTCCGGCCATCGCGCCGAGGATCGCTACGTTCGCAGCTACGAACAAGCGCCGGCAAACGATCCCCTCTCGCGCGCTCAATATGCCGATCTCAAAATCTGGCTTCCCGGCGATATCCTTGCCAAAATCGATCGCACCAGCATGGCGGTCGGGCTCGAGGCCCGCGAACCGTTGCTCGATCATCGCCTGGTCGAATTTGCCGGCCGGTTGCCTGCCAGGATGCGTCTCCGCGGCGGCCGCGGCAAATGGCTGATGAAACGGGCGCTTTCCCGGCACCTGCCGGACGACATCCTTCACCGTCGCAAGATGGGCTTCGTCACACCGGTTTCGGCCTGGTTCCGTGGCGCGCTGGCAAGCGATGCGGCAGCGGTCGCCGCCAGTCCTTTGCTGGTCGGAAGCGGCTGGCTCGATGGGCCAGCGCTGGCTCGGATCGCCGACGATCATCGCGCCGGACGGGGCGATTATGGCCGGCTGCTGTGGCAAATGCTGATGCTCGATCGCTCGCTCCGGCACCTCCTTGGGTTCGGCGAGGAAGGCCTCAGAAAATCGGCCTGAGCGGCCGAATTTCGCCTTCCGGGTAAATCGCCTCGACGAAATACAGCCCGTCGGGTGGGGCATTCAGCCCAAGGGCGTTGCGGTCGCGGGCGTCCAGCGCCGCCACGAGATCGGCTTCCGACCATTTGCCTCGTCCGACCAGCTGCAGGCAGCCGACCATCGAGCGCACTTGGTGGTGGAGGAAGGAACGGGCGGCCGCCTCGATCTCGATCGTCTCGCCGCGGCGCGTCACGGTCAGCCGGTCGAGCGTCTTGACCGGGCTTTCGGCCTGGCAATAGGCGGAGCGGAAGGTGGTGAAGTCGTGGCGTCCTACCAGTCTCTGTGCCGCATGGTGCATGACATCGGCGTGTAGCACCACCGGCACCCGCCACGCATGGCCGGCGTCGAGTGCCAGCGGCGCGCGCCGGTTGACGATGCGGTAGAGATAGCGTCGGCCGACACAGCTGAACCGAGCATGGAAGTCAGCCGGTACTGCTTCGGAGTGGAGGATGGCGATCGGTTGCGGCCGCAGCTTGGCGTTGAGGCCGGCAACGAGCCGGAAGCTTGTGATCGGCCGCTCGATGTCGGCATGGGCGGTCATCGCCAGCGCATGGACGCCGGCATCGGTGCGGCCGGCGGCGTGCAACGATACCTCTTCCCCGATCAGGGCGGCGATCGCCTCCTCGATCGCTTGTTGTACCGTTGGCCCATGCGCCTGGCGTTGCCAGCCCATGAACGGGCGGCCGTCATATTCGATGGTCAGGCGAAATCGCGTCATTCCAGCTTGGTGCCGCGCGGTATCGGAAAACCGCGCAGCAGTTCCTCGACGGACATGATTTTGCGCCCGCTGCGTTGCACCCGCCCGGGCCGTATCGCTCCGGCACCGCAGGCAATGGTAAGCCGATCGTCGAGCACGCTGCCTGGCGGTCCGGCGTCTTCGACGACCTGGGTGCGCAAGACGCGGATGCGCTCGCCGCGATAGTCGAACCAGGCGCCAGGTGAGGGGCTGAATGCGCGCACATGCCGTTCGACCTGCTTGGCCGCTCTGGAAAAGTCCAATCGGCTTTCGCTCTTGTCAAACTTGCTCGCGTAGGTAACGCCATCAGCCGGCTGTAGCACCGGGACCAGCTTGTCGAGCTGGCCGAGGACTTCGACCATCAGCGCCGCGCCGATCTCCGCCAGCTCGACGCCAAGCGTGCCGGCGTTCTTTTCGCCGACCGCGATCTCCCTCGCCGCATAGACCGGGCCTGTGTCGAGCCCCTGTTCCATCCGCATGATTGAAACGCCGGTGCACGTGTCGCCGGCGAGGATCGCCCGCTGGATCGGCGCGGCGCCCCGCCAGCGCGGCAGCAGCGAGGCATGGACATTGAGACAGCCATGAACCGGTGCCGCCAGTATGGGCTCCGGCAGGATCAACCCGTAAGCGGCGACCACCGCTGCATCGAGATTGAGCGCAGAAAAGGCCGCTTGTGCGGCAGTATCGCGCAAAGTCAGAGGCGTGCGGATTTCGATGCCGAGTGCCTCGGCCTGCACCTGCACCGGCGAAGGAGTGGGCTCCTTGCCTCGGCCCGCCGGGCGCGGCGGCTGGGAATAGACCGCGACCACTTCGTGGTCCGCCGCGACCAGCGCGTCGAGCGTCGGCACCGCGAAGTCCGGCGTACCCATGAAGGCGAGGCGCATGGCTGGCGGTCTAGTGCGCGCTACTGCCAACGCCAAACCGGCTTGCCGGTCCGGCGGCGCGCCCCCTAAGTCGGCCTATGGCTTCCCAGCAGATCGAGGCCTTGGTTTCCGCGCTGGCGCGTTTGCCGGGCCTGGGTCCCCGTTCGGCCCGACGCGCCGTGCTCTATCTGCTCAAGAAGCGCGAGGTGGCGCTGACGCCGTTGCTGCGTGCCCTCGAACAGGTGAGCGAGGCACTGGTGCTTTGCTCGAACTGCGGCAATGCCGATACCGCCGATCCCTGCCACGTCTGCACCGACTCGAGGCGCGATGCTCGGCTGATCTGCGTCGTCGAGGAAGTGGCGGACCTGTGGGCGCTCGATCGCTCGCGGCTTTTCCCCGGCCGATTCCACGTGCTTGGCGGCCGGCTGTCGGCGCTGGAAGGCGTGCGGCCGGAGGATCTTGCGATCGACAAGCTGCTTACCCGCCTTGCGGCCGGGGGGATTGACGAGGTCGTGCTGGCGATGAATGCCACGCTGGAGGGCCAGACCACCGCCCATTATCTCGCCGAGCGGCTCGAATCCTTCCCGATTCGCGTCACCCAGCTTGCCCACGGCCTGCCGGTCGGCGGCGAGCTCGATTATCTCGACGAGGGCACGCTAGCGCAGGCGCTGCGGGCTCGCCGTCCGGTGAGCTGATCCGCCGCTGCTTCCTTGAAGGCGAGGGGGGTTCGCCCTAGATTTTGGCGATGGCGCTGCTTCCGATCTTCGAAACGCCCCACACGATTCTCAAGCACATCTCCTCGCCGGTGGAGGAGATCGATGATGGCGTGCGCAAGCTGATCGACGACATGTTCGACACCATGTACGCGGCGCCCGGCATCGGTTTGGCGGCGATCCAGGTCGGCGTACCCAAGCGGCTGCTGGTGATCGACCTGCAGGAGCCGGTCGAGGAAGGCGGCGAGCCGGTGCGCGATCCGCGCGTGTTCATCAATCCCGAAATCCTCGAAACGTCCGATACAACCGTTCCCTACCAGGAAGGATGCCTGTCCGTGCCGGATCAATATGCAGAGGTGATTCGGCCGGACCGCGTGCGCGCCCGCTGGCTCGATGGCGACGGTACAAAATACGAGGAGTGGATCGACGGCTTGCTGGCGGTCTGCCTGCAGCACGAGATTGACCACCTGAACGGCATCTTGTTCATCGACCATCTGTCGCGGCTGAAGCGCGACATGATCATGAAAAAGCTCGCCAAGGCGCGCAAGGAAATGGCCCCGCAGCAGGCGGCCTAAATCAGGGCCCGGGAAATCGGATGATGTGCTGCGCCGGCGGTTGAGCGCGCCGCCGCGCTAGTCTAGGTTCGTGCTTCGTTCCTCGCGGGATTTGTATCGTGGACCAGAGCCTTCTTCTCATAGTCGTCACCGTCGCTTTGGCCGTCGGGCTGGCGCTCGGCTGGCTTGCCGGAAGCTATCGATCAGCGGCGCGAGTTGCCGCGCTTGAAGCGGATGCGCGCAATTTCGAAGCCCGCCTCGCCGAGCTGCGTGAAGCAAAGGATGGTCTCACTGCCCAGTTTCACGAGGTCGGCTCGAAACTGCTCGGCGACATTCAGAAGCAATTTCTCGAGCGGGCCGATGCGCGCTTCAGCCAGGCAAACGAGAAGAGCGAGGCGCAGATGAAGGCACTGCTGCAGCCGGTCGAGACGGTGCTGAAGCGTTACGAAGAAGGGCTGAAGGCGGTCGAGAAGGAACGGCTCGATCATTATGCCGGGCTCCGCGAAGCGGTGAAGCTGCTACACGACGGCCACACCCAGGTTCGTGAGGAGACGGCGCGGCTGGTTAACGCCCTTCGTGCCAGCCCCAAGACACGCGGACGCTGGGGCGAGCAGAGTTTGCGCAACGTGCTTGAGCAGGCCGGCCTGTCGCCTTATGCCGATTTCCAGACCGAAGTATCGACCGAAGGCGACGAAGGCCGGTTGCGGCCCGACGTGATCGTGCAGCTTCCCGGAGGCCGCAAGCTGATCATCGACGCCAAATGCTCTTTGAATGCCTATCTCGACGCGAACGAAGAAGCCGACGACAAGGCGCGCACATCCCTTCTCAAGGCGCATGCCACCGCCATTCGCAAACATGCCGAACAGCTAGGCTCGAAGAATTATTGGGCCCAGTTCGGCGAAGCGGCCGACTATGTCATCCTTTATATCCCCGGTGAGCATTTCCTAACGGCCGCGCTGGAACAGGACGATCGGCTGTGGGAGTGGGCCTATGAACGGCGGGTATTGCTGGCGACTCCGACCAACCTGGTGGCCATCGCCCGCACCGTGGCGAGCGTATGGCGGCAGGAAAGACTAGCAAGCGAGGCGGCCGAGATCGCCAGGATCGGCAAGGAACTTCACGCTCGGCTGGCGGTGATGGGCGCGCACGTCGCCAAGCTTGGCCGCAACCTGGAAAATGCGACCGCGGCCTACAACGCGTTCGTCGGCAGCCTTGAAAGCCAGGTGCTGACCCAGGCCAAGAGGTTCGAGGAGCTCGAGGTGTCGAGCGGCGCCCGCGAGATCGAATCGATGCCGGTGGTGGAAACAGCCCCGCGCCGTCTGACCAAGCTAAGCGAACAGGCCGAAGTGGAAGCGGAAGCCGTCGAATAAGCCCGCCGGCCGCATAAAGCTACAGGTCCCAATCGGGCCGACGAGTGCCGCCGCATCCGGTGACCGTGCGCCCGTCGGCGCTCACTGTCACCTGGTCGGTGTAACCGTGGCCGCTCATGTCGTCGTTGCAGCGTAAATTGACGATGTCGATCACCAGCCGGCCGGTTTCGAAGCGGCGTCCACCCTGACGTGCGATTGGGTCCGGCCGGCGAACACTTATCCGTGTCTCGCCATAATCGCCGAGATAGTCGATTCGGTCCGCACTGATCGTCAGGTTCCAGCCAGGCTCTTGTCCCAACGCTCGGTAACTTTCGGGTTCTGGGGATGGCGAAACAATACAGGCTGCCAGGCCCAGTGAAAGGGCGAGCGCGGTTCGTCGCATGACGCCTTCGTTGCACGACCGGAACGCTCTGGCTAGCCATGGCTCGATGATCGACGAGAGCGTGACCCCGCATCCCACGCCCTTGCCCGCCGTCTCGGTGTGCTCGGCGTCACCCTGCTGACCGGCTCGGTTCTCACGCCTGCCTCCTCGGTGCTCATCATCGTGCCCGGCATGCTCCAGGAAGCCGGCAGTGACGGGCTCGCCGCGATGTTACTCGCCGGCATATATAGCGGCATAGCCGTGGCAGCGATTGCCGGCCGTCGCAGCGACGCCACAGCCCATGCCACGTTTCGCATGCCGTTCTTTCCGTTAGCCCCGCTCCTGACGCTGACCGCCTTGGCCTATGTTCTCTGCGCGACCGCGCTCGATCCCGAAGAAGGTCAGCCGAGCCTGGTCACTACCGGGCTGCTAATCCGCGCATCGCTCGCTTATTATCGCTTGGTGCTGGCCCGCCATGGCCCTGGCAGGTGCGCAGTCCTCGGGAGACCTAGCAAGCCGGCAGCCGCTGGCGCAGCACCTCATAGGCCATGATGGCCGCCGCCGCTGCGGCATTGAGGCTGTCGGCCTTGCCCAGCATCGGGATCTTCACCAGCAGATCGCATTCATCTTCATATTCGCTGGGCAGGCCCTGAGCCTCGTTGCCGATCAGGATGAAGGTGGGCGATTCGTAGCGGGCCAGCCGATAGTCTTGCTCAGCGTGCAGTGAAGTACCGATCAGCTGACCCTGACCGTCGCGCAGCCAGCGCCGAAATTCCTGCCAACCAGCCAGCGCGATGCGCTGGGTGAAGAGCGCACCCATTGAGGCACGTACTGCTTCGACCGAGAAGGGATCGGAGCTCTCGTCGACCAGGATCAGGCCGCCGGCGCCGGCGGCGTCGCCGGTGCGAAGGATGGTGCCGAGATTGCCTGGGTCGCGCAGCGCCTGGGCGACGATCCAGAGCGGGGCCTTCGTCCGGTCGATTAGTGCCAACGAAGTATCGAACGCCGGGTAAACGCCCAGCACTGTTTGCGGATTCTCTTTGCCCGAGATCTTGTGGAGGATCTCGTCGGTGGTCTGAATCGATTCACCCCCGGCCGCCTCGGTTTCTCCGATCAAAGCGCGCACCAGTTTGTGACCGCTGTCGCTGTAGAACAGCCGGACCGGCAGCCGGCCGGCCTCGCGTGCTTCGGTGAGGATGCGCAACCCCTCGGCCAGGAACAGGCCCTCGCGCTTCCGGTATTTCTTTTCGCGCAGGCTACGGGCGTGCTTGACCAGCGGATTGGAGAAAGCGGTGACCTGCCTGGGCATGGCTCGGTCAGGCTTCTTCGTTGAAGCGGGCCTCAACCAGATCGGCCAGCCGTCGCACCGCGTCCTCGGCGCTTTCCCCCTTGGCGCTGATAGTGATCGAATCGCCCATCGCCGCCCCCAGCATCATCAGCCCCATGATCGAAGTCCCGCAGACAGCCGTGCCGTCTTTTTCCACTTCGATCTCGGCGTCGACCTCGCTCGCGAGAGTGACGAAGCGGGCACTGGCGCGGGCGTGCAGGCCTCGCTTGTTGATCAGCCGGACGGTGCGACTTGCCTCCGCCATCCAGGATCAAGCGGCGGCCTCGCCGAGGACTTCGGAGGCCACCGAAATATATTTTCGTCCGGCTTCGCGGGCCGCCGCCACCGCCGCCTTCACGTCCATGCACTTGCGCGCACCTTCGAGCCGGATCAGCATCGGTAGGTTGACGCCGGCGATCACTTCGATCTTGTCGGTCTTCATCAGCGAGATGGCGAGATTTGAAGGCGTGCCGCCGAACAGGTCAGTGAGGATGATCACGCCATCCCCCAGATCGACCTTGGAGAGAGCCTTGGCAATGTCGTCACGGCGTGCCTCCATGTCGTCCTCGGCGCCAATGCACACCGCCTCGATCGCGTCCTGCGGGCCCACGACATGTTCCATCGCCACAATGAATTCGGCCGCAAGACGGCCATGGGTAACCAGCACCAAACCTATCATTGATTCACCTAGAAGAGGCCGTCCGCCTTGTCCTTTTTGCCCCCGCGGGCCGCTCGGTCCCTTCGGGCGGCGGGGCGACGAGATCACGATGGTGCAAGGTGGGGGAAAATCCTTCCTTTCGCAACCGCTCCGCGACCCGCTCCGCGACATGCACCGATCGATGTCGGCCGCCGGTACATCCGAACGCGATGGAGAGATAGGATTTTCCTTCGGCGGCGTAGCGAGGAACGAGTCTGATCAGCAGTCTCTCGATCTGCTCAAGCGCCGGAACATAGGACTCGTCGGCCGCGATATGGTCGCAAACCGCCTGGTCGAGGCCGCTGAGGTCGCGCAGCTCTTTCTGCCAGTGCGGATTACGCAGGAACCGCATGTCGAACACGAGGTCGGCGTCGCGGGGCAGTCCTTGGGAATAACCGAACGAGATCAGGCTGACCGTCAACGGGTTTTCGGCGTGGAAGCGTTCGCGGATTTGCTGCTGAAGGCCATGGGCATCGCTGTCGGTCGTGTCGATCACGTGATCGGCCCAGCGCCTCAAAGGACCGACGAGATCTCGCTCCTCCTTGATGCCGTCACTGGCGGGGCGATCGGGCGCCAGCGGGTGGCGACGGCGCGATTCGGAATAGCGCCGCACCAGTTCGCCGGTCTGGCATTCCAGGAACAGGATTTCGATTGGTGTGTCGCGCTCCTTGCCCAGGCGCCCGGCCTGGCGGACGACATGATCGGCATCAAAGCCGCGGGTGCGGCAATCGAGCCCGAGCGCAAGCGGCCGGCGGCGCTCGGCACCCGGTGCGTTGGGCGATGCGAGCAAGGGATCGAGCAGCGACAAGGGCAAATTGTCGACCACTTCCCAACCCAGATCCTCGAGGGTCTTTAATGCGGTCGATTTGCCCGCGCCCGAAAGACCGGTGACCAGCACTATGCGCTTGGGATCCGTCTTCGCTGCCATCTAGTTTTCTAACCGGCCGAACCGGCCGAAGCTCTTCAGTGCCGCCTCGAGCTTGATCGGCGCCGAAGGTTCATGACCCTCTAGCCCGACTACCGGCAATTCGACGCCGGCGATCGTGCGGACGGCACCGGGCTCTGGCAGCCGGGTGGGCGGCAGATCGAGATCGACGAGCAACGCCACCGGCACGTCTCGATCTGGTGGCAGGTCCACAAGCCCGACGCCGCGCAGCTCGATCTTGCCGGCGATGGTATCAGGGGGAGTCGCCAGGAGCCGGCCTGCTGTCCGGCGCACCAACGTGTAGTCGTCGCTAACCAAGTGGGCCCCGCGATCGATCAGGCGTATTGCCAGGTCAGATTTGCCGGCGCCGGCATGGCCGACGATCAGCACGGCACGTCCGGCAATCGCCACGCAGGTCGCGTGGACCGTTGCAACATCCGGGTCGACTTCGGTCATGTTTCCGCCATCGGCAGTTTCAGCACGAATCGCGCGCCGCTGCGCCCATCCGCGCGATCCTCGGCGTGGATCTGGCCGCCATGTCCCTCGGCAATGGCGCGCGCGATGGCAAGACCAAGCCCGGAATGACGGCCGAAGTCCTGTTCCGAGCGGATGCTTGTGAAGCGCTGGAAAATGGTCTCGCGCAGATCGGTTGGCACGCCCGGGCCGTCGTCCTCGATCTCGATTCGGACCTCGTTATCGTCTTTGCCGGCGACCATGCCGATGTCGATTGTGCCGCCCTCGGGCGAAAAGGAAATGGCATTGTCGATGAGATTCTCGAGCAGGCGGGCGAGCCGCGATTCATCGGCGTGAACCAGCACACGGCGATCTTCGCGTGGGCGGAAACGAAGCTGGGCCTGCTCGCCGCCGTGGCTCTGCCAGTGAGGCAGCATCGATTCGATCAGCTTGCCGAGATCGACAGGATCGAAGGTCGCGCGTGATAGTTCGGCGTCGAGCCGCGACGCCTCTGCAATATCGACAACCAGCCGGTCGAGCCGGGCGACATCCTCGCGCGCCACGTCGAGCAGCTCGCGTCGCAGGCCGGGCTCATCGATACGTTCGAGCGAATCGACCGCCGATCGCAGCGAGGCGAGCGGATTCTTGAGTTCGTGCGTAACCTCGGAGGCGAAGGCCTCGGTCGCGTCGATACGCTGCCGAAGGGTCAGGGTCATGTCGTGTAGCGCACGCGCCAGCAGGCCGATCTCGTCGCGCCGGGTAGAAGAGACGGGCAGCTCGACTTCGCGCGCCCGCCCGAGGCGGACTCGATGCGCGGCAAGCGCCAGCCGGCGCAGTGGATTGGCGATGGTGCGCGCGAGGAAGCGGGAAAGCATCACCGACAGCACCAAAGTCGCCGCCAGGATCAGCGCCAGCGAAAGCCGCTCGGATCGAACCACTTCCCGGATGTCGCGGGCGTTTATCGTCAACAGCAGTACGCGTTGGGGATCGCCGCCAACGCGAGCGGCGGCGCTGATATAGGGCGTGCCTTCCGGTGCGCGGCGAAGCTCGCTTGCCGGTGCGCCGCTCGACAATGCCCTTTGCGCTTCCGGCCAGCTCGCGAGACGATCTGGCGCTGACTGATCGAGCTGGGGCGGTTGGCGGGCGCCGACGATCGCGTCGAAGCCATTGTCCAGCGCCAGCGCTATGCGTTCGAAGAATGGTTCGCGGGCCGGTTCGCGTAAGTTGTATGTGGGTGGGGCGCCTTGCCAGCTGTCGCCCAGCCGCTGTCCGCCGCGCCCATAGACGCGCAGCCGCGCGCCGGAATCGCGTCCCAGCAGGACCAGCACCGGCGGCCAGCTTGGCTCAGGCAACGCCCCCAACAGATTGGCCATCATGACCGCTTGCGCCTGCGATTGCTTGATACGTTCTTGGGTGAGCCGGCTGCGGAAGCCGTCGAGGTAGAAAATTGAGCCGGCGAGGATGATGATCGCAAAGATATTGACCGCGAGGATGCGCTGGCGAAGTGACAGTTGCCGCGACCAGCCGAGCCGCAGCTCGCGATCCTCGCCGGGAAGCGGACTGGCGTCATTCCTCGGCAATGCGGTAACCCACCCCGTACAGGGTTTCGATCGCGTTGAACTCGCCATCGGCCTCGCGGAACTTGCGGCGGATCCGCTTGATGTGGCTGTCGATAGTGCGGTCGTCGACATAGATATCGTCCTGATAGGCGACATCCATCAACTGGTTGCGCGATTTCACCACGCCCGGCCGCTGCGCCAGCGTCTCAAGGATCAGGAACTCGGTAACGGTAAGCGGGATCGAATGGCCGTTCCAACTCACCCGGTGACGCGCCGGGTCCATTCGCAACCTTCCGCGTTCGAGCACCGGTTCTTCGCCATTTCCAGCGTCGGCCGTCGCTTCGCGTATCTCGCTTCGCCGCAGCACGGCGCGGATGCGGGCGAGCACCAGCCGCTGTGAGAAGGGCTTGGTGATATAATCGTCGGCGCCGAGAGACAGCCCGAGCGCCTGGTCGATCTCTTCGTCGCGCGACGTCAGGAAGATTACCGGGAAATTGCACCGCTCGCGCAAGCGACGCAGCAATTCCATCCCGTCCATCCGCGGCATCTTGATATCGAGCAGCGCCAGCGAAGGCGGGTTGTCGCAAAGCGCCTTCAGCGCGCTCTCGCCGTCGGAATAGAGCCGCGTTTCGAATCCTTCCGAACGCAGCGCCACCGACAGCGAGGTCAGGATGTTGCGGTCATCGTCGACCAGCGCGATGGTGGGCGGATCGGCTGTCGGCATCGAAAAAACGCTCCCCGCGTGGCGGCTTAGCCGAGCCTGCCCTGAGGGACCACCCTTTGACGCGAGCGGGCCCCTCCGATATGTCCGCGACGAATGCCGCCGAGTGCGGCTGATTTTTCATGGGAACAAGCATTTTGGCCGTCAGGGTCTCGAAACATGATTTGGAGCGGCAGGGCATCCGGACCGGGGCCCGGCTCTACTGGAATCTGGAGACAGCGCCGCTCGTCGAGTTGGCTGTCCGCCGCGAAGAGGGCCTCCTCGCTCGCGACGGGCCGCTGGTCGTCGCCACCGGCCGCCACACCGGCCGCTCGGCAAACGACAAGTTCATCGTCCGCGAGGACGAAACGGAGCAGATCATTTGGTGGGACAATAACCAGGCGATGACGCCGGCGCATTTCGCCGCGCTGAAGGCCGATTTCCTGGCCGCACTCGGTGAGCGCGAAACTTTGTTCGTGCAGGATCTCTATGGCGGCTCGCAGCGGGAGCACCGACTGCGGGTACGAGTAATCAACGAGCTAGCCTGGCACAGCCTGTTCATCCGCACCCTGCTGGTCCGGCCGGCAGAGGAGGAACTAGCCGATTTCGAGCCGCAGTTCACAATCATCGATTTGCCGAGCTTCGTCGCCGAACCCGAGCGCCACGGGACCCGTTCGGAGACGGTGATCGGCGTCAGCATGAGCGAGCGGCTGATCCTGATCGGCGGAACCGCTTATGCTGGTGAAATGAAGAAAGCGGTGTTCAGCATCCTCAATTACCTGCTGCCGCCGACCGGGGTGATGCCGATGCATTGCTCGGCCAATGTCGGCCCGAACGGCGACACGGCGATCTTCTTCGGCCTGTCGGGCACCGGCAAAACCACCTTGTCTGCCGATGCCAGCCGCACCCTGATCGGCGACGACGAGCATGGCTGGTCCGATACCGCCGTGTTCAATTTCGAGGGCGGCTGCTACGCCAAGATGATCCGTCTCTCGGAGGAAGCCGAACCGGAGATCTTTGCCACGACGCGGCGCTTCGGCACGGTGCTGGAAAACGTCGTCATCGATCCGGGGACGCGAACGCTCGATCTCGACGACGCCAGCCTGACCGAGAACAGCCGCGGCGCCTATCCGATACACTTCATCCCCAACAGTTCAGCCAGCAACCTTGGCCCAGTGCCGCGCAACGTCGTCTTCCTGACCGCCGATGCTTTTGGCGTGCTGCCGCCCATCGCCCGGCTGACGCCGGACCAAGCGATGTACCATTTTCTTTCTGGCTACACCGCCAAGGTAGCCGGCACTGAGATCGGGGTGACCGAGCCGCAGGCCACCTTTTCGACCTGCTTCGGCGCGCCGTTCATGCCGCGCCACCCGTCGGTCTACGGCAATCTGTTGAAAGAGCGGATCGCGCACGGTGGGGTCGATTGCTGGCTGGTAAATACCGGCTGGACCGGCGGCAAATATGGCGTCGGCCGACGGATGCCGATCGCGGTGACGCGGTCGCTGTTGAAGGCTGCGCTCGATGGCGAGTTGGCGGCGGTCGATTATCGCGCCGATCCCTGGTTTGGCTTCGAAGTGCCGGTCAGTGTGCCGGCGGTCCAAGCTATGATGCTTAACCCGCGCGACACCTGGCGCAACAAGGCCGATTATGACGCCACCGCCGCCAGGCTGGTGAACCTGTTCAATACCAATTTCGCGCGGTTTGCGGGTGCGGTCGAGCAGGCGGTCCTGAATGCGGCGCCTCGGCAGGCGGGCGCGACCCCGCCCCAATCACAAGCAGCGTCCCTTCCCGTCGCCTGACCCGGCTAACCCACGAGATATCGATTTGAGGAGCGGGCCGGGCCCGCTCCTTTTTTGTGGATTGAAAATGATGACCGAATTCGAGCCGAGATTGTTCGACGACGTCGCCACGGTGCGCCGCGTGGGCCAAGGCTTGATCGATTGCAGCCTGCCACGGGCGGAATGGACCCATGAGGCGCACATCGCCACCTGCGCCTGGCTCATTCTCGAGCGGCCGGACCTGGTTCCCGAAAGGGATCTGCCCGGCTTGATCCGCCGCTACAATGAAAGCGTTGGTGGCGTGAACGACGACACGCAGGGCTATCACGAAACGATCACCCAGATGTTCATCCTGGGCGTTCGTCAGGCGCTGACGCGCAGCAAGGGCAGGTGCCTTGCCGATCGGGTCAACCGACTGCTGCTTTCGGCAGAAGGCCGGCGCGACTGGCCTTTGACTTTTTACAGCCAAGCAAGCCTGTTTTCGGTTGCAGCCCGTCGCGAGTGGATTGAGCCCGACCTGCGCCCACTGACCCGCTCTGCTAACGGAGGAGTGTGCGCGAAGAAACGCGGATCATCCTTCCCGGTATCGGCGAAGCCCTCGCTTCGGTCGACCGGCTGGTGACTTGCGTGCATTCGTTGACGCCGGAAGATACCGGCCTGTTCGGTCCCGGCAGCGTCAGCTGGGCGATCTACACCCACTCCGCCTACGGCATTTCCGGCCTCGCCGCTTTGTTGCTGCAGGCGCTTCACCCGGTGGCAATGGCGGCGATTGATCAGCACAGCGATTACCGGCGCGACGCATGGCGCCGTGGCCACCGCACGACCGATTACGTGTTCACGATTCATTTCAGCGCCTGCGAAAAGGCGCTGGAGGCGGCCGAGCGGGTAAGGGCCATTCATCACCGCGTATCCGGGACCGATCCGGTGACAGGTCGAATCTATCGCGCCGATGACCCTGATCTGTTGCTCTGGATCCACGTCGCCGCCACCGAGTTGGCGATTCGCGGCCAGGAGATGTTTGGTCGTCCGATCAGCGCCGCCGAGGCCGATCGCTTCGTCGACGAGCAAAGGGTCGCGGCCGGTCTTGTTGGTCTCGATGCCGAACACATTCCGAAAGATCGGCCCGAGCTTCGCGCGGCGCTGGAGCGGGTGGAGCTCAGGCTCACACCGGCCGCTGCCGAATTCGTGCGGCTGCTATTCGCGGCGAGGATGCCGCTGGCAATGCGGCCGTTCTAGGCCGTGCATGTTGCCGGCGCGATCGCCTTGCTGCCAGGTGAGGCTCGCCGGCTTTACCACTTTCCGCGCTGGGCGCGGGCGGGCGCCAGGGCGCGCCCCGTCATTCGCGCCTGCCTGCAACTAATGTATGTCGGCTACGCGATAGTACCGGGCATTCGCCGGGCTCGCCGGCACTTGGCCGGGCTGGCTACGCTCGCGAAGCAGGCCCGGCCTAGGTTGGTTTCTCCTCGGCCGGAAAGCTCTGGACCGTCTCGACCCTGAGGCAGCCTCCTTGGGCTCCCGTTATCCGCATCCGCGCGCCGGCGGGGGCGTCGGGGCCCCGCGCGGACCAGACGCTGTCGCCGACCCGCACCCGGCCTTCGCCATTCTCGATCGCAGTCACCACCGTGACATGCTCGCCTATCAGCCGGGCGATGCGGTCGTTCAACAGCGGATCGCTGCTCGGAACCGGGTTGCGCTCATAATGGCGGCGCCCGCCATAAACGGCCGCCATTGCCAGCAGGCCGAACAAGGCGAGCTGGAACGGCAGAGGCAAGGGCAGAAAGGCGACGATAATGCCGGTAATCGCTGCTGCCGCCGCCATCCACACCAAGAAGATGCCGGGCAGGAAGATTTCGAGGATGCCGAGCAGGGCAGCGGCGACCAGCCACCACCAATGGGCATCGAGATCGCCGATATTCACGAGCCACTCCCTTCCGTCTTGCGACCGCCTTCACCGGACGCCGGCACCGAGGGCCGAGAAATAGGTGCACTGCCCCCTTCCCACGGACGGCCGCTCTCACCGGTCAGTGCGGCGCGAGCCAGCTCGCCGATGCCGCCGAGGCTGCCGATCAGCTGCGTTGCCTCGACCGGGAACAGGATGGTCTTGGAATTGGGCGAGCGGGCGAACTCGGCCACCGCCTCGACATATTTCTGGGCGACGAAATAGTTGATCGCCTGGGCGTTACCGCCGGCGATCGCTTCGGAGACCATCTGCGTCGCCTTGGCCTCGGCCTCCGCTTCGCGTTCGCGTGCCTCGGAATCGCGGAAAGCGGCCTCGCGCCGCCCCTCGGCTTCGAGAATCTGTGCCTGCTTCTGGCCCTCGGCGCGCAGGATTTCCGAGGCGCGAAGCCCCTCCGCCTCCAGGATCGAAGCCCGCTTGTCGCGCTCGGCCTTCATCTGCCGGGCCATCGCATTGACGATGTCCGAGGGCGGGCGGATGTCCTTGATTTCGACTCGGGTGATCTTGACCCCCCACGGGCTGGTCGCGTGATCGATGACGTCGAGCAAGCGGGCGTTGATTTCGTCGCGCTTCGAAAGTGTTTCGTCGAGGTCCATCGATCCCATCACGGTGCGCAAGTTTGTCGTCACTAGGTTGAGCAGCGCGAGATAGAGGTCGGATACTTCGTAGGCGGCCTTGGCCGAATCGAGCACCTGGAAGAAAACCACGCCGTCGGTCGACACCATCGCATTATCCCTGGTGATGATCTCCTGGCTGGGAACGTCGAGCACCTGTTCCATCATGTTTACCTTGCGCCCGACCCGGTAGAAAATAGCCGGGTAGAAGTTCAGACCCGGGCGCGCGATCGCGGTGAAGCGGCCGAAATTTTCTATCGTGTATTGATAGCCCTGCCGGACCACTTTGACGCTGGCGAACAGGTAGAGGAGGACAAAGGCCACTACGATCCCGAACACCATTTCCATGACGATTCCCTCTCTCCGCTCGGCGCGTCTATCATGATAAAAATGCCCAGCCCATCCAAGCAGAATCGGAATTCGCCATGACCGATCTTAACCTCTGCCGTTCGCTGCTGTTCGTTCCCGCTTCGAACGATCGCGCCCTGCAGAAGGCGCGCGAGCTGGACGCCGACCTGATCGTCATCGACCTCGAAGACTCGGTAACGGACACGGACAAGCCGGCGGCGCGGGAGGCGGCGATCGCGGCCTCGAGCGAGGGCTATGGCGGCCGTCCGGTAGCGCTGCGGGTCAACCGCACCAATTCGCCCTATTACGGCGAAGATGTCGTCGCCGCCCGCCGGGCCGGGGTCGATTACATTGTCTTGCCCAAGGCGGAGAGTGCGAAGCAGGCGGCCGACTGTTGCTGGCTTTTGGGCAAGCCGGTGATGGCGATGATCGAAACACCGCGCGGCGTGATCGAGGCGGCAGCTATTGCGCCGGCGGCACGGGCATTGATCGCTGGTACCAACGACCTCGCGGTTTCGCTCGGCCTGCCGCTTGATTCGGATCGACGTGGCTTGGTCTATGCCTTGCAACGGATCGTGCTGGCGGCGAAGGCGGCCGGCATGCCGGCCTTCGATGGCGTCTATAACCGGCTGGAGGCGGATCAGGGGCTGGAAGCGCAATGCGAGGAAGGGAGCGGATTTGGTTTCGATGGCAAGTGCGTAATCCATCCAAGCCAGATCGATACCGTCAACCGCTTGTTCTCTCCCAATGACGAGGAGGTTGCGGCGGCGAAGCGTCTAATCGCGGCCGCCACCGGCGGCGCCGAGCGCCACGAAGGGCAGATGATCGAAGCCCTGCACGTGGAGCAGGCGCGCACGTTGCTGGCCAAGGCCCGCGCCGGCTAGCCACATCCCGACCGCTTGCCAGCCATAATCGGGCTCCCTAAGCAGCGCCATGTTCGCCAAGCTGTTGCGCGGCCTTCTGCCGATTTTCCTGATCAACGCTCAAATCGCTTTGGCCCAGCCGGCCACGCCGATCGGGACGACTGATCTTCGACGTCACATCGATATCCTCGCCGGCGACGCGTTCATGGGACGCGCGCCCGGAACCGAGGGTGAAACGCTGACAATCAACTATATCGCCGATCAGCTTCGCCTTCGTGGAGTGGAGCCGGCGGGCGACGCCGGGGGCTGGTTCCAGCAAGTCCCGCTGGTCGAACGGCGTAGCCTGCGACAGCAAATCGTCTGGCGCGGCAATTGGCGTGCGTTCGATTTCGACCAGGCGCAGATCGCGTTGCAGGGGCGGGACGCTGAGATGAACCTGGCCAATCGGCCGGTCATCTTTGTCGGCCACGGCATGCGCGTGTCCGATCGCGGCATCGACCAGTTGGCCGGCAGCGATCCGCGCGGCGCCGTAATCCTGCTGCTGGCTGATGCGCCCGCCGCTTCGGGGATTCCCCCTCTGGCTCAGCGGGTCCGCGCACTGGCCGAAGCGGGTGCGGCGGCAGTGATCGCCATCACCAGCAACGAGCTGCAGTGGAATTTCGTCGTCCGCAACTACCGCCGCACCACGACCAAGCTGGCTGCGCAATTGGTGCCGCCGGTTGTGGGCGCCATGCCGCGCACCGCACTCGAATCCTTGCTTGTTGCGTCCGGCTCGAACCTAGCCGGACGGCTCGACGCCGCGGCCGATTCGTCCTTCCGGGCAGTTACCTTACCGCTTCGAGCCGACATGCAAATCACGACCGAGGTTCGCGCGTTCGCCAGTAACAATGTCGTCGGCCGCCTGCGCGGCAGCGGCCAGACCCGCGAAAATATCATGTTCCTCGCCCACTGGGATCATTTTGGAATTTGCCGGCCGGAAGTCGAGGCCGATCGCATCTGCAACGGCGCCGTCGACAATGCCAGCGGCGTTGCGGCAATGATCGAGATTGCCGGCCGGCTTGCGCAACAGCCCCGCCCGGTCCGCGATGTCCTCTTTCTCGCCACCACCGCCGAGGAGGTCGGCCTGCTCGGCGCCGAGTATTTCGCCACCAATCCGCCAGTACCGGCGGCTTCGATCCTTGCTGGCCTCAACCTCGATACGATCGCGATTCACCCGGCAGGTCTGCCGGTCGCCATGCTCGGTCCCGCTAACCCGCCGATCGAGGCTGTGATTGGGGCGACGGTGGCTGCCATGGGCCGCCGGCTCGACACCGATCGCGATGCCGACATCCTCGCTCAACGGCATGATGGCTGGGCGCTCACCCGCAACGGCATACCCGGTTTCGTTGTCGGGGGATCGTTCGCCGACATGGAGCGGGTCAATGCGTTTCTCTCCGGCTCCTATCATGGGCCGGACGACGAGCCGGGTCCGACGCTCGAACTCGGCGGAGCGGCCGAGGATGCCAATTTGATGGTGGCGCTCGGCCGCCGGCTTGCCGATCCTGCCATCTTTACCGGAAGAGCCGCCGAGTGAGCGCCGAAAGCAAAATCCCTCTCGGCCTGACCTTCGATGACGTGCTGCTGCAGCCGGCGGCCTCGGAAGTGCTGCCCAGCCAGGCGGTCACAAAGACGCGGGTGTCGCGCGACATCGCGCTCAACGTCCCGATCCTTTCGTCGGCGATGGACACCGTCACCGAGGCCGACATGGCAATCGTCATGGCCCAGCTCGGCGGGCTCGGCGTTCTTCATCGCAACATGGATGTCGCGGCGCAGGCTGATGCGGTGCGCTCGGTGAAGCGCTTCGAAAGTGGCATGATCGTCAATCCGATCACCTTGTCGCCCGACCAGACGCTGGCTGAGGCGCTCGAGTTGATGAATCGGCACCGGATTTCCGGGATTCCCGTCACCGAAAATGGCGGCCGCCTAGCGGGCATTCTCACGCATCGCGACGTCCGATTCGCGGAAGACCCCAGGCAAAAGGTCTCGGAGCTGATGACCCGCGACAATCTCGAGACGGTGGGACCGGGCGTGTCGCACGAAGAGGCCCGGCGAAGGTTGCACCAGCGGCGGATCGAGAAGCTCATTGTCGTCGATGACGATAGGCGCTGCGTTGGCCTGATCACTGTCAAGGATATCGAGAAGGCGGTCGCCTATCCCGACGCCACCAAGGACGAGGCGGGGCGGCTGCGTGTCGCAGCCGCGACCACGGTTGGCGATCTCGGCTTCGAGCGCAGTGAAGCCTTGATGGATGCCGAGTGTGACCTGATCGTCATCGATACCGCCCACGGCCACAATCGCGAAGTCGCCATTGCGGTGGATCGGATCAAGCGCCGTTCCAACAATGTCCAGGTGGTTGCCGGCAATGTCGCGACCGGTGAGGCGACGCGGGCTTTGATCGATGCCGGCGCCGACGCGATCAAGGTCGGGATCGGGCCGGGGTCGATCTGCACCACGCGGGTGGTGGCAGGTGTCGGCATGCCCCAGCTCAGCGCGATCATGAGTGCGGCCGAGGAAGCCGGCAAAAACGACACGCCAGTCATTGGTGACGGTGGCATCCGCACCAGCGGCGATATCGCTAAGGCGCTGGCTGGGGGTGCCTCCGCGGTGATGATTGGATCCCTGCTCGCTGGAACCGAAGAAGCGCCTGGCGAAACCTTCCTCTACCAGGGCCGAGCCTACAAATCCTATCGCGGCATGGGCTCGCTTGGCGCTATGGCTCGCGGCTCGGCAGACCGCTATTTTCAACAGGACATCAAGGATCAGCTGAAATTGGTGCCAGAAGGAATCGAGGGCCAGGTGCCCTATAAGGGCCATGCCCGAGACGTGGTCCATCAGCTGGTCGGCGGGGTGAAGGCCGCGATGGGTTATACCGGTGCGCGCAACCTGGCCGAACTGCGCAAGGCGAAGTTCGTGCGCATCACCAATGCCGGCCTCAGCGAGAGCCATGTCCACGACATCGCGATCACGCGCGAGGCGCCGAACTATCCGTTTCGCTGAGACAAGAGGGTGACCCCTTCGGCGCGCGCGCAGGCGGCGATCGAATTACTCGACGCAATCCTCGTTGCTGCCTGCTCCGGCGGCGCCGCGGCCGATGCCGTCATAGCGGACTATTTCAGAAACCGCCGCTTTGCCGGTTCGGGCGACCGACGCGCCATTCGCGACCTGGTCTATCGCGCGATTCGGCGCGGCGGCGAGCGGCCGCCGAGCGGGCGTGCCGCCTTGCTCGGCCTAGCCCGCGACGATCCGGCGATCGAGAAACTGTTCGACGGTTCGCGCTACGGGCCCGCACCTGAGCTCGCGGATGAGCCGGTTGCGGCCGCGGCAATTATGCCAGCCTGGCTCCGCGAACTTTTTGACCCGTTGATCGGTGACGATGAACTGTCCGCCTTGCTCGATCGTGCGTCGCTCGACCTCCGGGTGAACCGGCTAATGGCTGCGCGCGACTCCGTGCTTCGCGAGCTGCAAGACGTTCAGCCGACACCGCACTCGCCGATCGGTCTGCGGCTGTGCGAACCGCGGCCAGTCGAGCGCGAGCCGGCGTGGCAAGAGGGAAAAGTAGAGATTCAGGACGAGGGCAGCCAACTCGTCAGCCTGGCCTGCGAGGCCGCGCCCGAGCAGCAGGTCATCGACCTGTGCGCCGGTGCTGGCGGCAAGGCGCTCGCACTGGCGGCCGAAATGGGCAATCGCGGCTTGATCCTGGCCTGCGATTCTGACCCGGCCCGGTTAGCGCGGATGCGGCCTCGATTGCGGCGCGCCGGCGTGACGATCGTCGACATCTTGCCGCTGGTTGCCGGTCAGGAAGAAGCGCCGCTATCACACTGGGCGGGTCTTGCCGATCTGGTGCTGGTCGATGCCCCTTGCTCCGGCTCCGGGACCTGGCGCCGTAACCCCGAGGGTCGCTGGCGAATCACGCCGGATCGCCTTGATCATTTCACCAGTCTGCAGCGCCGGCTGCTCGACCTGGGAGCTAGCCTGGTCCGGCCTCGGGGCCGGCTGGTCTATGCCGTCTGCTCGCTATTGGTGACTGAAGGGCGGAAGCAGGCTGTCGACTTCACTGTCCGTTCATCGTGGATCGAAGATCGGGTGCCGCTCCCGGCAGGACGGAATGCCGGTCCGGGCCGCCTGTTGAGCCCGGGTCGGGACGGTACCGACGGCTTTTTCGTCGCGCGCTGGCGCCCGCCGTGCTAGTTCCACCGCGAAGCCCTTCGATGGAGTATTTGATGCGTATCACCCCTATTGCCCTGGCGGTTGCTCTCGCGGCCGCAACCATGGCGAGCAGTAGCCTCGGCCAGAGGCCTGACGACCAGATCGATCCGCGCTCGGTCGAACTTGTGACCGAAGCTCAGCGGCTGAGCGCGACTGGCCATCACGATCAGGCGATGGACCTGCTCGAAACCGCATTGGCGGTCGATCCGCGCAATCGCCCCGCTTACATAGCCCTCGGCCGCGAAGCGCAGTTGCAGCGCATGCCGGGCAAGGCGATCCGTTTTTATGCGCAGGCCCTGAGGCTCGAGCCGAACGATCTCAACGCCCTGCGCGGCCAGGGCGAAGCGTTCGTGCAGCGCGGTGCGATCGATCGCGCGCGCGTCAACCTGGTGCGATTGCGATCGCTTTGCGGCCAGGCTTGTCCGCAGGCACAGCAGCTGTCGGTCGTGATCGAACGCGGGCCGCCGCCGGAGCTGCTTGCAGCGCAACGCCCGGAGCAAGGCGCGCCACAGGCGCCGCCACCGCAACCCAATTAGGCTTGGGTCTGGGCGGGCAGCCTACGCGCCAGCCTGACGAAATCTTCGACGCTTAGAGTCTCGGCGCGCCGCTCGGGATCAATTCCAAGCTGCGCCAGCGCTTCGAGCGCACCGGGCAGAGCCTGGAGCGAACGGCGCATCATCTTGCGCCGCTGGCCAAAGGCTGCCGCGGTAAGTCGCTCGATCGACGCGGCGTCGACACCCGCAGGTTGCTCGATCGATTCGATGCGAACCAACGCCGACATTACCTTGGGTGGCGGCACGAATGCCGAGCGATGAATCTTCATCAGTAATCGGGGCCGTGAGCGCCATTGGGAGAGAACAGCCAGGCGGCCGTAATCACGCGTGCCGGGGATCGCCACGATCCGCCGCGCTACCTCCAACTGGAACATCAGGGTTAGCGACTGCCACCAGGGCGGCCAGTGGCTCCCGCTTAGCCAGCGAACCAACAACGGTGTCGCTATGTTGTAAGGCAAGTTGGCGACGACGTTGGCTGGCCCGATTGCCTGCGGCTCATCGACGCCAAGCGCATCACCTTCGATGATACTTAGACGACCGGGGCAGGAGGCGGCCAGTTCCCGTAGAGGTTCGAGAAAGCGCGTATCACGCTCCACCACGGTCACCGCTGCACCGGCGCGTAGCAGGGCGCGTGTAAGCCCGCCGGGGCCGGGTCCGACCTCGTAGACGCGTTGCTGGTCGGGCGGACCGGCAGCGCGAACAATGCGATCGAGCAGTTGCTCGTCGAGGATGAAATTTTGACCTAGCGCCCTGGCGGCCGAGAGCCCGTGGCGAGCGATCACCTCCCTCAGCGGCGGCAAGGAGTCCACCTCACGCGGCCGCGAGCCGCCGGGCACATTCTCCCGCGGTGCGGATAGCGGCGATCATGGCACGAGGATCGGCTACATTGCGGCCGGCAATGTCGAAGGCGGTGCCATGGTCAGGCGAGGTGCGGACGATCGGCAACCCCAAGGTGACGTTGATTCCCTCCTCGAAATGCAGCGCCTTGAGAGGGATTAAGCCCTGGTCGTGGTACATGCACAAGGCGGCATCGTAGCCGCGCCGCCGCGCGGTGTTGAACATGACGTCGGGCGGATGCGGGCCGCTGACCTCATGGCCTTCGTCTTGCAATCGCTCGATCGCCGGCTCGATGATCTCGATCTCTTCGCGGCCGAGCGCGCCCTGCTCGCCGGCATGAGGATTAAGACCGGCGACCGCAAGCCGTGGCTGCTCGATTCCGAACTGACGTTGCAGGCCCCTGATCGCCGCCTTTGCCTTGGCGACGATGAGATCGGTGGTCAGACGTTCGATAACTTCGCGCAGCGGGATATGGGTGGTGACCGGAATCACCCTCAGGGTCGGGCCGGCCAGCATCATCGCGATCAGCTCGGAGGCAACCCCGCAGCGTTCGGCGACGAACTCGGTCTGGCCCGGATGGGTAAAGCCTACCATGTAGAGGCGGGCCTTCGAGACCGGCCCGGTGACCAGAGCAGCAGCGGTGCCGGAGCGCGCCAGGCCGACCGCGAGCTCGAGCGCATCGAGTGAATTGCGCGCTGCAACCGCCTCTTCATTGGCGGCCGTGCCGGGCGCTTCCGCGACGCGGATCAGCGGCAATGCCTTGTCAAAAACGAATTCGGCCTCGGCCGGTTGGCCGATTACAGCAACCGGACCGTTGCAGACGGCGTTGAGCGCGCGCTCATTGCCTACCGCAAAAAAAATAGGCAGTCGCTCTGTGCGGCGCCTCTCCCAGCTCCTTGCAACGACTTCCGGCCCGATCCCGGCCGGATCCCCGAGTGAAACTGCGAGTGGGGCGATATCAGCGATAATCGATCACCGCGTCGCGGCGCAGGTCTCGCAGGAAGCGCTGGGCGCGGCGATTAACCCGCTCTTCGCGCAGGCGCTCCTCGATCTCTTGAGGGGTTGGTAGCGAAGCCTGCTGCGGATCATCGCGACCGCACAGGACGAGAACGCTGACGCGCTCGCTAGAACCAAAGGGCGGTGTCGCCTGACCGACGTTGAGGCCCAGCAAAAGCTGTTGCAGCTGCTGCGGCAGATCGCGCACTGGCACCTGATCGTTGGAGATCAGCTCGGCACCGATCGAGGTCGCGACTTCCTGGGCGCGGCCGCAACCGCCCATCGCCCGGGTTGCTGCCTCCAGTTGGCGGGCGCGTGCCTGCGCTTGTGCTTCGCTGGTTCCGGCCGCCATTGCGATCGAGAGCTGCATCAAGCTGAGCTGCGCATCACGTGGATCGGCGGTGAGGATTTGGCGGGAGTCTGCAAGCAGCACGATCGAGTAGCCGCCGGGAACCTCGATCGGTTCGCTGATCGTACTGGCCGGCATACGCGTCACCATTGCCGCGAGCTCGGGCGGCAATTGCTCCGCGCGAACCCAGCCGAGATCGCCACCTAAGGCCGCGGTCGAGGCTTCGGAAAACTGGCGGGCATAAGCAGCGAACGAGGCGCCTGCGCGGATTTGCTGGACTATGCGAGCCGCATTGGCCCGCGCCTCGGCTGCGGTTTCCGGTGTCGCCGAGATGAAGATTTCGGCGACGCGATATTCGGCGGTACCGCGCGAGGCGTTCAAGCGCGTGAGGATCGCATCGACCTCATCGTCGCCGACCGTGACGAACGGCTCGATCCAGCGGCCGCGCAAGCGCGCCCAGGCAATCTCGCCGCGGATCTGGCGCTTTAGCGAACGTTCCGAGGAACCGATCGCCCTCAGCTGGGTGACAAAGACCTGCGGTGTACGGCCGAAGCTCTGGGCGAAGCGCTCAAAATACTGGTTCACCTCGGCGTCCTCGACGGAAATTTCTTCCTCTGTCGCCGCTTGGATCTGGAGGGTTTCGTCGATCAGATTGCGCAACACCTGCGCCCGTACTCGCTGCACCTCCTCGGGCGGCAGCGTGATCCGATTCGAAGCCAGCAACAAAGCGAGTCGGTGGTCGATGTCGCTCTCGGTGATCACCTCGCCGTTGACGATGGCGGTCGCCTTGCGCACGCCGGTGTCCTGTCGCCCGACGAACTGCACGTCGGACGGTATCTGCAGGCGTGTTGTCTGCGCTGCGGCAACGCAGGAGAGCAGGGCGGCACTCAACGCCATCGCCGCCCTGGAATACCTACCAAGCTTCATCATTCCTCCGAAAAAGGCAGGCAATAAACCTGCAATATCATGGCTGAACCGCAGCTTAGCGGCCCAAATTGCGCAGGGCTACGCGTATCAGGAAGGTGTTGCCCCTCCGCGCGTCCCCGGTCGCTTCATAGTCGCGCCGCCAAGTGACGCCAAGCTCGATACAATCATCGTCATAGAGGATGCCGAGGCGGTGCCGGACCGGCGCGAATCCGTCAGACAGCGACAGGGGATCCTCGCGGTGGCTGGTCAGGTCGACAACCGCCGAACCGAAGATCGACCAGTAGCGGGCGAATTGCAGTCGCCCACCAAAACGAACTTCCTCGCGATCGCGCAGATCCTCGAAACTAGGCGTAATGTCCCGGTCGAGGCGCAGATAACCGGCGGTGGCGTAGGTGCGCCGGCTGCCGACGGTTGCGTCGATCTCGTTGCGGCGGATGGCCAGATTGTCCTTATCGAGCCGGAACCGGTGGACCAGGCTGATCCTGCGGCCCACTCGCAGAGTCGTGCGTCCGACGAAGTCCGAAAACCGGTCGGAAAGGCCGGTGCCGGGCGGCACCAACGGCGTGTCCTGGTCGATCCGGTAGCTCTGGCCGATATTGGTGCGGATCGAAAGGCCGCGCCGGTCTAAGGCCCAATCCGCTCCGTAGGTGAGGCGGACGCCTTCTTCCCAGCGGTCGTAACCCGGAAAGCGGTTGAGGGCGAAAAGGCTAGAATCCTCGAGCTCGACCGCGCGCGCATCTTCGTTGGGGATATCTAGATTTGCACTTGCATGCGAGGCCACCAGCTGAATTCGCGGTGTAAGACGTTGGAAGCCGTCGAACAGGGAGCCGATCAGCGGCCAACGCAAGTCGGCCGCGGCCGCGGCAATGAATCGGCCGTTCCACCCTTCTTCGCCGCGATAGGCCGGCACCGGATTCAGCAGAACGTCCGAGGCATTATAGAGGTCGGTGCGAACGAAGGCGGTCAGCACCAGTTCCTGGCCGAGCGGGGTTAGGTCACGCCGCTCGTAGCGCACACTGGCAAAGGCGCGCTGGGTATCCTGGCCCTCGGTCCGAAACAGCGCGAGACTATTGGCGCGCAATTCGATGTGTCCGCCAGCCATGTCGTCCAGGCGCCAACGGGCATCAATCGCCGGCAGCAGGATCGGCTGCTGACCATTGCGGTCGGTTGGCCGCAGCCCCTGGAAGGCCCAGCCGGCAACCGAAATGTAGCTATTGTTCGCCAATCTCTCGACATCGACGAATGAGCGTAACCGGTCGTCACGCGAAATGTCGTATCTGCGCAGAAACGTTCGATCGCTGGTATAGCGGCCCGCGGCGGTTAATCTCCAATTGGGGTCAAGCTGGAAGCGGCCATTGCCTTCCAGATAGGCGCGTAATCGCCTTTCGCCGAGCACGGGCGGTGCCCCTGGTGGGCCGGTCAGCCGGGGCGAGCCACTGGTGACAAAACCGGCGAGCCGTAAGGCGCCGAGACCGCTGACCTGGCGGTATTCCATCTCGAGCATAGGCAACACCTCGGTGTAGAGGTGAGGTGTCACGGCCAGGTCGCGGTTGGGCGAGAGCCGCCAATAATAAGGCAGACTGAGCTCTAGTCCGTTGCTGCGCGTGAAACGGAGATCAGGAACAAGGAACCCGCTGCCGCCCTCGCCGCTGCCATCTGGATGGGAAAGGCCGGGAAGGGCGATGATCGGTAGGCCCAGAAAATTCAGCCGTGCGCCGCGATAGCTGATCCGGCGGCGGCGCTGGTCATGAACTACCCGCACCGCCGCGATCGACCAGGTCGGTTCGCGCGGGCAACCATGGGCGTCGGTCACTGCGCAGGGAGTGTACGCGGCCTGCTCGAGGGTGGTGATGCCGTCGTCGCGTCGCGCCCGCGCGGCGGCAAGCCGGCTTTCATCTTCGAGGATGAGCAGCATGTTCTCGACCACGCCGTCGCGGAGATTGTCCTCGAGAACCACGCTGTCCGCGTAAGCGGTGTCACCGCCGGGACTGATCAGCCGGACGTTGCCTGACGCCGCCACCTCGCCGCTGACCCGATTCCAGCTGACGCTGTCGGCGCGTAGATGATAACCCTCGCGCGAAACGCGGACATCGCCGAGCGCGGTAACCGTCTCGACGCTCTCCTCATATGCGAGCTGATCGGCGCTGAATTCGATAGGGCTTGAGGCATCGCCGGCCGGCGCATTCTCTTGCGCCAGGGCCATCGCGGGTTGTGCCAGCAGCAGCAGCGGGAGCGCGGTCTGGCAGATCAGTCGGAAGGTGGTCACAAGTCCCGGCGGCGCCCCGCTATCCTCTGGTCGGGCAGCTTCGCTCGAGGCTTGTCCCGCGCCCGCCGGGCTATTGCACCTGAACCTTTCGCCTGCAATGGCGGCGACCGCCTCGCCCAAGGAGAGAGACCGAGTGATCAAGGTGAGTTTCGCGAGCAAGCGGCCGCAAGGCGTCTATGCGCTCGTGATACCCGTGCGCAGCGAGGACATGCTCAACGAGCGGCTGGCGGGTCTATCCGAGCCGGCCCGCGCGCTGGCGGTGCGCTCAGCTGATGCGCAACGCTTCGAGCGCGAAGTTGGAGCGATCGCGGAAACCTTTATCGAGGATGGCAAATTGCTGCGCCGGCTGCTGCTGGTCGGATATGGTGGCAAAAAGGAAGAACCGGCGGTCAACGAACGTGTTGGGGGTGCCCTAACGGCCAAGCTGTTGACCTCGGGCGAATCGCGCCTGGTGATCGACGCCGCCGGCCTCGATGCCAAGGCGGCGGTGGGTCTCGCGTTTGGCGCGGCCGCGCGGAGCTGGCGGCGAGACGTCTATCGCACTCGACTCGGGCGCAAGCAGAAGCCGACGCTGCAAGAGGTCGTCATCGTCGGCGCGGGAAAAGGTACGAGCGAGGCCTGGACCCGACGTGAAGCGGTACTCGCAGGCCTCGACCTGACCCGAACGCTGGTCAGCGACCCGCCCAACATTCTCTATCCGGAGACCTTCATCGAACGGTGCCGCGAGGCGATGCTCGGTCTCGCGGTTGACTTCGAAGTCCTCGACGAAAAGGCGATGCGCAAGCTCGGCATGGGCGCCCTGCTCGGCGTCGGCCAAGGATCGATTCGCCCGCCGCGGCTATTGGCTATGCGCTGGAGCGGCGGCAGCGCGTCCGCCAAGCCGGTCGCGTTGATCGGCAAGGGCATCACCTTTGATACCGGCGGCATATCGATCAAGCCTGCTTTGGGCATGGAATCGATGAAATGGGACATGGGCGGCGCGGCTGCAGTTGCCGGTGCGATTAAGGCGCTCGCCAACCGTCGTGCTAAGGCCAATGTCGTGGGCATTTGCGCGCTCGCCGAGAATATGCCTGACGGAAACGCTCAGCGGCCCAGCGACATCGTTACGTCGCTTTCCGGCCAGACGATCGAGGTCATCAACACCGATGCCGAAGGGCGGCTGGTGCTGGCCGACGCCATGACCTGGGCCCAGCGTCAGTTCAAGCCGAAGGTGATGGTCGACCTCGCCACACTGACCGGCGCGATGGTGATCAGCCTGGGCCATGAATATGCCGGCCTATTCGCCAATGACGACCGCCTCGCCGAGCAGTTGCTGCAAGCTGGCCTCGAGAGCGGCGACAAGCTGTGGCGGATGCCGATGGGCGAAGCCTATGACAAGATTATGGATTCGCCAATCGCCGACATGAAGAACAGTGCTGGCCGAGAGGGCGGCTCGATCACCGCCGCCTGCTTCCTCGGCCGTTTCGTCGAGGATGGCGTGAAATGGGCGCACCTCGACATTGCCGGCATGGCTTGGTCGGAAAAGGCCAGCCACCTGTACGACAAGGGCGCGACCGGTTTCGGCGTTGCCGTGCTCGAGCGTTTCATCGCCGACCACCACGAGGCGTGACGGGGTTCAATTTCCGCCGAGCGCGGCCTACGAGGCGCACACCTTCCATCAGCATCAGGAGCAAGGCCGCGATGGCGACCGAGAGAACACTTTCAATCATCAAGCCTGACGCGACCCGCCGCAACCTGACCGGTGCCATCACTAATATGCTGGAGGAAGCAGGTCTCAGGATCGTCGCCGCCAAGCGTATCCACTTGAGCAGGGATCAGGCGGAAGGCTTCTACGCGGTCCACCGCGAGCGTCCCTTTTTTCATGACTTGGTGCGGTTCATGACGTCGGGACCGGTTGTCGTTCAGGTGCTGGAGGGAGAAAATGCGGTCGCCCGCAATCGCGAGGTGATGGGAGCAACCAACCCCGCCGACGCCGCCGAGGATACCATCCGCAAGGTCTATGCAGAATCGATCGAGTCCAACAGCGTGCACGGTTCCGACAGCGCGGAGAATGCGAAAATCGAGGTCGATTTCTTCTTCGCGCCGGAGGAAATTACTGGCTAGTCGGACTGCCAACACGGCGCCGTAGCGTTTGACAATAGTTGTCGAGGGCGACCGGATACAGCTGGTGCTCGGCTTCCAGCACGCGCTTGGCGAGGCTCTCGGCATCGTCCCTGGGCAGAATACGGACCTCGGCCTTGCCGATAACAGGGCCGGAATCGAGTTCCGCCGTGACGACATGGACCGAGCAACCGGCATGTTCCTCGCCGGCCAGGAGCGCGCGCCGGTGAGTGTCCAGCCCCTTGTAGGCGGGCAGCAATGAGGGGTGGATGTTGAGGATGTGGCCGGCCCAGCGATCGACGAACTCGCAGGACAGAAGCCGCATATAGCCCGCCAGCGCGACCAGTTCGACCCCGTTCTCGATCAGCAGGCGATCGAGCATTCGGTCATAGTCCTCGCGAGCAAGCTCCTTGTGGCTGTGCGACCAGGTCTTCAACCCTAGGCGCCTGGCCAGTACCAGGCCCCGCGATTCCGGCACGTTGGAGGCGACCAGCACGATGTCATAGGCGCGATCTGGATCGCGCCGGCGATGCTCTGCCAGGGCCAGCATGTTGGAGCCGCGCCCCGAGATAAGCACGGCAACGCGGACCCTTTCAGGCATGGAAGGCGGCGGTCCACGGCTTGCGGCTTAGCCAGCTGTTCGCGGAACCGCGAAGGGTGCAGCCTCGCCGACCCGCGACGACCTGGCCGATACGATGGACTTGCTCGCCGGCTCTGGCCAGCGCGTTTGCAACCTCATCTACATCCTCTGAACCGACCACCGCGACCATGCCGATGCCACCGTTGAAGGTGCGCGCCATTTCCTCCGGCGCAATGTGTCCCTGTGACTGGACGAAGGCGATGATTGGCGGTTGCGGCCAGGCAGCGGCGTCGATTTCGGCGTGGCAGCCTTCCGGCAACAGCCGAGGCACGTTTTCCAGTAGTCCGCCGCCGGTAATGTGCGCGAGAGCGCCGATTCTGTCCGTATGGATGATCGGTAGCAGCGAGTGAGCGTAGATTCGGGTCGGCTCCAGCAGCGCATCGACCAGCAATCTGTCTTTGTCGAACGGCGCCGGCCGGGTCAGCTTCCAACCTCGGTCGGCGGCAATTCGCCGTACCAGCGAATAACCATTCGAGTGCAGGCCCGAGGAAGCGAGACCGATTAGATTGTCTCCGGGACGCACCTTTTTTCCGGTCAGTTCACCGCCGCGCTCGACCGCGCCGACGCAGAAGCCGGCCAGGTCATAATCGCCCGGTCCGTAGAGGCCGGGCATTTCCGCGGTCTCGCCACCGATCAGTGCGCATCCCGCGCGCTTGCAGCCCTCGGCTATCGAGGCGATCACTGCTTGTGCAATTGTTGGCTGCAGCTTCCCCGTTGCGAAATAATCGAGAAAGAAGAGTGGCTCCGCTCCATGCACCAGCAGATCGTTGGCGCACATCGCCACAAGATCGATGCCTATGCCGTCATGACGATCATGCTCGATTGCGAGCTTGACCTTGGTGCCCACGCCGTCGTTGGCCGCGACCAGCAATGGATCTCGATAGCCGGCTGCTTTCGGGTCGAAGAAAGCCCCGAAACCGCCCAGTTCCACATCGGCGCCCCGTCTCGCGGTAGCGCGGGCGAACGGCGCGATCGCCTTCACCAGCCGATTGCCGGCGGCAATGTCGACGCCTGCCTCGGCATAGGTGCGGGCCTTGGCCATGCCTGCCGCTTAGCCGTTTTTACAAGGCAGGGAAGGCCGCCCGGCCCGCATCGATGCGATGGCGACAAGGTGCTTGGATTCCCCCTTGTGAGCCGCCACAAGAGCCGGCGTGCCTCCGCTTTCGCGCCCCGTCGCGCTTCTTTCCTTGCTGGCATTTGTCCTGGCGGGCATCGGCCTTGGCCGGGGACAGCTCGATGGCGCCGATCGTGGAATTGCGCCGGTCGACAGCACCAGCAATTTCGAGGTGCTCGGTATCGAGGTCGATATCGCCGCCGAAAATGCAGAGCGGGCGCGGCTCGAGGGTTGGCGCCGGGCCCAGCTACGCGGCTGGCAGCGGCTTTGGGCGAGGACTACCGGCCGGCCGGAATCGCAAGCACCGCGGCTTCCCGAAAACGTGCTCAACGGCATCGTCTCCGGCATCGTGGTTGAGCATGAGCAAATCGGTCCGCGCCGCTATATCGCCCGACTAGGCATATTGTTCGATCGTGCCCGCACCGGCCAGATGCTTGGCGTGTCCGGTCTCGTCCGGCGCTCCGCGCCGATCCTGGTGATCCCGGTCATGGTCACCGGATCGACCCCGTACAGCTTCGAGTTTCGCAATCCGTGGCAGCGGGCCTGGGCCACCTATCGTACAGCGGGCAGCCCAATCGATTACGTCCGGCCGATTGGCACCGGTATCGATCCGCTTTTGCTCAACTTTGCGCAGGCGCGTCGGCGCGGCCGCGGCTGGTGGCGTATGATTCTCGATCAATATGGCGCGGCCGATATCCTGGTCGCCGAGCTACAGCTCAACCGTTTATACCCAGGCGGACCGGCGCTTGGCACGTTCGTTGCCCGTTCCGGTCCAGATGCGGTCGAACTAGGACGCTTCCAACTCCGCGCCGCGGACAGTGCCCAGCTCGCCTCGATGCTCACCGAAGGCGTGCGCCGGATGGACGCGATCTTCACCCGCGCGCTCGACCTCGGCCTGCTCAGGCCCGATCCATCACTTGTGATCATCGCTCCGCCGCCGACCGAACCGCAAGAGGCGGACGAAGATGAGCAGGTTGCCGACGAGGCCAGTGCCGTCGCCGGCGGTCCGATCAACACCTTCCAGGTCCAGGTCGACACTCCCGACGCCGCCGCCGTCCAGCGCGCCGAGGTTTCGGTCAGCCGCATCGACGGCGTCACCTCGGCCATCACCACCAGCTTGGCCCTTGGCGGTAATTCGACGGTCCGGGTCACCTACATGGGCAGCGCCGCGTCGCTGGCCTCTGCGTTGCAGGCGCAGGGATGGCAGGTCCAATCGCTTGGCGGCGGCCGCCTACGGATTTCACGGTGAGCCAGAACGTCCTTCCGTTCGCCTGGCCGGTTGCCGACCGCGAGGAGGATTTTCTTATCACCGATTGCAACCGGCAAGCCTATGACCATCTGCGGCGTTGGGCCCTGTGGCCGGTGATGGCGACCGTGCTCACCGGGCCGCGCAAGTCCGGGCGTTCGCTGCTTGGCCGTATTTTCATCCGCAAAACGGGTGGCCGGCTGTTCGATCCGGCTGATCGTCACGAAGAGGAAGAGTTGTTCCACGCCTGGAACGAAGCGCAGATCGCGCGCAAGCCGGTGTTGTTCATTGCGGGGCAATCACCCGCGGAATGGGATGTTGCGCTGCCGGACCTCAAGTCACGTTTGGCAGCGACCCCCTACGTCGCCATTACCGATCCCGACGACAATTTGATTGGACAGCTGATCGTCAAACAACTCGGTGACCGCGGCATCGCCGCGCCACCCGAGCTTGCCGCTTTTGTCGCGCCGCGGATCGAGCGAACCTATGTCGCCGCGCTCGCCGCGGTCGACATTCTCGATCGCGCGATCCTGACGCACCAAAAAAGGATGACCGTGCCGCTCGCCCGGCGGGCGCTCGAGGAAGCCGGGCTACTTCATGGCGCCGACGCAGACCCTGTCAGGCAAGAGTCGGACTGAACGGCGGGACTAACCGCAGGCGAAGCGTTCCACCCGGTGCGAATCGTCTAGATGCACGTTCAACCGATGCGGGTTGTAATCCATCGTCACAATGTCGCCAGGGCGAATCCAGCGAAGCCGCGCCGCGCCGCTGCCCCGCAATACCTCCTCGCCGAGCTCGCGCGTGGCGGGCCGGCCGACCAGACCGGAAAGGCGGTTGGTGGAACAACGACCGGCAGGATTCGGTCCATCGGTCGCAGGGGCCGGGGCACAGCCCAGCAAGAGGACGGTATTTGCAAGGCAACCGACCAGTCGACCAGCGCTCATACAATCGTCTCGGGCTGGGTTCGGGTCATGGCAAGCTTGCCGTCGCGGATCGCGAAGGCCAGCCGGCCTTCGACCAGGTCGAGCGCATCGCGTCCAAACTCTTCGAAGCGCCAGCCCTCGAGGATGGCAAGCCCCTCGCGGCGCCCGGCGGCCAGCATTTCGAGCTCTTCCGAGCGTGCCACCAGCCTCGGTGCGACATTGCTTTCGCGGGCGCGGATCTTGAGCAGCAGCTTCAGGAGATCGGCGACCAGTACGCCTTCGCGGCCAAGACCCGGGCCACGCTCTTCACGCGGAGGCATTTCCGCGGGCGTTAGGGGATCGGCGGTGTGCAGCGCCTCCATCATCCGGGCGCCGATATCGTTGCCGCGCCAGGCGCCGGAAAGCCCGCGCACCTGGCCAAGCGCATCCTGGTTTGCTGGCGGGTGCAGGGAAATGTCCGCCAGCGTCTCGTCCTTCATGATCCGACCGCGGGGCAGGTTTTTCGAGCGGGCCTCGAGTTCGCGCCAGGCGGCAAGTGCCTTCAGCCGACCCAATACGTCGGGCTTGCGGCTCTGGATCTTGACCTTTTTCCAGGCCTGGGCGGGATCGTTGACGTAAAAAGCCGGGTCCGAAAGCCTTTCCATTTCCTGGTCGAGCCATTCGCCACGTCCGGTGCGCCGCAGACGTTCGAGCATCTTCGGAAACAATTCGGCGAGATGGGTGACGTCCCCGATCGCGTAATCGATCTGCCGGCGATCAAGCGGGCGGCGGGCCCAGTCGGTAAAGCGCGCGCCCTTGTCGAGACTGTGTCCCAACATCGATTCGACCAGGTTCGAATAACCCACCTGCTCGCCAAGCCCCAGCGCCATCGCCGCGACCTGGGTGTCGAACAAGGGCTGCGGCGTACCTCCGGTGAGATTGAAGATGATTTCGATGTCCTGACCGCCGGCGTGAAAGACCTTAAGCACGTGATGGTTGTTGACCAGCAGGTTAAGCAGCGGGCTAAGGTCGATGCCTTCGGCCTTGGGATCGATCGCCGCGGCTTCCTCGCCATTGGCCACCTGGAACAGGCAGAGATCAGGCCAGTAGGTGTTCTCCCGCATGAACTCGGTATCGACTGCGACGAAATCAGACCGGCCAAGGCGTTCGCAGAGCTTTTCGAGGGACTCGGTGTCGGTAACCAGCGGGTGAACACGCATTGGCGGCTCTCATAGCGGCGGCTGCTCGCTTGACAAAGTATCGGTGCTGACGCGAAGCGCGGCCATCCCAGCCAACAGTCCGGAATCGAAAGCGATCCTCGATGCACGCCTATCGTACGCACATGTGCGGAGAACTCCGCGAAACGCATGTCGGCGAGCACGTGCGACTTTCCGGCTGGGTCCATCGCAAGCGCGACCACGGCAATCTCCTGTTCGTCGATCTGCGCGATCATTACGGTCTTACTCAAATTGTCACCGACGTCGCCGATTCGGCTTTTCCCGCGCTTGAGGCCATTCGCGTCGAATCGGTGATCTCCGTCGAAGGCGACGTGATTCGCCGCGCGGCAGATGCGATCAATCCGCAACTCCCGACCGGCCAGGTCGAGGTCCGGGCAGCTGAGGTGGAACTGCTGTCGGCAGCGCAGGAGCTGCCGCTGCCGGTGTTCGGCGATCAGGAATATCCCGAGGAAATCCGACTACGCTACCGCTACCTCGACCTGCGGAGGGAACGGCTCCACGCCAATATCATGCTACGCAGCCAGGTGATCGCGTCGATCCGGCGGCGGATGATCGAGCAGGGCTTCACCGAGTTCCAAACTCCGATCCTCACCGCGTCCAGCCCCGAAGGCGCACGCGACTATCTCGTCCCGAGCCGGCTGCACCCGGGTAAATTCTACGCGCTCCCGCAGGCGCCGCAGATGTTCAAGCAACTGATCATGATCGCGGGTTTTGATCGCTATTACCAGATCGCTCCGTGCTTTCGAGACGAGGATGCCCGCGCCGACCGCTCTCCAGGCGAATTCTACCAGCTCGACTTCGAAATGAGCTTCGTCACTCAGGAAGACGTATTCGCGGCGATCGAGCCGGTGCTGCATGGCGTGTTCGAAGAATTCGCCGATGGCCGCACAGTAAGCCCGGCGCCGTTCCCGCGCTTTCCCTATGCCGAGGCGATGCTGAAATACGGCACCGACAAGCCTGATTTGCGCAATCCGCTGATCATCCAAGACGTCTCCGGCCACTTCGTCGATAGCGGCTTCGGGCTGTTCGCGAAGATCGTTGGCAGCGGCGGCGTCGTGCGCGCGATTCCGGCGCCTGGCGCCGGAGCGCTAGCCCGCAGCTTCTTCGACGGGATGAACGAGTGGGCGCGCTCGGAAGGCCATGCCGGTCTGGGCTTTATCAACATCAAGCAAGGCGAACCGGGTGGCCCGATCGCGAAGAACCTCGGCGAAGAAGCTGCGGCGCGGCTGATTGCCGAGCTTGGACTGCGGGCCGATGACGGCGTTTTCTTCGCCGCCGGCGAGAGTCAGACGGCGGCCCAGCTCGCCGGCGTTGCCCGCAACCGGGTGGCAGCCGAGCTGGGCCTCGTCGAGGAGAAGGCCTTCCGCTTCTGCTGGATCGTCGATTTTCCGATGTTCGAATATGACGAGGAGCAAAAAAGGGTCGATTTCAGCCACAATCCGTTCTCGATGCCGCAGGGCGGGCTCGATGCCCTGCAATCTCGCGATCCGCTGGAGATCCTCGCTTTCCAGTACGACATCGTCTGCAATGGGGTCGAGCTGTCCTCGGGCGCGATCCGCAATCATCGGCCTGACATCATGTACAAAGCGTTCGAGATTGCCGGCTATTCGCGAGAGGACGTGGACCGCGATTTCTCAGGGATGATCAACGCGCTTAAATACGGCGCGCCGCCACATGGCGGCTCGGCGCCCGGAATCGACCGTATCGTCATGCTGCTCGCCGGCGAGCCGAACCTGCGCGAGGTCGTGCTCTTCCCGATGAACCAGCGAGCGGAGGATCTGATGATGGCCGCACCGGGCGAAGTCAGCGGCCGGCAGCTGCGTGAACTGCACCTGCGGATAGTGCCCCCATCCGGGACAAGCGAAAAGGAGACGGCGCGCATCGTGGTGCCCGAGTGAACGCGGTTATACGATGTCCCGATGGCGATTGACCTACGTGATTACGAACATGGCCGGCCATTCGAGGGCGATTATGCGCTGGTTCTGGACTCGCTTCAGCGGCGCGCGTCGATGCTATTTGTTGCCAACCGAGTGCACCGGCGCAAGGCGATAATCCTGTTCGAAGGTTGGCCGGGGAGCGGCAAGGGAGGCGCGATGCAGCGCCTCACCGCCAGCTGCGACCCTCGCATCTTCAAGGCCTGGTCAATGGCCGCGCCACGCACGGAGGAGAGTGAACGCCATCATTTATGGCCGTTCTGGCTGCGGCTGCCCGCCCCGGGTGAAATCACCCTGTTCGACCACAGCTGGTACCGACGGGTACTCGGCGACCGGTTCGCGGCGCGGGTGAGCGAGGAACAATGGCTGCGCGGGTTTGACGAGATCAATGAATTCGAAGCTTTGCTGGCCTCGGATGGCGTGGTGCTGATCAAGCTCTTTCTGCACGTCACGGCCGAGACACAGGAAACACGCCTGATCGATCGCCGCCAGCACCCCTGGAAGCGCTGGAAGACCGGCACGGCCCGCGGGGCCGACCGCGAATCGGTGCTGGCGACCCTCAATGAGATGTTTGCCCAGACCGATACGCCGTGGGCACGCTGGACGGTGATCGACGCCAACGACAAGCCGGCGGCGCGAATCGCAGTGCTGCAGGCGGTGGTCGATCGCCTTGATGCCGAGTTACCAGCCGACCCGCCGACCTTGCCGTCGCCGACGACAGCGGCGCCACCGGCGTCACGTCCCGAAATGGAACAGTCGACACAACGCAAGTGGAGAGATTGGCGCTGACCGCGGCACCGTCAATCAATCGGGATATGCGATCGCCAGCACTTCATATTCGCGCTCGCCTGCCGGCAGCTGGGCCTTTCTTACATCCCCGACCACGGCACCCCGGATCGCCCGAGCAAGCGGCGAATTCCAGCTGATCCGGCCGGCGGTGGCGTCGGCTTCGTCCTCGCCGACCAGCTCGAGCTCGAGCCGCCGGTTCTCTCCATCCGCCAGCATGACGCGCGCGCCGAATCGAATGCGGCTGCGGTCCGGCAGCTGCGCCGGCTCGACGATTCGGACCTCTTTGAGCCGCCGGGCGAGGTGATTGATGCGACGGTCGATCTCGCGCAGCCGCTTGCGCCCATAGTGATAGTCGGCATTTTCGGAGCGGTCGCCGTTCGCCGCCGCCCAGGCGATGGTTTCGAGCAAGGCCGGCCGCTCGACCGAGAACAGCGAATCATATTCCTCGCGCAGGCGCCGATAGCCGTCGCGCGTGATCGGTTCGGCCGATTCGCTCATCGCTTGCGCTAGATGGCTGGAACCGGATTGCCGAGATAGTAAGAAAGCCGCCGTCCCCCGCGGGGGCTGGCGGCGCGATTGGGATTGATCAGGTCGTAGACCACCGCATTTTCGAGCACACGCTGCACGTAATTGCGTGTCTCGAAGAAAGGAATCGCCTCGATCCAGTCGACCATCGGCACGCCGGCGCGCGGGTCGCCATTCTCGCGTATCCAGCGCAGCACGTTGCCGCTGCCGGCATTATAACTCGCCACCGCGAGCGGATAGTTGCCGCCCCATTCCTCTAGCAGCCGGCCAAAATAGGTCGAGCCAAGCAGCACGTTATAGTTCACATCGCTGGTCAGGCGGCCAAAATCGTAGGAGATACCGATACGGCGGGCGGTTTCGCGGGCGGTGCCAGGCATCAACTGCATCAGGCCGCGCGCGCCGGCCGGGCTCACCGCCTGCCTGTCGAACAGAGTCTCCTGTCGGGCAATGGCATGGACGATCGTCCATTGATGCTGCTGCGCCGCCGGCACCGCCACCTGGGGGAAGCCCCATTGGGCATAATCGAAATCGCCGTTGGAGCGGGCCCGGCGCGCGACCAGCACGCCCAGGTCGGGGCGGCCGATCGCTCGTCCGAGCTCGACCGCCAGCAGTCTTTCCTGGTCGCTCGTTACCTGCTCGGCAAGGGTTCGCACAAACTCGCTTTGGTCGCGCCAGCTGCCAATCCGGCCGAGATAGATCATCGCCGCAACGATCGGCCGGTCTTCAAACGCCCGGCGTTCGATAGTGGAGGGCGCAACGACCATCACGTTCGATGGCGCCGATAGGCCGCGGCCAATTTGCTCGGCCGCGAGCTGACCATAGTATTGATCGTAATGTTCGGCCGCTTCCTCGAGATAGACACGCGCCTGCTCGGCCAGGCCGGCGCGTCGCGCCGCCCGCGCTGCCCAGTACAGGCCCTTGGTCCGGCTCTGCGGCGACTGCGAACCGCGGGCATAAAGCTCGAACATCGTCACCGCTGCCGCCGGGCGGCCGAGTCGTTCGAGCGCAGTCATCCCGGCCAGCCAAGTGAGGTTGGTATATTGGTCGCGTTCCGCGAATGTTTTGCGGCTGATGTCGGTGCCCTCGGGATAGATGCCATCCACTTGACGGGCGATGTCGTATGTCAGCGTCCATTGCCGGTCGTTCGCGGCGGCGCGGGCAATCGTTACCAGCGTCTCCATGAAGCGCGCCGGATTGCGGGCTGGCGCGGTCAGCCGGCGAGGCTGCGCCAACAGCAAGCGCGCCGCGAGCGGATCGCCACTGCTGCGCAGCCAGCGGACGCGGTCGATCAGCAAACCCGGATCGCCGCTGCCGGCGCCGCCCAAGGCAAATAATCGTTGTGTCGCGTCGGGGGCGCGGGTCTGCAGCGCCAGCCGCGCCTCAAAGAAAGGGCGCCTCGCCGGCAAAGCCCAGCCAATGCTGCGCTGGGCCGACGCGGTGTCGCCATCAGCCAGCAGCTGCTCGAGGCGGCGGTCATGAACATCACTGTCCAACTCATCGCCGAACTGGCCGAGCAGCCGTTGTTCGTCCTCGAGCGGCATCACGCCGGCGTTCCAGGCCGCACGGGCAGCCGCGCGCGCTTCCTGCGGCCGGCCGAGCGCGAGCAAGGCGAAGGCATGCCTGGCCTGCCCGCTTGCGGTTAGGGGTGGATAGGCCTGGAAAAAGCGCACGATTTCGGCTGGTGAACTGTCCGGCTGAATGCGCCGCTCAGCCACGCGCCGAATCGCGTTTTCTCCGGGCCAGCCGCGATGCGAGTTCAGAAACTGGGCATAGCTTTCGAACGGGAAAGAATCGTTCTGGCGTAGGCTGTGCCAGCGGCTCACGCTGCCGGCGATTGCCGAAGACGGAAAGGTGGCCGTGCTCGACTGGCCAGCCAGCGGGATCAGGGTGGCGAGACTGATTGACGGCAGGCTTGGAGCCGCGGGGACGAGACGCGCGTCCAGGGTTGCGGCGCCAAGCAGGAAGAGGGCAGCGGATGCGCTTCGTTGCATGCTGGACAGGTTGACGCCCCCCTCCTTATCAGTCTCTGAACATTCCGCCCGGCAGCCAGTGTTTTTGCATCGATGAAGGAACCAGCCCTGCTCCAAGGCTCCATCCCGGCGCTGGTGACGCCGTTCCGCCACGACATGTTCGATGAAGCGGCTTACCGCAATTTTGTCTCTTGGCAAATAAGCGAAGGGAGTCATGGGCTTGTCCCGTGCGGCACGACAGGCGAGGGCGTGACGCTCAAGGATAGCGAACATCGCCGCGCAATCGAGATCTGCGTCGAACTGGCGGACGGCCATCTACCGGTGATCGCCGGATGCGGATCCAACGATACCGCTCGGGCCATTGCGCTGACTCAAGGGGCGAAGGAGGCGGGGGCCGATTATGCCCTGCACGTCCCGCCTTATTACAATCGCCCCAACCAAGAGGGTATTTATGCCCACCTGGCGAGGATCGCCGAAGCCGTTGATCTGCCGATCGTCCTCTACAACGTGCCGTCGCGGACCATCACCGACATCGCTGTCGAAACCATGGCCCGGCTCGCTCGCATCGCCAACGTCGTCGGCGTCAAGGATGCGACCGGCAATCTTGCGCGCGTTACCGCCCAGCGGATCGCCTGCGGAGAAGGCTTCGTCCAGCTGTCGGGAAATGACGACATAGCGCTCGGCTTCATGGCAATGGGCGGACGTGGCTGCATCTCCGTTTCTGCCAATGTCGCGCCACGCCTGTGTGCCGAGTTCCAGCAGTCCTGTCTCGAAGGCCGCTGGGACGAGGCACTGGCCCTCCAGGATCGCCTCTTCCCGCTGCATGCAGCTTTGTTCACGGATGCTTCGCCTGGACCGGTTAAATATGCGGTCAACCGCATCCGGCCCGATGTTGCGGCTAACCTGCGCCAGCCGATGACGGCACCATCGGAAGCCAGCCGTCGCGCGGTCGATGCGGCGCTCTCCGGCGCCGGTCTTGTTTGATGGCGCAGCCGCGCCCAGAAATGTTCGACAAGAAGAAGGTGGTGGCCGAGAATCGCCGGGCCCGCTTCGAATTTTCAATCGAAGAGAAATTCGAGGCTGGCATCGCACTAACGGGTACAGAGGTGAAGTCGCTGCGCTTCGGCCAGGGTTCGATCGCCGAGAGCTATGCCGAGGTGAAAGAGGGCGAAGTGTGGCTGATCAATTCGAACGTTCCCGAGTTCAGGCACGGCAATCGTTTCAACCACGAGCCCAAGCGTGCGCGCAAACTGCTGCTCAACGCGCGGGAAGTCCGCAAGCTATTCGGCGCGGTGGCGCGCGAGGGGATGACCCTCGTGCCGCTTTCATTATATTTCAACTCGCGCGGGCGAGCGAAGGTTGAGCTGGCATTGGCCAAAGGGCGCAAGCTTCACGACAAACGCGAGCATGAAAAGAGCAAGGACTGGAAGAAGGAGCAGGGACGCCTGCTCCGCCAACACGGCTGAGACATGGTGCAGCGGATAAGAAACTGGATTGCCCGGAACGCGCCCGATCGCGAGCAATTGGCGAGAAGCCGCTGGCTGAAACCAGTCGGCATGCGCGTGCTTCGCAGCGAATATTGGCGGTTCACCCGCCGCTCGGTGCCACGCGGCGCCGCTGCCGGGCTATTCGTCGGGGTCTTCCTGCTCGTACCAGGCGTCCAGATTGTCGGTTCGACATTGCTGGCCCTGCCAATCCGCGCCAACATCCCGGTCGCGGCGGCGATGACGTTTCTGACCAATCCCGCGACTACCCCGTTCCTGCTGGCAGCCGCGATGGGGGTGGGAAGCCGGTTAGGCTTTGCCACCGACATTGCGACTTTCCAGGCGATGTACGAACGCGGGGCGAGCGTTTCCGAATGGGCCGCGTGGGGGTTACTTGAAGCCGCACCGGCGCTGGCGGTCGGATTATTCGTTATTGCCTTGGCGTCGGGGGCAGCCGGTTACATTTTGGCCAGACTGCTTTGGCGATGGCGCATAGTGCGCAAGTGGCGCCGACGCGGGCAGCGTGCGCTTGTCCATGCCTGAGTCCATGGTCGGAGGCGGCTGAATGGCGGTGCATGCGATCCCCATCGCCACGGTACCCGGACGATTGAAAACGGGTTTCGACGTCTCGATCCTGCTGTTCCTTCTGGCCGTTCTCGGCACCGGCCTGATCCTTTTCATGGCCACGCGCGATCCTGCGATCGTCGCCGCCTTCGTCGCCGGGCTGCTCGGTACGGCGGCTCTGCTTCGCTTCACGACGCGAACCGATGCCGCCGCCAGCCTCGAACTGCCGACGTCGCGCGGGACCGACCCAGCGCTATTGCGTCCGCTGCTCGACAGCGCCGGCGGCGAGGCCGCGCTGGCGCTGACCAATATCGAGGGTGAGCTCATTTGTGCGAATAGCCGTTGGATGGAGTCGATCGCTGGCGCATCGCCACTCGATCTCGGCCTCGGCGAGTGCCTGAGGGAAGTCCGACGCGACCAGTCGATTACATTGCGCGCGGTCCGTGCCAGCGACCGCACGTGGTCGGGCGAGGTACGCACCTTGGGAGACTGGGTGTTGTGGCGCCTACAACTCGCCGAATCGGCAGAACCGGCCACCGAAACCATGCGGATGCTCGAGAGCGCCCTCAGCCGGAAACTGGGCGAAGCTGGCGTGATGCTGGTGCTGACCGATGCGCGAGGCCTCATCTTGGCGACAAATCCCGCATTCGATACCCGCGCCATCGGTGACGAGGGCGGCTACCCGGTCGGCCACGAGCTGGTCGAGTATCTCGCCACGCCCGATCGCGGCCAGTTCCGTCTCGCCAGCGAAAGCGACAACGGACCGCCGCTGCGAATCATCCAGGTTACCGGCGGCGCGCCTTCCGAAGGGCCCTGCCTGTTTCTGATGTTCGAGGATGTTGCCGGTCCGCGGTTCGGCGAAGACGAGAACGCCCATATCCACGCGTTGCTCGACAGCCTTCCGCTCGGACTGGCGCTGGCCGATATCGATGGGCGTTTCACTTTCCTCAACAAGGCGTTCCGCAAGGCAGCCGGCCTGGCTCCGGCCGATCAACCGGCCTGGCCCGGTGATCTCGTGGTCAACGAGGACAAGTCTGTGGTCTCGGACGCCGTCCGCCGATTCGGCCGCGGCCGCGTTCCGGCAGGCGACCTCGCGGTACGACTGCTTTCTAATCCCGAAGAGCCGGTAGCGATGACCGTGGCCGGGGCTCGCGGTCTCGGCAATGCGGCCGCGCTCATATCGCTCAAGGACAATAGCGAGGAGGCCAGGCTCAAGCGCGAAATCGCCCAGGCGACCAAGATGCAGGCGGTCGGTCAGCTTGCCGGCGGCGTTGCCCACGATTTCAACAACATTCTGACCGCGATTCTTGGCACCTGCGACCTTATGCTGATGCGGCACACGCCGGGAGATAGCGACTATGACGACATTCAGCAGATCCGCTCCAATTCCAACCGCGCCGCGAACCTGACCCGGCAATTGCTCGCTTTCTCACGGCAGCAGACCCTGCGGCCACAAATCCTGCAACTGCCCGATGTCGTTGCCGAGGTATCGCATTTGCTCACCCGGCTGCTCGGCGAGAAAGTCCGGCTGGAGGTCAAGCACGGCCGCGGCCTCGGCGCCGTCCGCGCCGACCCCGGTCAACTCGAGCAGGTCATCGTCAATCTCGCGGTCAATGCGCGCGACGCCATTCTCGCCAAGGATGCCGATGGCGGCGGCGCGCTGACGCTGCATACCTTTTCGGTCACCGCCGAGGAGATCGGGCGAATGGGCACCGACATTCTGCCGATCGGGGATTATACCGCGCTCAGGGTCAGCGACACCGGCATTGGCATTCCGGCCGGAAATATCGGCAAAATCTTCGAACCTTTTTTCACCACCAAGGAGGTCGGCAAGGGCACCGGCCTTGGCCTTTCCACCGTCTATGGCATCGTCAAGCAGTCGGGCGGTTTCATTTTCGCCGAATCCCAGCCGGGCAAGGGCACCGCCTTCACCATCTATTTGCCGGTACACCGGGTCCAGGCGGGCGAGCCGGCGGCGATGCCGAGCGGCAAGGAGAAACCCAGCGAGCTGTGGGGAAGCGGCAATATTCTGCTGGTCGAGGACGAGGCGATGGTCCGTACCGTCGCCGAGCGCGCGCTCAGCCGCCAGGGTTATACTGTGCTGGTTGCCGAAAATGGCGAGGCAGCGCTCGAGCAAGTAGGGAAGGAGAGCGAGATCGACCTGATGATCTGCGACGTTGTCATGCCGACGATGGACGGCCCGACCACCGCTGCCGAGGTACGCAAACGATACCCCAACCTGCCTATCCTGTTCATCTCGGGCTACGCCGAGGAACAGCTGCGCAAGTCGATCGACATGCCGGGCGTCGCCTTCCTCGCCAAGCCTTTCTCGGTGCAGGAGCTGGCTGAAACGGTGAAGGGCATATTGAGCACGAAATGACTTTTCGTCTCAATCCAATGCGCTAGAGCGGCGGCGATGGGTGGCAAGAGGTCGATCCTGATCGTCGAGGATGAGCCGCTGATCGCGATGATGCTCGAGGATTTTCTCGAGACGCTGGGCCACGAAGTGGTCGCGACCTGCGAAACGCTCGCTGACGCGATGGACAGAGTTGGAAAGGGCGGGTTCGACCTGGCGATTATCGACGTGCAGCTGCGCGACGGCGAGAAGGTGTGGCCGGTGGCAGACCGGCTGGCCGATGAGCGCACCCCGTTCGTCCTTGCCACCGGCGGCATGGTCGACGATCCGCCCGAGCGCCATCGATCCGCGCCAGTTTTGCATAAGCCCTACACAATTGAGGCGATTGAGCCGGTACTGGCCCGGGCCGGCTCGCTTTCAGTCTAGACGAAGGCGGCCGCCATGGGGTGGAAGCTGCTGATCCTGGTTCCGCTCGCGGCCTATTTGGCGATTGCGGCCTTGATGTACTTTACCCAGACGGCGATGCTGTTTCCGGCCAGCCAGGTCGCGGCGATGCCGCCGCCGCCCGGCTCGGAACCGCTCGAGCTGGTTACACCTTCGGGGGAGCGGCTGGTCGGGTTGCTTGTTCCGCCGGTCGGCAGGAATGGAGAGCCACTGCTGATACTCGGCTTTGCCGGCAACGCATGGAACGCGGTCGCGGCCGCCGAATATCTCCACGACCTCTTTCCATCGGCCCACGTCGCCGCTTTTCATTATCGCGGCTATGCGCCGAGCGGCGGAGTGCCTGGCGCCGAGGCGTTCCAGCAGGACGCGCTGCTCATCCACGATTTTGTCCGGACGCGGCTGCAGCCGGCGCGAACCGTCGCCATTGGCTTCAGCGTTGGCAGCGGTGTCGCGGCATATCTGGCAGCGCACCGACCGGTCACCGGCCTGATCCTGGTGACGCCGTTCGATTCGCTCGCGGAGGTCGCCGCCGACCATTATCCCTGGCTGCCGGTGCGGTGGCTGTTGCGCCATCGGCTGGAGCCCGCCGACGACCTGCTCGGGCTCGACTTGCCGGTGGCGATCCTGGCCGGCGAGCGCGACAGTCTGGTGCGGCCGGCGCGGACCGCGGGGCTGCGCCTGGCGTTGCCAAACCTGGTGTTCGACCGGACGATTGCGGGCGCCAGTCATAACGACATCTACGATCATCCCGAATTTCGCCACGGCTTGGGTGAGGGCCTCGTTCGCGTAATCCGGGCGAGTGAAGAGTGAGAGGACTCGTTGAAGTTCCCCTCTTGTTCTACTGGAACATATCGTGTACACAGCAACCCTGCGTTGAACGATAGGCGGCGACGCAATAACGAAAGGGCAGCGCGATGGCGGCGACTTTGCAGGTGGTTCCCGACAGAATGTCTTTCGATACGGACAGGCAGAAGGCGCTGAACGCGGCGCTGGCGCAAATAGACCGCGCCTTCGGCAAGGGCAGCGCGATGCGTCTTGGCTCTCGCGAGGCGATAGAGATCGATACGATCTCGAGCGGATCGCTGGGCCTGGATATCGCGCTCGGCATCGGCGGCCTGCCACGCGGCCGCGTTGTCGAAATTTATGGCCCGGAAAGCTCGGGAAAGACGACGCTGGCGCTGCATGCCGTCGCCGAGGCACAGAAGGCCGGCGGCACCGCCGCCTTCGTCGATGCCGAGCACGCGCTCGATCCGGTCTATGCGCGCAAGCTGGGCGTCGACATTGACAATCTGATCGTCTCGCAACCCGACACCGGGGAGCAGGCGCTCGAAATCACCGACACTCTCGTGCGCTCGAACGCGATCGACATTCTCGTCATCGATTCGGTCGCCGCTCTCGTCCCGCGGGCCGAGATCGAGGGAGAAATGGGCGATTCCCATGTCGGCTTGCAGGCCCGGTTAATGAGCCAGGCGCTGCGCAAGCTCGCCGGCTCGATCTCCAAGTCGCGCTGCCTCGTGATCTTCATCAACCAGGTGCGGATGAAGATCGGCGTGATGTACGGCAATCCCGAAACGACGAGCGGCGGCAATGCGCTCAAATTCTATGCTTCGGTCCGGCTCGACATTCGCCGCACCGGACAGATCAAGGATCGCGACGAGATTATCGGCAACACCACCCGGGTGAAGGTGGTGAAGAACAAGCTCGCGCCGCCGTTCAAGCAGGTCGAGTTCGACATCATGTACGGCGAAGGTGTCTCGAAAGTCGGCGAGATTCTCGATCTCGGCGTCAAGGCCGGCCTGATCGAAAAATCCGGCGCCTGGTTCAGCTTCGATTCGCAGCGAATCGGCCAGGGCCGCGAGAATGCCAAGCTCTACCTCAAGGAGAATCCGGAGGTCGCCGATCGCATTGACCGGGCCATTCGCGGCAAGACCGACGAGGTAGGCGAGGCGTTGATGACCGGTCCCGCCGCCGATGACGACATCTAGGATCTTTCCCGGCCAATCCTGAGCCCGCGCTCGGTCACCACCGCGATCGCCATAGCGGTGAAGCCGAGCGCGGCCGTGCCGGCGATCAGCGGTATCTGCGTTCCGTCATAGGCCTGTCCGATCAGGGTGCCGAGAGTCGCGCCGCACACCGTTCCCATCAGGCCCTGCACCGACGAGGCGGTGCCGGCGATGTGGCCCAACGGCTGCATCGCCAGCGCGTTGGCGTTAGCCGAAGCGATGCCGAAGAAGGCAAGTGTCAGCCCGTGCAGACCGACGAACATCGCGAGCGATTCCCCACTGAGCGCCACCAGCCAATGCAGGCCCGCGACAAGAGTGAACAGGATCAGCGCCGCCTGCACCATTGCCGCGGGTCCGAAACGTGTCACCAGCTGCGAATTGAGCCAGGAGGCCACCGCGATCTGGGCGGCAACGCCGATAAAAGCGAGGCTGATCATTTCAGGCTGGCCGAACGTGTCGAACACGATCTGCTGGATGGAGATGATGTAGCCGGTGAGGGCGCCCAGCATCATCACCATCACCATCCCGTAACCCAGCGGCAATCGCTTGGTCAGCGTCTGGCGAAAGCCATCGACAATGCTTCCTGGCGAAATGAGGCGGCGGTGGTTCTCGCGCAGCGTCTCGGGCAGGCGCACCCACACCCAGACCAACATCGCCGCGCCTATCCCGGCCAGCACAAGGAAGATCCATCGCCACGACGCGAACAAGAGCACGACCTGGCCGATGACCGGTGCGACCATCGGCGCGATCAGGAACACCATCATGGCCAGGCTCATCAGCCGCGCCATCGCCGCGCCTTCGTAGCGATCGCGCACCACCGCGACGACAAGGATGCGGGTGGCGGCGGCAGCCCCGCCCTGCATGAAGCGCGCCACCAAGAGCAGCTCGAAGCTGCCGGCGATCGAGCACAGCAGCGCCAGCAAGGTGTACAGGCCTACACCTCCGACCAGCACCGGGCGGCGGCCGAATCGGTCGGCCAGCGGCCCGTAGACTAGCTGCGCGAAACCGAAGCCGAGCAGGTAAGCCGACACCACCCACTGTGGATGATTGGCATTGTCGACCTGGAACGCCATACCGATCGCGGCCAGCGCGGGCACCATCGCGTCGATCGCGAGCGCGTTCATTGACATCAAGCCGGCGATCAGCAGCACGAATTCGCGAAATCCGGGCATGGGGCGCTCGCGCCCTTTCATCGCCATTGCGTCGCTTTCCTCACGCCTTTTCCGTAGGGAGCAGTCTTGCCGGAAGGAAGCGCGCGATGATCATCGTCCACCATCTCGAAAATTCGCGCTCGCAGCGGGTGCTCTGGCTGCTCGAGGAGCTTGGACTGGAGTATGAAGTGCAACGCTATCAGCGCGATCCGAAATCGATGCTGGCCCCGCCGGAGTTGCGCCGCGTCCACCCGCTCGGCAAGTCGCCGGTGATCGAGGACCAGGGCCGCGTCCTCGCCGAAACAGGGGCGATCGTCGAATATCTGGTCGAGCGCGACGGCCGCCTCGGGCCGCCGGCCAATCGCGAAGACGTGCTGCGCTACCGGCAGTTCCTCCATTATGCCGAAGGCTCGATGATGCCCCCTCTGTTCGGACTGTTGATCGTCAAGCGGCTGGGCCTGCTCGGCCGGCCGGCGCGGCGGCCGGTCACCGCGATAGTGACTCAGCATCTCGACTGGCTGGAAACCGAGCTGGCTGGGCGACCCTGGTTTGCCGGGGCCGATTTCACCGCCGCCGACGTGATGATGAGCTTCCCGCTCGAGATTGCTACTTCCCGTGTCGGCCTCGCCGAGGGTCACTTGCACCTTCGTGACTGGCTCGAGCGGATCCACGCCCGCGCGGCCTACGCCGAGGCGCTGCTCCGGGGCGGTGACTATGCTTTCGCCTAGCGACGTTGGCTGAACGCCAACTGGACTGCGAGGCCGCCGATTGCGGTTGCGCCGATCCATCGTGCCGCCCGGCCGATCCAGCCGATGTGCCTGAGCCGGCTAGCGGCCCCGGCGGCGGCAAGTGCAATGACGATGTTGACCAAGGTTCCGACGGCATCGAACCACAGGCCGAGGAACAGGATCTGCAGCGCCGGAATCGCCGCCTCAGGGTCGACAAATTGCGGTAGGAAGGCGAGGAAGAACAAGGCGACCTTGGGGTTCAGGATGTTGACCAGCATCGCCGCTCGGAAGAGCCGCTTCGGCGAGCTCGGCGTTTCCACGGCATTCGGCTTCGCATCACCGCCGGAGCGCAGCATCGAAAAGGCGATCCACAGCAGATAGGCGGCGCCGACCCACTTGATGAGGTCGAAGGCGAATCGTGAGGACGCCAGGATCGCTGACAGCCCGAGCACCGCCGCAACTATGTGAACCAGGGTACCGGTACCGATGCCGAGAGCGGCGAAGATGCCGGCGCGCCGCCCGCCGCGCGCCGCGCAGGCGACGACAAAAGCCATGTCGGCCCCGGGAACAATGTTGAGCGCGAGGCCGGCGAGCACGAAGCCGAGAAACAGGGGCGCATCCGGCAGCAGTGCGATTCCGGCAATCTCGAGCATGGCGCCTAATTCGTGCCGTAGCTGAAACACGCCGGCAAGCCGCAACCGCTCTGTTGACTTTTCGGCGGGCGCGGTCCCGATAGCGTGAACCAGTGAGGGGACAGGGAATGACAACGGCGACGGAGAAGCGCGGGGTTTCGCTGCAGATGAAAATGCTATGGGGATTTGTGATCGGCCTGGTGCTCGGGCTGATCGTCAATCTCACCCAGCGCGACGCGGCTTGGGTCGAAACTGTGACGACATATGTCACCGGGCCGATTGGTCAGATCTTCCTGCGTCTCCTGTTCATGCTCGTCATCCCCTTGCTGTTCGCCGCGTTGACGGTCGGCATTGCCGAAATGGGCGACGTCCGCTCGCTAAAGCGGGTCGGCATCAAGACGCTGGTTTTCACAGTCCTCCTTTCCTCGATCGCGGTGGTGATCGCGCTGGCCGTCACTAACCTGTTCGAGCCCGGCGCCGGGGTCGATCGCGCGCTGGCCCAGCAATTGCTGGTCGATGCCCGAGCCAATGCCGGGGCGATCGTCAACACCGCCGCGGAGACTCCAAGTGGGCTCGATGCCCTGCTCAACATCATCCCGCGGAACGTCGTCACCGCCGCCGCTGACAACGACATTCTCGCGGTGATGTTCTTCGCGCTCGTGTTCGGAATCGGCCTGTTGCTGGTCAACACGCCCAGCGCCAACCGTCTCCAGGAAACGCTCGAAGGGTTGTTCATGGTGATGATGCGGCTGATCGGCCTCGTCATCCAGTTGGCGCCGTTCGCTGTCGCCTGCTTCGTCTTCAATCTTGCCGCTCTGTTCGGCTGGGACATCCTAATCCGTCTGGGCGCCTATGCCGGGGTCGTGTTGCTGGCGCTCGGCCTGCACATGTTCGTTGTCTATCCGCTCGCGATCTGGATATTCGCCGGCCGTTCGCCAATCGACTTTTTTCGCGACATCCAGGAAGCGATGGTCGTCGCTTTCTCGACTTCCTCGTCGAACGCGACCCTTCCCACCGCTCTCAAGGTGGCGGAGGAAAGACTCAAGCTGCCGCCGCGAATCGCCCGCTTTGTGCTCACCATCGGCGCCACCGCCAACCAGAACGGCACCGCGATCTTCGAAGGCGTGACCGTGCTGTTCCTCGCCCAGTTCTTCGGCGTCGAGCTGACGCTTTGGCAGCAGGTGACGGTGCTGCTGGTGTGCATCCTCGGCGGTATCGGCACGGCCGGCGTGCCATCCGGTTCGCTGCCGGTGATTGCGATCATCCTGGCGATGGTCGGCGTGCCAGCGGAAGGGATCGGCATCGTGCTGGGAGTCGACCGCTTCCTCGACATGTGCCGGACCACGCTCAACGTCGCCGGCGATCTTTCCATCGCCACCATCGTTTCGCACGGCGAAAAAGATGCGAAAGCGGAGCCGGTGGCGCCCGAGCCGCCGGAGCCGTTCGTGCCCGATTCGCCGAAATCGACCGCCAACTAGACGAGGGCCCTCAGGCTGGCTCCAACTCGCGCTGCACTACCTTGTCGGCGAGCACGCCGTTCAATTCGGCGAGGTGATCGAACTCGGCGCTGTAGGTTGCCAGTCCCTGGCTCAACGAGCGCAGCTCCGCGTCGAACCCCTGCATCTCCGCTTCCGGGATAAGCGCCTCGATCTGGTCCCAGCGCGACCAGCCTTCGCGCGGCGCCATGCCGAGCATCTGTCCGCGGCGACTGGCGATGGCGGATGTGACCTTCGAAGTTGCCGCGTTCGGCGCGGTCACCGTCACCTTCATCACCGGCTCGAGCAAGTGCGGCGCTGCCGCCGCCAGCGCCTCGGTCATGCCGATGCGGCCGGCGGTCCGGAACGCGATCTCGGAGCTGTCGACGCTGTGGTACGAACCGTCGATCAGGGTCACGGCGACGTCGACTACCGGAAAGCCTAACGGGCCTTTCGCGGTGGCGTCCCTGACGCCCGCCTCGACCGCCGGAATCCACTGCTTGGGCACCACGCCACCCGAAATGCGCTCGGTGAACTTGAAGCCCTGGCCGCGCGGCTGCGGCTTCAATTCGATCACCACGTCGCCGAACTGGCCGTGTCCGCCCGACTGCTTCTTGTGGCGACCGCGCTGGGTGACCGATTTGCGGATCGATTCCTTGTAGCCGACCGCCGGCGGCCGCGAATCGACCGCGACCCCGTAGCGGCGCTTGAGCCGTTCCAGCGTCACCTTGAGATGCTCGTCATTGACGCCCTTCAACCGGGTTTCGTGTAGTACCTCGTCCTGTTCCCACTGCAGCGCCCGATCCTCCTCAACCAGCTTGTGCAAGGCGGTCGATAGCCGCACGTCGTCCTTGCGATCCTTGGTGGCGATGGCGAGCGCGTAATTGCGAGCCGGCAGCTCGATTTCCGGGGCGGAGGGCGCGGCTCCGCTGCTCAGCCACTGGCCGGCCCCGACATCCTCCAGCTTGGCAATGGCGACGAGGTCGCCAGCTTTCGCTTCATTGAGCTTGGTCGTCTTTTCTCCCTGGACCGCGAACAGGGTGCCGACGCGAACCGAATCGCCGTCGGGTCCGTTGAGCTCCGCCCCTTCCTTCAGGCTGCCGCTCAGCAAACGCGCATAAGTCAGCCGGCCCATGCCGCCGCTGTTCGATACCTTGAACACGAGCAGGCTGGTGTCGCTGGCGCCAAGCCGCTCGGCCGCCTGCGTCGCGTCGGGCGCATCATGGCGCAGCGTCTTCAACAGGCGGCGAATACCGAAGCCATTCTGCGCCGAGCCGAACAGCACCGGCACGATCTGGCCCTGGCCGGTTTCACGGGCGAGGTCCGCGTAGATGGTTTTCGGGTCGGGAATCTCGTCCATCAGCAGCTGCTCGAGCAGGGTGTCGTCATGGTCCGCTAGCTGCTCGAGCATGCGGGTACGCTCCTGGGCGCCCCGTTCCGCCAGCTCGGCCGGGATTTCCTTTTGTTCGGAAGCCTGGCCTGGGCGGTAATAATAAGCCCGCTCGAGCGCGATATCGACGAAGCCGGCGATGCGCTCGCCATCGCGAACCGGAATCCAGCGGGCAATCAGCGGCGATGCGCTCATCGGCTGCAGCGATTCGAGCAGCGACTGGATCGAACCGCGCGCCTGGTCGATCTTGTTGACGAAGATCATGTGGGGAATGCCCAGCGCCTCGAGCTGGCGCAGGGTCGGCTCAGCGAGCAGCGCACGGTCAGGATCGGGATCGACCACCACCAAGGCGAGATCGGCCGCCGCCAGCCCGAGCCCACCATCGGCGGCAAAGCCAACCGAGCCGGGCGAGTCGATCAGCGCATAATTATCGTCCATGTAATCGAAGTGCATCAGGTTGAGCTCGGTTGAGCCGCCACGCGCCCGCGCCTCGGCCGAGGCATCGCCGACGCTGGTTTCGTCGGCCACCGACCCTTGTCGGCTGATCGCTCCTGACGCGTACAGCAGGGCCTCGGCGAGGCTGGTCTTGCCGGCCCCGCCAGGCCCTACCAAGGCGATGGTTCTGGTTCCCGAGGCTCTTGCCGGCATGATCGTCTCCTTCGTCCGCATCGTGCGGCGCGCGAGAGACACCAAGGGCGCCGGCGCCGCGTCCAGGTGGAAAGGATCCAGCCTTCACTCTTTGCTACCGAAGTTCAAGGGGCGAGGGCGATGGTCAGGGCGCAAATCACGGTCGGACTGCCTCACCGAATAAAATACCAGTTTTTGGCTTCGCTCTCTGGGGCGAGATGCATCGGCACCGAATAAAATAGGGCCAAATATAGCAGGCCGTAGAGGGCAGGGGGCCAGAAGAGGCCGCCAGAATTTTTGGCATTTTTGCGTTGCCGGACGCCGAGCCCCGTTGCTTGCTGGCTCATGCCCGCTCGCCTACATCGCCGATGATGATATCGAGCAACGACATCCGCCGCGGTTTCCTCGAATTTTTCCGGCGTGAGGGTCACGAGGTCGTTCCGTCGGCGCCGCTGGTGCCGCAGAACGACCCGACGCTGATGTTCGTCAATGCCGGCATGGTACCGTTCAAGAACGTGTTCACCGGCCAGGAAACGCGGTCCTACGCAACCGCCAGTTCATCGCAAAAGTGCGTCCGCGCCGGCGGCAAGCACAACGATCTCGACAATGTCGGCTACACTGCCCGGCACCTGACCTTCTTCGAGATGATGGGGAATTTCTCGTTCGGCGATTATTTCAAGGAACGGGCAATCGAGCTCGCCTGGAGGTTGATCACCACCGAGTGGGGGCTGCCGCCAGACCGGCTGACGGCCACCGTCTACCACACCGACGACGAGGCGTGGGACCTGTGGAAGCGCATCGCCGGACTCCCCGATGAGCGGATCATCCGCATCCCGACCAAGGACAATTTCTGGGCAATGGGCGACGACGGCCCGTGCGGACCTTGCTCCGAGATCTTCTACGATCATGGCGAGCAGATTCCGGGCGGCCCGCCGGGATCACCCGACGAGGACGGCGACCGCTTCGTCGAGATCTGGAACCTCGTCTTCATGCAATTCGAGCAGGAGGGCAACGAGATCGTCCGCGACCTGCCGCGGCCGTCGATCGACACCGGCATGGGCCTGGAACGTGTCTCGACTGTGCTCCAGGGCGTCCACAACATCTTCGAGACGACCACGCTTGGCGAATTGGTGGCGGTATCGGCCGAGCTGACCGGGGCGGCCGCCACCGGCGAGTGGCTGGCGAGCCACCGGGTGATTGCCGACCACCTGCGCTCGACTTCGTTCCTGATCGCGGACGGCGTGCTGCCGGCCAACGAAGGCCGCGGCTATGTTGTCCGTCGCATCATGCGCCGGGCAATGCGCCACGCCCACCTGCTCGGCGCCGAGGAACCGCTGATGCATCGGCTGGTGCCTTCGCTGATCGCCGAGATGGGCGCCGCCTATCCCGAGCTGGTGCGGGCGCAGCCGCTGATCGAGGAGACACTGAAGCTCGAAGAAACCCGCTTCCGCCAGACGCTGGAAAAGGGCCTAAAGCTGCTCGACCAGGCAACTGCCGATCTCAAGCCGGACGAGAGTCTGCCGGGCGAAACCGCGTTCAAGCTCTACGATACGTACGGCTTTCCGTACGACCTTACCGAGGACGCGTTGCGCGCCCAAGGTTTCGGGGTCGATCGGACCGGCTTCGACAAAGCGATGGACGGCCAGCGGGCGGCAGCACGGGCAGCCTGGAAGGGCTCCGGCGACAAGGGTTCGGAGGAAATCTGGTTCGATATTGCCGAGGAGCTCGGCGCAAGCGATTTTACGGGCTATTCGACGCACGACGGCGAAGGCCAGGTCCTCGCTTTGGTCCGCGACGGCAAGCGGGTCGAGCGGGCGAAGACCGGCGAGCGGGTAACGATCGTCACCAACCAGACACCGTTCTACGGCGAGAGCGGCGGCCAGATCGGCGACACCGGACTGATCACCAGCGGCGGAGGCTTAATGGCCGAGGTCGAGAATACGACCAAGCCGCTCGGACGGGTGCACGCCCACCACACCGTCATTCGCAGCGGCGCCACAGCGGTCGGCGACGCGGTGCAGCTTTCGGTCGATGCCGACCGCCGCACCCGCATACGCGCCAATCACTCGGCGACGCACCTGCTCCACGCGGCATTGCGCAAGCGGCTAGGAAAGCATGTCACGCAGAAGGGTAGCCTGGTCGCGCCGGACTATTTCCGGTTCGATTTTTCCCATCCCAAGCCGCTGTCGGCCGAGGATGTCGAAGCCATCGAGCAGGAGGTGAACGCCCACATTCGCGGCAACTGGCCGGTCGAAGTGCGGTTGATGACCCCCGACGAGGCGATTGCCGAGGGCGCACAGGCGCTTTTCGGCGAGAAATATGGCGACGAGGTGCGGGTGCTGTCGATGGGAAAGGATGGCCAAGACAGCTATTCGGTCGAATTGTGCGGAGGCACCCATGTCGGCGCGCTCGGCGATATCCAGCTTTTGCGGATCACCTCGGAAGGCGCGGTTTCGGCCGGCGTCCGGCGGATCGAGGCGCTGACCGGCGAAGCCGCGCGTCAGTGGCTGGTCGGCCGCGACCGGCGCCTGCGCGAGATCGCCGCTGCATTGAAATCGTCGCCCGACGAAGTTCCCGAGCGGGTGGCTGCCTTGGTCGAGGATCGCCGCCGGCTCGAGCGTGAGCTGGCGGAGGCGCGCATGCAGCTTGCCACGGGCGGCGGCGAATCATCGCGAGAGGCCGCAGTCGAGCGCGTCGGCAACCACGCTTTCACCGGCCGCGTGCTGCAGGGCATCGAGGCCAAGGCGCTGCGCGGTCTGGTCGACGAGGCCAAGCAGCGTATTGGCTCCGGCGTCGTCGCGCTGGTTGCGGTCGGCGACGGTCGTGCCAGCCTGGCGGTGGGCGTGACCGAAGATCTCGCGGACAGATTCAGCGCGGTCGATCTGCTGCGTCCCGGCGTCGCGGCGCTCGGCGGCCAGGGTGGGGGAGGAAGGCCCGACCTGGCCCAAGGTGGCGGGCCGGATGGCGACCAGGGAGATGCTGCGATCGCAGCGGTGCGCGATGCGCTGAGCGAGGCCTCTATCCCGGCATGAGCCGGTCGCGCAGGCGTCGCCCGCGAAACGGCGGTTCGTGTTCGAGCTCCCCCAGCTCCATAATCTGCTTGCGCAGCTCAGCCCTTTTTTCGTGGATCGATGCGATTACAGGTCCCATCGCGACGCCAAGATCGACTAGCGCCGCTTCCGACAGTTGCAGCGAGGATTCGATTGTCTCGGGGACCGCGTCGGTCGCGCCGGCGCGGTACAACTCGGCGGCATGCTCAGGGTCGCGGGCGCGCGCGACGATGGTGAGATCGGGACACCAGGCGCGCACCCTGCGGACCATTCGCACTAGCTGCACCGGATCGTCCATAGTCAGGATCAGCGCCGCGGCGTGGCCGAGATTGAGCCGGTCGAGCAGCTCCGGGCGCGAAGCGTCGCCAAAAATCGCCTTCACACCGGCGGCGCGTGCCGCCTTGATGCAATCGACATCGCTATCGACAGCGACGAAGTCGCGGTCGTGCTCTGCAAGCATTTCGGCGACCAGCCGGCCTACCCGGCCATAGCCGATGATCACCGCTCGCGGTCGATCCGCGATTGGCGAAAGCTCGTCGATATTGTCGTACGCTTCACGATCGACCCGGCGAGCCGCTATCCGCCCCAGCCAGGCCAGCAGCGGCGTCAGCGTCAGGCCGAGCGCGGTAACCACTTGCCAGAATTCAGCATCCGCGGCGGTGACGATGCCCGCCGTGGCCGCCGCGCCGAGCACGATGAGGGTGGTTTCGCTCGGGCTTGCCAGAACCACCGACGTTTCGGCCGCGACCGCCTTACTCGCTCCGCCGACGCGGATCAGGGCGGCCGTGACCACCGCCTTCAGCAGCATCACCGCAAGCAGCGCGCCAGCGACCAGGTCCCATCGCCGCGCAAGGTCGGCAAGATCGACGCTCATCCCGACGGTAATGAGGAAGATGCCAAGCCCAAGGCCACGGAACGGCGCGGTCATCACCTCGACTTCGCCGCGATATTCGGTCTCGGCGATCAGCACGCCGGCGATCAGCGCGCCGACGATCGGCGACAGGCCGGCTGCACTGGTCGCTATGCTCGCCCCCATCACGGTCAACAGGCTGGCGGCGAGGAACAGTTCCGGGCTCTTGGTCCGCGCGGCCTGGGCGAACAGCCGCGGCAGCAGCAACCGGCCGAGGACCAGCATCAGTGCGACCGTGAACCCGCCCCAGACCAGGGTAGCGACCAGGCCGCCGGATGCCGAACCCGAAGCGTGGGGCGCGAGCGCGCCCAGCGCGAAGATGATCGGCACGATCGCTACATCCTCGAACAGCAGCATGCCCAGCGCCGAGCGGCCGACGTCGCTCGCCCGGTTGACCAGCGGCAGCACCAGCGCAGTCGAGGACAGAGCGAGCGCAAAGCCGAGCGCCACCGCCGCCGTCCAGCCCCGGCCGGCCAGTGCCAGTCCAAGAGCGAGCAGCGCGGCCGACAACAACACTTCCGCGGCGCCCAGCCCGAACACCAAGCGCCGCATACCCCACAGCCGCCGGAACGAGAGTTCGAGACCGATCGAGAAAAGCAGAAGAATAATGCCGAACTCGGCGAACGGCTCAATCGCTTCGCGGTTCGAGATCGTCAGGTAGTTGAGCCAGGGAAATTCGCCGACCAGCCTGCCGAGGCCGGACGGTCCGACCAGCACGCCGATCAGGATGAAACCGATGACCGGGTTGATCCTGAAGCGCGCGAAGGCCGGGATGACAACGCCGGCCGCGCCGAGGATCAGCAGAGCATCGCTGATTCCGGAAGTACTGAAATTATCGGGCGCCATGCCCCCTTATGCGGGTTTACCAGCGCCTGTCAGCCAGGAGGTGCCGGATGTTTGCAGGCGACGGATTGGAACCGCACAGCGCCTTGTCGGAAGGGGACACTTTGCGCGCCGGCCATGTTCCAGCCACAGAATCTCAAGCCGAGCGTAATTTTTTTCACGGCCACTGAATCCGAATCCTGACGGACTATAGAGTTAGGGGATGAGGCCTCATCTCCAGCCTGTGGATAACTGCCCGCCCGCGGGAACGGAGGCGTTTACCCTCTGCTTGCCACAACCTATTGGAATATCTGGGAAAGTCGTCATTTTTCGGCTTGCCAGCCCCAGTCCGACAGTCTAACCGAGGATAGTTAACCGCGAGTCGCTCCCGAGTTGGGAGGATTATTTCTGATGAGACGGATCGAACGCTGGCTGGTCGCAGGGACCATCGCCGCCGCCGCGGCCGCGGCGGTCGCAGCCGAGACCCAGAACTATTCCTATGACGCGCGGGGTCGGCTGACGAAGGTCACCCGCAGCGGCTCGGCGAACAAGAACGTCAATACATCCTACACCTTCGACAAGGCCGACAACCGCACGAACCGGACAACGACCGGCGTGCCATGATGGAACCTGGGGTGGGCATGGCGCGGCTGGTGAAGGCGGTCCTCACGATGGCTGCTGCCGCTGCGGTGGCTTTTGGGTTATCGGCGCCGGTCCTAGCCCAGGAGGCGCCACCGGTGTTCCACAATGTCGACGCCAACGGCGTCGATGTCGTACTCGGGCGCTTCGAATTTTCGCAGGATTTGGTGTCTATCGGCCCGGCCTGGCCGCGCGGGCTGCGCTACCTTCGCATTCGCGACGGCGAGGTTTGGGTCGACAACCTGCGCGGCGATATCCAGCAGGACGGCAGCCAGATCTTCGTCAGTGTCGGCAATACGTCGGCCAAGTTCACCTATTCGGGTGGCAACCTCTACATTCCCGGCACTTTCACATCCGAGACCGGCGACGGTTCGACGCTGACCCGCTCCGGCGGCCTGTTCACCTACACCAACCGCGAGGGCGAGATCGCGCATTTCACCGCGGCGATCAGTGAATTGGGCCGGATCGTGCCGGGCACCGGCCGGATCGTCGATCTCGAATATCCGAACGGCACGCTGGTCAGCTTCAATTACCGCACCGAGAACCTGTGCGACCAATTCGGCCTGAATTGCACCACTTATTTCCGCCGGCAGTCGGTCACCAACAATTTCAACTATCAGATTCGCTTCGTTTATTCGTCCAACACGTTCGCCAGCGCCGATGACTACCCCGCCTGGAGCAATATCGTCTCGATCCGGGCGATCAACACGGCGGTCGAGCCGTGCGACCCGTTCGCCAATTCATGTACCCTCACCAATCCCTGGCCGACCGCAAGCTTCGGGACCGCGGGCAGCTACGAAACCGTCACCCTGCCCGACACCAACGTCTGGCAATTCGCTACCGTCGCGGGAAACCTTACGGCGATCCGGCGCCCCCGCTCGACCGCCGACGACGCGACGATCGCCTACGACGGCGCCAACCGCGTCCAGTCGGTGACCGGTGCCGCTGGCATCTGGACCTACGCCTATAGCGATGCCGGGACGATCCGCACGACAACAGTGCAGGGGCCGCTGAACGGCGCGCGGACGGTGACGTCCGACCGGGATCGGCAGATCGTCACCGCTGACCAGAATGCGCTCGGCCAGACGACGACCTATCAACATGACACGAACGAGCGCGTGACACGCATCACCGCGCCCGAAGGCAATTATCTCCAGATTACTTACGACGCGCGCGGCAACGTTACCGAGGCGCGCGCCGTCGCCAAGGCCGGCTCGGGCGCGGCCGATATTATCGAAACCGCGGTCTTTCCGGCCACCTGTTCCAACCCGGTTACCTGCAATTCGCCGACGAGCACGACCGATGCGCGCGGCAACACGACCGATTACACCTGGGATTCCACTCATGGCGGACTGCTGACCTGGACAGGGCCCGCACCGACCGCCGGCGCCACACGGCCGCAGCTGCGCATCTCCTATACCTCGACGAGCGTCGGCGGCCGGATCGTGCGGCTGCCCTCCAGCCTGTCGCACTGCCAGACCCAGGCGAGCTGTGCCGGCGCGGCCGACGAGGCGCTGACGACAACAAGCTATACAGGATCGAACTTCCTGCCGACGACCATAAGCCGCGGCAACGGCAGCGGCACGCTCACGGCCAGCAACGGCATGGCCTACGACGATATCGGCAACGTGCTGACGATAGACGGGCCGCTCGCCGGGACGGCCGACACGACGCGATTGCGCTATAATGCGCTCCGCCAGGTCGTCGGCATCATTGGTCCGGACCCGGACGGGGCCGGCAGCCTCAAGCACCGCGCGCAACGCTTCACGTTCAACGCGGCCGGCCTGCAGACGCGGGCCGATAGAGGCACGGTCAACAGCCAGTCGGATGCCGACTGGGCCGCGATGAGCGTGCTCGACAGTGTCGAGACCGAGCGCGACGCCTTGGGCCGGCCGGTGGTGGAACGGACGAGGGCGGGCGGAACGACCTATGAACTAACCCAGTCCAGTTACGATGCGCGCGGCCGCGTCCAGTGCGTCGCGCAGCGGATGAACCCGGCCGAGTTCGGCTCATTGCCCGCTGACGCCTGCACGCTGGACACCGAAGGCAGTTTCGGCCCCGACCGGATAGTTCGCACCAGCTATGACGCCGTAGATCGGGTGACGCTGGTCCAGACCGGCTACGGGACGAGCGTCCAGGCCGACGAGGTCATCACCGCCTACACGAGCAACGGCCGGGTCTCCCATGTGATCGACGCCGAGCTGAACCGCACCACCTTTGAATATGACGGCCACGATAGGCTGGTGAAAACCCGGTTCCCGGTCACCACCCGCGGCGCCAACCAGAGCTCGACCACCGATTACGAGCTGCTGACGCTCGATGCAGAAGGCAACGTCACCAACCGGCGCCTGCGCGACGGCCAGAACATCGGCTATACGATCGATGCACTCAACCGCCTGACGAGCAAGGACCGGCCGGGGACCGAGCCGACTGTCGATTATGCCTGGGACCTCTTGGGCCGGCTGACCTCGGCCAGCTTCGCCGACGCCAGCGGCAGCGTCTCGTTCGTTTACGATGCCCTCGGCCGTGTCACCTCGAGCTCGATGAACCAGGCGGGATTGAACAAGACAATAACCTACCAGTACGACCTCGCCGGCCGGCGCACCCGGATCAGCCCGCCCGACTGGCATTATTTCGTGTTCGATTACGATCTCACCGGAGCGATGACCGCGGTCAGGGAGAATGGCGCGACCTCCGGCCAGGGGGTGCTCTCGACCTTCGCCTATGACGATCTGGGAAGGCGGACCAGCCACGTGCGCGGCATCGGCAGCTCGACCGCTTACGGCTACGATGGCGCCTCGCGGCTCACCAGCCTCGCCCACAGCTTTCCCGCCAACACCAGCTTCAACCAGAGCTTCACTTACTCCTGGAATCCGGCGGGCCAGATCACGAGCCGCACCGGCTCGAACGACACCTATGCGTTCACCCATTCGAACGCCAACGTCACCGACACCCATGATGGGCTCAACCGTATCGCCCTGAGCGGCACCGCCAGCTTCACCCACGACGCCCGCGGCAACCTCACCAGCGACGGCACGACCACCTGGACCTACGACAGCGAGAACCGCCTAATCTCGTCGAGCGCCTCGGGCGGGACGACTTTGAGCTACGATCCCTTAGGAAGGCTGATCCAGATCCAGGTGATACCCACCGGCGGCAACCGCCGCTGGCTGCGCGACGCGAGGGGCGAGGTGATCACCGATTACCAGCCGGCCACGGCAAATTATGACCGCCACTGGGTCCATGGGACGGGCCCCGACGAACCCCTGGTCCAGTATCAGGCCAGCATGGGTCCAGAGGGGCGCCGGTTCATCTTCGAGGACGAGCGGGGATCGGGCATTGCCCACCAGCTCGCATGGAGCCCGAGCGCCATCAGGGTGAACCGCTACGACGAATACGGCATCCCCGGCCACAACGACGTCAACGACCTGTTCTACGCCTATACCGGCCAGCAATATCCGACCCAGGTTCAGCTGAGCTATTACGACGCCCGGTTCTACAATCCGCGGGCGGGCAGGTTCATGCAAACGGACCCGATTGGTTATGACGGAGGGATGAACCTATACGCGTATGTCGGGAACGACCCGGTAAATCTGACTGACCCGTTCGGGTTGCAGGCTGAGCAAGACGAACTCTTCGTCACGGCTTTGAGACTGATCGTCGGCGGAGGAGGCGGCGGAGGTGGTGGCGGTGGCGGAGCTTTAATCGCGGGCCCGACCCTAAGCGAGCATCCGGACGATTGTGACCCATCGAGCTGCGCAATTGTGACGGGAGAAAGGATAGCGCGGCTTCAGTTCGCTCAGGCGAGAATTATTCCGATTCCGCGGCTCCCAACCCTTCCAACCGCCATAATAGAATTAATTATCAGAAACATAACGGGATATCCAACGGCATGTATCCCAAGGGAAGGCTGCACAGATCCGCTCCTCCTAGAGGACGAAAACCCAGATAATAATGATGAACCTTCTGATGCAGAACTGACGCGAGTGCCAGACAACCAAGCTAACGGAGTTGCGCAGGCTCATGGTTATCGCGATGCCCACGATGCGAAGCACGGTCGCGGAGAAAGTAGTGTCGACATATACCGTGATCGACGTGGTCGCTACTGGCTTTGGGACGGGCGTCGAGGCTCAGCCAAGGAACCGCTATAACGCATGATCGATTTGGTAATAGCATTGAGAGGTTTCTCAGCCGATCCAGCTGAAGTCGCTTTGTCCATCTGCAGAAAACCAAGTCTTGTAGCTCGTTCGGGCGCGAGAATTAACGATGTATCGACGGCCAAGTATCGTAAGAACGCACTAGTTTATATATTTTCGGCTCCACTGGATGTTGATTTTAGAGATTGGATTGAGGAGTCTGTAGAAAGTCTTGGTGGATGGTCGCACATCAAAAGTATAAAGGATGAGTTCCTTGTGAAATTCGTGGAGATCGATCTCCTGTTTAGACTTGGGAAGCATGAAATAAATAGAGGGTATACGTTAGCAGCTGAATTTATTCGTGGATCTGCAGACTTAGGAGCGAGTATCTCAGTTTCCATTGATAACACACTGAGCTGACTCCGGTTTGTTGGACACCGAGAAGCGGTGTTTATCAAGCCAGGAGGCGAACATGGTGGCGTGGGGAAGGCTCTCGAGTATAGCCGAGGTCAACCTCGAGGCGGTACGACTGATCCGTGAGAGTGGCGTGTCTATGGCCCAGGTAGCGCGGGATCTGGGTGTGCAACTGAACACGATCCGGGTCTGGCTGCGGGCCATCGAGCATGACGTCGAAGTAGCGGCCTTCCCCGGCAAAGGTCGCTTGAAGCCCGAGGTCGCGGAGATCGAGCGGCTGCGCCGCGAGGTGGTCAGGCTGAAGGCTGCGCGACTGGCCTGTACCCGGTTTAATGGACACGCAGTTCGTTTGACCTAAGCCTGCGCCGGTTGCGCGACGGTCCCAGCCGTCATCGCCTTCTCGAGGTTTGCCCGGATCGCCTCGAAGAACTGCTCGGTGGTCATCCAGCTCTGGTCGGGCCCGATCAGGATGGCGAGGTCCTTGGTCATCTGCCCCTGTTCGACGGTTTCGATACAGACGCGCTCAAGCGTTTCGGCGAAACGGGTGATCTCAGGCGTCTCGTCGAAGCGGCCTCGATATTTCAACCCACCGGTCCAGGCAAAGATCGAGGCGATCGGGTTGGTCGAGGTCGCCTTGCCCTGCTGGTGCATGCGGTAATGGCGGGTGACGGTGCCGTGGGCGGCCTCTGCTTCCACCGTCTTGCCGTCGGGCGACATCAGGATCGACGTCATCAGCCCCAATGAGCCGAAGCCCTGTGCCACCTGGTCGGACTGGACGTCGCCGTCATAATTCTTGCAGGCCCAAATGAAGCGGCCGCTCCACTTGAGCGCGCTCGCTACCATGTCGTCGATCAACCGGTGCTGGTATTCGATGCCGGCGGCTTCGAACTGTCCCTTGAACTCGCGCTCGTAAATTTCCTCGAAGATATCCTTGAAGCGCCCGTCATAGGCCTTGAGGATGGTGTTCTTGGTCGAGAGGTAGACCGGCCAGCCGCGGCCAAAACCGTAGTTGAAACAGGCATGGGCGAAGTCGCGGATCGACTGGTCAAGATTGTACATGCCGAGCGCGACACCGGCGGAAGGGAAGTCGAATACTTCCCGTTCGATCTCCTCCCCATTCTGGCCAGACCATTTCATCGTCAGCTTGCCCGGCCCGGGCACACGGAAATCCGTGGCACGGTACTGGTCACCATAAGCGTGGCGGCCGACGACGATCGGATCGGTCCAGCCGGGCACCAGCCGCGGCACGTTGGCGATCACGATCGGCTCGCGAAACACGACACCGCCGAGGATGTTGCGGATCGTCCCGTTCGGCGATCGCCACATCTGCTTGAGGCCGAATTCCTTCACCCGTGCTTCGTCGGGCGTGATGGTGGCGCATTTGACGCCGACGCCGTAGCGCTTGATCGCCTGCGCCGCCTCGATCGTTATTCGGTCCTCGGTTTCGTCGCGCTTTTCGATGCCGAGGTCGAAATAGACCAGGTCGATGTCGAGATAGGGCCGGATCAGCCGCTCGCGGATCCATTGCCAGATGATCCGCGTCATCTCGTCGCCGTCGAGCTCGACGACTGGCGTCTTCACCTTGATCTTGGTCATGCGGAACCGGCTACTGTTGCTCTGGACGCGGCGCTGTAGGCGGAGCCCGGAAGGCAATCAACCGAGCGGTTGACGCTGTCGGGGGCAAAGTTGTTTCCCGTTCTGCCTCCGCCTAAGGGGCCATCATGGCTTCGCTCGAGACGTCGGATGCCGTCACCCCGACGGTTCGTTACCGGATGCCTAGCGTCCACCCGGACGGCCGCAAGTTCGTCGTCGCGGCCACCGCGATTGCCTTGCTGTTCTGGTGGGTGATCGATTGGGATTGGCTCGGCTGGATCGCGGCCGGCGTGGCTTTCTGGATCGCCGCGTTCTTCCGTGACCCAATCCGCACCACGCCGACAGGAGAGACCCTGATCGTCGCGCCGGCAGACGGGCTCGTCACCCAGATCGCAACCGTGTCGCCGCCTCGCGAGCTGCTCGGCGAGGACGGCCTGAGCGAAGAGCCGGTGATCCGCGTCTCGATCTTCATGAGCGTGTTCGATGTCCACATCAATCGCGCACCGATCGCCGGCAACATTCGTCGCGTCGTTTATATCGCCGGCAAGTTCCTCAGCGCCGATCTCGACAAGGCGAGCGAGGACAATGAGCGACAGCATATCCTGATCGAAGGGACAAGCGGCACCAAGGTCGCCTTCACCCAGATTGCCGGAATGGTCGCGCGCAGGATCGTGCCCTGGGTGAAGGTCGGCGATCATGTCGAGGCCGGCCAGCGCGTCGGCCTGATCCGGTTCGGCAGCCGCGTCGACGTTTACTTGCCGCCGGACACTTCGTCACAGGTGCTGCTTGGGCAGCGCACCGTCGCCGGCGAGACGATTATGGCCCGGATCGGCGTATCGGAACTGATCGAGGGCCTCGCCCAGTGACGATGAAGACTCCGACGGACATGCGCAGCAGTATTCCGCTGCGGGCGCTCATTCCCAATTCCGTCACCATCCTGGCACTCTGTCTTGGTCTTACCGGCGTCTATTTCGCGATTTCGGCGGCCGCCGGCGTACAGGCCGACTGGGAGAAAGCGATCGGTGCGATCGTCATCGCTGGCGTGCTCGATGGGCTCGACGGCCGTATCGCGCGCATGCTCAAAGCCAATACGAGATTCGGCGCCGAACTCGATTCCCTGTCGGACGTGATTGCCTTCGGCGTGTCACCGGCGGTCATCCTCTACCTCTGGTCGCTGCATGCGCTGCCGCGCTTCGGCTGGATCTTCGCGCTCGCCCACGTCGTGTGCTGTGCCCTGAGGCTGGCCAGGTTCAACGCCAATATCGATGCCCAGGAGCAGCCGCCGCACCGGTCGGCCGGCTTCCTTACCGGCGTGCCGGCCCCGGCTGGTGCAGGGCTGCTGCTGCTGCCGCTCTACATGTGGATGGCGACCGGCGAGCCCGTGTTCCGCCAAGTCTATGTCAGCGCCCCCTGGGCGGCCTTGGTGGCCTTCCTCATGATCTCGAACGTGGCCACCTTTTCCTGGTCGTCATTTCGGGTCAGGCCCGAGGCCCGGCTCGGTTTACTGGCCATCATCGCGTTGATTGGCGCGGCGCTGCTGGCGGCGCCCTGGGAGACGCTGAGCCTCGCTGCGATCGTCTACGTCGCCTTCATTCCGTTCAGCATGATGAGCTTTGCCCGGGTCAGGCAGCGCCGTGAGGCCGCGGCGCCCGTCGCGCCGCCGCTGGAACTACCGGCCAAGCCGCGCCGGCGCCGTCGTGCTGCAAGGCGCCCGAAATCGCCTGCCAGTGCGCCTTGACCATATGTTCGAGCAGCACGGCCAGCGCGATGAGCAGGCCGAGGAAAAAGGCGATCGAAACGAGATGGCCCACAGCTTTTCCCCTTCTTTGTCCACAGCGTAACGCCTTGCGACTCAAAAGGTTCATGCAGCTCGTCGTGGACAATTGGTGATTGGTCGTTACCCGATCGGTTGCGCCGTTCGCCGGTTCATTCGCAAACTTGATTTGGCCGCCGTCGCACCCTAAGTGGCCGCCATCCCACATGCGGATGCCCCATACCGGTGCTCCGGATTCGTCCGGGGTCAATTGGCGCCGCAGAGGTTGAACCGGAAGGAGAACTGACATGGCGTCGCCTGACGTCAGTATGCAGCAATTGCTCGAGGCCGGAGTCCATTTCGGCCATCAGACCCATCGCTGGAACCCGAAGATGAAGCCATACATCTTCGGCGACCGAAACGGTGTCCACATCATCGACCTGTCGCAGACCGTGCCGTTGTTCGCGCGCGCGCTTGCATTCGTGCGCCAGACCGCAGCCGATGGCGGCAAGGTGCTGTTCGTGGGCACCAAGCGGCAGGCGCAGGAAGCGATCGCCGAGGCGGCCCAGCGCTGCGGCCAGCATTTTGTCAACCATCGCTGGCTTGGCGGAATGCTGACCAACTGGAAGACCCTCTCCAACTCGATCAAGCGCTTCAAGGCGCTCGAGGACCAGCTCGCCGGCGACACCACCGGCCTGACCAAGAAGGAGGTGCTCCAGCTTACCCGCGAGCGCGACAAGCACGAAATGTCCCTGGGCGGCATTCGCGACATGGGCGGCCTGCCCGAGATCATCTTCGTCGTCGACGCCAACAAGGAAGAGCTGGCGATCAAGGAAGCCAACGTGCTTGGCATCCCGGTCGTCGCCATCCTCGACACCAATGTCAGCCCGCAGGGCATCGCTTTCCCGGTGCCGGGCAACGACGATGCCAGCCGTGCCATCCGCCTCTATTGCGACTCGGTCGCGGAGGCGGTGCTGGCCGGCCGCCAGGGCGGCGCGGCGGCTAGCGGCGAGGATATCGGCGCGATGCATGAGCCGCCGGCCGAGGCTGCCCTGAGCGAGGCCTGAACCCCGGTTCCGGCGCACGCCGGGACCAGAAACTGGATTGCATTCCGGCCAGTGCCGGGAATCGAGAAGGAAACGAACGATGGCTGAGATCACGGCCGCGAGTGTCAAGGAACTGCGCGAGCGCACCGGCGCCGGCATGATGGATTGCAAGCGCGCGCTCGCCGAAACCGGCGGCGACATGGAGGCGTCGATCGACTGGCTGCGCACCAAGGGCCTGGCAGCGGCGGCGAAGAAAGCCGGGCGGGTTGCCGCCGAGGGCCTGATCGGCGCGGCCGTGCTTGGCCCGATCGGCGCGATGGTCGAGGTCAACAGCGAGACCGATTTCGTCGCCAAGAACGACAGATTCCAGGATTTCGTCCGCAACGTCGCCCAGCTCGCGCTGGCTACCGGCGGCGATGTCGAGGAGCTCGCCCGCGCCCAATATCCGGGTCACGGCAGCGTCCAGGAGATGCTGACCGCCAATATCGCGACGATCGGCGAAAACCAGGCACTGCGCCGCGCCGTTCGCCTGGAAGTGGCGAAGGGCATGGTGGCGTCCTACGTGCACAATGCGGTGGCGCCCGGCCTCGGCAAGATCGGTGTGCTGGTGGCACTCGAAAGCGAGGCCGATCCGGCTGCGCTCGAGGCGATCGGACGGCAACTGGCAATGCACATCGCAGCCGCCAACCCGCTCGCGCTGCATGGTGACGCGCTCGATCCGGCGCTGATCGATCGCGAACGCGCAATCGCTCACGAGAAAGCGGTCGAATCGGGTAAGCCGGAAAACATCGTCGACAAGATGGTCGAGGGCGCGCTGGCCAAGTTCCGCCGCGAGAACGCCTTGCTGTCGCAGCTGTTCGTGATCGACAACAAGACCAGGATCGAGGACGTGCTCAGCGCGGAAGGCCGCAAATTCGGCACCGAGATTGCCATTCGCGACTTCGTCCGCTTTCAGCTCGGCGAGGGCATCGAACGCAAGGAGAGTGATTTCGCCGCGGAGGTGGCGGCGGCTTCCGGCGTGGGAAAGCCCGAGCCGGTGGCGTGACGCGCCGCCGGCGCCGACGCAATGGATAGATCCCGCTTTCCCTTCCGTTCGGCCGAGGGGAGTCGGGACTAGGCACCGTCCCGCCACCTCACTAAGGTGCGCGCCGCTCGCCATACCTTCAAGCAAACGGACCGACTTCATGCCGCGCCCGCGCTTCGACCGCATCCTGCTGAAGCTGTCCGGCGAGGCGCTGATGGGCGAGGGCAGTTTCGGCATCGATCCTGGAGCCGCCGCCCGCCTGGCCGAAGAAGTGAAAGCGGCGCGCGAGGGCCATGAGCTATGCCTAGTGGTCGGCGGCGGCAATATCTTTCGCGGCCTGGCCGGCGCTGCCAAGGGCTTCGACCGCGCCAGCGCCGATTACATGGGCATGCTCGCCACCGTGATGAACGCGCTGGCGCTGCAAAACGCGCTCGAGAAAGTCGGCGTCGACACGCGCGTACAGTCGGCGATCCCGATGGCCACCGTCTCCGAGCCCTATATCCGCCGCCGCGCCATCCGCCACATGGAGAAGGGCAGGGTGGTGATCTTCGCCGCCGGTACCGGCAATCCCTTCTTCACGACCGATACCGCGGCGGCGCTGCGCGCCGCTGAGATGGGCTGCGACGCCCTGTTCAAGGGCACCAGCGTCGACGGCGTGTACGATGCCGATCCCAAGTCGGTCGCCGGCGCCCGGCGCTACGAGGAAGTGACGTTCAACCAAGTCCTTTCCGATGACCTTCGGGTAATGGACGCAAGCGCGGTGGCGCTGTGCCGCGACAATGGCATCCCGATCGTCGTCTTCAACATTCGCGAGCAGGGCAATCTGGCCCGGGTGCTCGGCGGCGGTGGCACCTTTACCATCGTCACGAACGAGGGAGGAGTTCATGGCAGGCTTTGACAAGGGCGATTTGCAACGCCGAATGCATGGCGCAGTCGAAGTACTGAAGCACGACCTGGGCGGATTGCGGACCGGGCGCGCCTCGACCACTCTGCTCGATCCGATCCATGTCGAGGTCTATGGTTCGAACATGCCGCTGAACCAGGTTGCGACCGTGTCGGCGCCCGAGCCGCGACTGCTGTCGGTACAGGTGTGGGACCGCGGGAATATCGGCGCGGTCGAAAAAGCGATCCGTAATGCCGATCTCGGCATCAATCCCATCGTCGACGGCACGAACATCCGCCTGCCGATCCCCGACGTCACCGAAGAGCGGCGCAAGGAGCTGTCCAAGCTCGCCCATCAATATGGCGAAAAGGCCAAGGTGGCGGTTCGCAACGTCCGCCGCGATGGCATGGATCATCTCAAGCAGGACGAGCGCAAGCACGAGATCAGCGAGGACCAGCGCAAGCGCAGCGAGCACGACGTCCAGAAATTGACCGACGATGCGATCGCCGAAATCGACGCGGTCCTGGCCGCCAAGGACAAGGAAATCCTGCAGCGGTGAATCCGGCCGGCCGCTCCGGACCCTTGCCCGACGGCGCCGGAGCCGACGCTGCGCAGGCGGGGGCCATGGTGCCTCGGCACGTCGCCATCATCATGGACGGAAATGGCCGCTGGGCGAAGCAGCGTGGGCTGCCGCGCTCGGCCGGCCATCGTGCCGGCGCCGAGGCCGCCCGCAAGGCGGTCCGCGCCGCCGGCGAAGCTGGCGTCCAGTGCCTCACCCGTTATGCCTTTTCGTCCGAAAACTGGCAGCGGCCGGAAGAGGAAATCCGCGACCTGACCGGGCTGCTTCGCTTTTACATCCAGCGCGAGCTCGATAGCCTTCACCGCGAGGGTGTCCGTCTCAAGATCCTCGGCGACCACCGGGCGTTCGAGCCCGATGTCGCCGTCGCGATCGACCGGGCGGTCAAGCGCACGGCTGAAAACGCCCGTATGACCGTGGCGGTCGCGCTCAATTATGGCGCACGGCAGGAGCTGGTCGGCGCCGTTCGACAAATCGCCGAGGACGTGCTGGCCGGCCGGCTTGCCGCCGACGCGATCGACGAAGCGCAGCTTGAGTGCCGGCTGGATACGGCGGGCTTGCCATCGCTGGACCTGGTGATCCGCACGTCGGGTGAGCAACGGCTCTCCAACTTCCTGTTGTGGCAGGCGGCTTATGCCGAATTGCTGTTTCTCGACATTCTGTGGCCGGATTTCGACGAGGCGGCGATGCGCTCGGCGATTGCCGAATATGCCCGCCGCGAACGGCGTTACGGGGGCCTATGAACGACAAAGACCAGGCCAGCAGTGCGGATCTTGCAACGCGATTCACGGTTGGTGTGGTGCTGGCCGCGCTGGCGCTGGCGGCGGTGTGGATGGGCGGCTGGTGGTTCCGGGCGCTGGTCGGCGCCGCCGCTGCGCTCATGCTGGTAGAGTGGGGGGATATCCACCGGGTTCCCCGCATCGGTGCATGGGTCGCCGCTTCCCTGCTCGCTACCTACCTGCTGGCCGCCAGCGAATTTCTCTACCCGGTCGCACTCTGGGAGGAACAGGTCGACGCCGCTTCCTTTGCGCCCAACTGGCAGGGATTTGCCGGCCTGGCGGTGCTGTCGCTGTTGGCCGGGCTGGCCAGCCGCCGCCTGGCGATGATCGGCGGCACTCTCTATGTCGGCCTGCCGAGCTTTGCCCTTCTGAGCCTCGGCTGGGTCGATGAAGTGCTCGTCTTGTGGGTGCTGGTCGTCACCTGGGCGACGGACATCTTCGCCTATTTCGCCGGGCGCGCGCTCGGCGGTCCAAGGCTTGCACCGAGGATCAGCCCCAACAAGACCTGGTCCGGGCTGGCCGGCGGCATCGCCGGCGCGGCCGTGTGCGGCTGGCTGGTCGCCTGGCGGTTCGAGCTCGAACCCTTATTCGCCTGGTCCGGCGCCTTGATGGGCGTGGTCGCGCAAGCCGGCGACCTGTACGAAAGCTGGGTCAAGCGGCGCGCAGGAATCAAGGATAGCGGCTCGCTGCTGCCGGGACATGGCGGCGTGCTCGATCGCCTCGATGGATTGCTCGCGGTGGTATTGGCAACGACGATCCTGGTGATGGCGGGATTCTGGAACGCGTGACGGCCAGGACGGTCACCATCCTCGGCGCCACCGGCTCGGTCGGCCGTTCCACTCTCGACCTGATCGGGCGCAACCGCGAGCTCTACCAGCTCGTCGCGCTGACCGCCCGCAAGGACGTGGCCGGCCTCGCCCGCCTGGCCCTGGAGTTCCGCCCGCAGCTTGCCGTCATAGGCGAGGAATCTCTGCTGCCCGAGCTGCGCCAGGTCCTGGCGGGCAGCGACATCGAAACGGCGGGAGGCGCCGAGGCCATTGTCGATGCCGCAGGCAGCGGAGCCGACTGGACGATGGCGGCCATCGTCGGTTGCGCCGGCTTGAAGCCGGTGATCCGCGCGCTCGAAGGCGGAGCAACAGTGGCGCTGGCGAACAAGGAGGCGCTGGTTTCCGCGGGCGAGCTGATGATGCAGGCCGCGGCGGCCAGCGGCGCCACCCTGTTACCGGTCGATTCCGAGCACAATGCGGTCTTTCAATGCTTCGATCGCTCGCAGCCGGGAAGCGTGCGGCGCATCATTCTGACGGCGAGCGGGGGGCCCTTCCGGGAAGCGTCGCTGGAAGAAATGCGAAAGGCCACGCCTGCCCAGGCCTGCGCGCATCCCAATTGGGCGATGGGGGCGAAGATCTCGGTCGATTCGGCCACCTTGATGAACAAGGGGCTGGAGTTGATCGAGGCCGCTCGGCTGTTTCCGGTCGACCCGGAGGCGATCGAGATCGTCATCCACGCCCAGTCAGTCGTCCATTCGCTGGTGGAATATGTCGACGGCTCTCTGCTGGCGCAGCTCGGGCCGGCCGACATGCGCGTCCCGATTTCATACACCCTGGCCTGGCCCGGACGAATGCCAACGCCCTGCGAACCGCTCGACCTGGCCACGATAGCGAAGCTCGAGTTCAACGTTCCCGACGAAGGGCGCTTCCCAGCGCTGCCGCTGGCGCGCTCGGCGTTGCGGGACGGCGGCGCGAAGCCTGCCATTCTCAATGCCGCCAACGAGATGGCGGTAGCCTACTTCCTTGAAAATCGAATAGGTTTTCTCGATATCGTAGCGTTGGTCGCCGACACTCTCGCCGCACTTGATTTTCCGGCTCCGACCTCGATCGAGGCGGTGATCGAGTTGGACGGCGAGGCGAGGCGACGCGCCGTGGAGCTGGCAGGAAGGTACGTCGCTTGAGTCTTGGCTTTACCGTGCTGGCGTTCCTGCTCGTCATCGGGCCGCTGATCTTCGTCCACGAGCTCGGCCATTATTTCGTCGGTCGCTGGTTCGGCGTGAAGGCCGAGACCTTCTCGATCGGCTTCGGCCACGAGATCGCAGGCTGGACCGATCGTCGCGGCACGCGCTGGAAGGTCGGCTGGCTGCCGCTTGGCGGCTACGTCAAGTTCAAGGGCGACATGAACCCGGCCAGCACGCCGTCCGACGAGTGGCTGGCGCTGCCGGCCGCAGAGCGGGCGCAGACCTTCCAGGCCAAGCCGCTATGGCAGAGGTTCCTGATCGTCCTTGCCGGCCCCGCCACCAACTTCCTGTTCGCGATCCTCGTCTATGTCGGCTTGTTCGCCAGCTACGGTGAGCCGCGCACACCGCCACTGATCACGATGGTCGAGGCCGGGTCGGCCGCCGACCAGGCCGGGCTGCGGCTGGGCGACCGGATCATCCGCATCGACGGTGCCGAGGTCAGCCGTTTCGAGGATGTGGCAATCTATGTCGCCCTCCGCCCAGAGCAGCCGATGCTGTTCGAGGTCCAGCGCGAGCAGCGGCGGCTGACCATCGAGGCGACGCCGGGCTCGCATGTGCGCCGCGACCGGTTCGGCAACGAGGCCCGTATCGGCCGGCTTGGCATCATGGGTCATGCGGTTGAGATCGCACCTCTGCAGCCGCACGAGGCGGTCGGCGCTGCCTTTCGCCATACGGCCGAAACGGTCGAAATGATGGTGCTGACGCTGGGCCAGCTGGTCACTGGTTCGCGCGAGCTCAGCGAGATGGGCGGGCCGCTCAAGATCGCCCAGTTTTCCGGTCAGCAGGCTACTCTCGGCTGGCTCAATTTCGTCACCTTCATGGCGCTGATTTCAATTAATCTCGGATTCATCAACCTCTTGCCAATCCCGCTGCTCGATGGCGGGCACCTCCTCTTCTATTCCATCGAGGCGGTGCGTCGGAAACCGCTTCGGCCCGAGGCGCAGGAATGGGCGTTCCGCACCGGGCTGGCAGTGTTGCTGGCGCTCATGGTTTTCGTAACCTTCAATGATCTCGTTTCTTTCGGCCTGTTGGCCAAGCTTGGCGGCTTGATTGGCTGAGCTTGTTCGGGCAGGGCAGGCACCACTCTAAAATCAGGCTGGCCCGGGCGGCCGGCGCTCAACAACAAGGGCGGGCGATCGTGACCGGTAACCATCCATTTCCGCATGGCAAGAGATTGTGTGCCGCATTGCTGGTAGGCACGATTCTCGGCGGTTTCGCGTCCCCGGCCCTGGCGCAGCCGGCGCCGGCCACCACCGAGCCGGCGGCCACGCAGATGATGGAGACTCCCCCTCCCGCACCGGCGCCGGTGCGGACCATTCGCAGTCTCAGCGTCACCGGCAACCAGCGGCTCGAGCCCGAAACGGTGCTTTCTTACACCGCGCTTCGCCCAGGCGAGCCCTACGACAATGAGCGGCTCGACCAGGCCTTGCGTGACCTGCTCGCCACCGAATTGTTCGCCGACGTCCAGATCGGTGGCGTCGAGACCGGCGATATCGTCCTCCAGGTGCGCGAAAACCCGGTCATCAACCGCATCATTCTCGAAGGCAATCGCCGGCTCAAAGACGACAAGATCCTGCCGGAGATCCGGTTGGCGCCACGCCAGATCTTCACCCGGTCCCGCGCCCGCGCCGACGTCGCCCGCATCATCGAGCTGTATCGCCGCCAGGGTCGTTACGCCGCCCGCGTCGAGCCCCAGATTGTCCAGCTCGATCAGAACCGCGTCGATGTCGTGTTCGAAATCGACGAAGGGCCCAAATCGCGGGTGCGGCAAATCAACATCATCGGCAACGAGCGGTTCGGCGACGGCACCCTGATCTCGGAAATGGCCACCCGCGAGGCGAGCTGGTGGAACATATTCCAGGGGAACGACAGCTACGATCCTGACCGCATGGCCTACGACCAGCAGAAGATGCGGCAATTCTACCTGACCCAGGGATATGCCGATTTCCGCGTCGTTTCGGCTGTGGCCGAGCTGACCCCCGACCGGCGCGATTTCATCATCACCTATGTCGTCGAAGAGGGCGAGCGCTATCGTTTCGGCGACGTATCGGTGCAGAGCGAAATTCGCGATTTCCGCCAGGAAGACCTGCAACGGACCCTGCCGATGGAGGCGGGCGACTGGTACAATGCCCAGCAGGTCGAGGATACGGTCACCAACCTCAACGAGCTGGCGGGCCTGTTCGGCTACGCCTTTGCCGACGTGCGGCCGCAATTCACCCGCAGCCGCGAGAACCTCACCATGGCAGTGGTGTTCCGCGTCGCCGAGACGCCGCGAGTCTACGTCGAGCGCATCGACATCACCGGCAATACCAACACCCGCGACAAGGTGATCCGCCGCGAATTCCGCCTCGCCGAGGGCGATCCGTTCAACAGCGTGCGCGTCAGCCGCTCGCGCGACCGCATCCAGTCGCTCGGCTACTTCCAGGAAAACCTCGAAATCACCCAGGAGCAGGGCTCGGCCCCCGACCGGGTGGTGCTCGGCGTCGCGGTCGAGGAGCGCGCCACCGGCGAGCTGCAATTCTCGGCCGGATTTTCCAGCCTTGAACGCTTCCTCGTCAACCTCTCGATCCGGCAGCGCAATTTCCGCGGCCTTGGCCAGGAAGTGCGCGCCGCGATCAATTATTCGAGCTATTCCAAGTCGATCGAGCTCGGCTTCACCGAACCCTATCTGTTCGACCGCAACGTCGCGGTCGGCTTCGATCTCTTCCGGCGCGATCTCAACAGCTTCAATTTCCTCGGCAACCAGCGCGAGACCACCTACGAGCAGATCAGCACCGGCGGCCAGCTGCGGCTGGGCGTGCCGATCACCGAGACTCTGAGCCTGGCGCTGCGCTATGGCCTGGTGTTCGACGAGGTCACGCTCAGCGAGGCCTTGTTCTTTTCCGATCCGGACGGCACCGGTCCGTTGCCGGCGCAGTGCGATCCGCTGCGCGCCGGGCGCTATCTCTGCGATGTGATCGGCGATCGCCTGACATCGAGTATCGGCTATTCCTTGCTCTACAGCACGCTGAACAGCACGCTGCGGCCCACGCGCGGCGAGCGGCTGTTGCTTAGCCAGGATTTCGCCGGTCTGGGCGGCGAGACGCGCTACATCCGGACTCGCGCAAGCGCCGCCAAGTTCTGGAACATATTCAACAATTTCATTTTCTCGCTGAACTTCGAGGGTGGGTATATCCACAGCTTCGAAGACGGCGGTCCAAACCGCGATCCAGTGCGACTGACCGACCGTTTCTTCCTCGGCAGCCCGCAAATCCGCGGTTTCGACATTCGCGGCGTCGGTCCGCGCATCCAGCGCCGCTTCTATCTTACCAATACCGATGGCACGCCGGTGCTCGACGCTGCCGGCAACCCAACCTTCAACACCGACCAGAACACGATCATCGACGACGCGATCGGCGGCCGTGCCTATTATCTCGGCCGTGCCGAGGTTGAGATCCCGCTTGGCGCGGGCGCACGCGATCTCGGGCTTCGGCCGTCTGTCTATGTCGATGTCGGCGCCCTGTGGGGCGTGCGCCGGCCGGTCACCGAGGATATCCCGCCCGGCGATCCGCTGCTGTTTGCGCCGATCCTCGACGCCACTGGCCTTCGCCAGTGCACGACCGGTGGCGCCGCCCCGGTGCTCACGTCGATCCCGGCCGGAGCCGCTTGCCCGGCAGGTTCGACGCTGTTCCAGAGCCAAGTGCTCCAGCCGTTTCGGGAATTCTTCCTCGCCGATTCACCGAGCCCACGGGTCTCGGTCGGCATTGGCGTCAACTGGAACTCGCCGATGGGCCCGTTCAGGATTGATATAGCTCACGCGCTTATCAGCCAGGAGGGCGACGACACCCGTCTCTTCACCTTCAACGTAGGAACCGCATTCTGATGATCAAAACAGCCTTGCGCGCGGCCACGGCCGCGCTGGCCTTGTCGCTGCCAATCGCCGTCCCGGCGCAGCAGCTCCCGGCTGCAACCATCGCTATCGTCGACGGCGAACGGGTCGGGCGGACCTGCACCGCCTGCGCCGCCGCGCTGGCGCAGCTGCAGGCGCAGGATACCCAGCTCACCCAACGCCGCCAGCAGCTCGCAACACCGTTGCAGACCGAGGCCGCCGCGCTCGATGCCCTCGTCCGCGCCGTGCCGCAGGGCCAGCAGCCCGACGCGGCGCTGACCCAGCGCATCCAGACCTTCCAGAATCAGCAGCAGGCAGCGGAAAACGAGCTGCAGCAGCGCGCCGCGACGCTGCAGCGCAACCTCTCCTTCGTCCAGCAGCAGATCGCCCAGCGGATCAGGCCCGCTGCGCAGCAGGTCGGCCGCCAGCGCGGCGCCGCCCTGATAATCGAGCGACGCCAGGTGATGGACGTGCTCAACCCGGCGCTCGACATCAGCGATGCCGTGCTCGCCGTAGTCAATCAGAATAGCACGCCGATCAACGTCAACGCGCCGCCGCCGCAGCAACAGCCGGCGCAACAGCAGCCTCAGCAGCAGCAACAGCCGCCACGCCGCCCGCAGGGCCGCTGATGTCCGACGGTGCTGGTGCCGCCTTCGGCCCGCTCGACGTGAAGCGGGTGATGGCGGCGCTGCCGCATCGCTTTCCAATGCTGCTGGTCGATCGAGTCGAGACGCTCGAGATCGATCGCCGAATCGTCGCCACCAAGGCGGTGACGATCAACGAGGGCTTCTTCGCCGGTCATTTCCCCGGCCGCCCGATCATGCCTGGCGTGCTAATCGTCGAGGCCCTGGCCCAGGCCGCCGGCGTGCTTGCGGTCGAATCGCTCGGCCTCGCCGGCTCGGGCAAGCTCGTCTATTTCATGGCGATCGACGGCGCCAAGTTCCGCCTGCCGGTCGAGCCGGGCGTATGGCTGCGGCTCGAGGTCGACTTCGTCCAGAAACGCACAACCGTGTGCAAGTTTGCCGGCCGCGCCCTCGTTGGCGACAAGCTGGCGGCGGAAGCCAATTTCACGGCGATGATTGCCGATCCGCCGCCTGCCTGAGCGGCTGCCACCGGCCCTTGTCCCTTTCGATTGCAAACACGCGCGGGATGTCGGGTCCGGTGATGATCGTCTCGGGATTGCCGTCGGCAACGATCGCGCCACCTGCCATCACCAACAGCCGGTCCGCGAAACGGGCGGCAGCATCGAGATCGTGCATCGCGACCAGGGCGCTTCTTTGCGCGCGCTGAAGCTCGCGCCGCAACGCTTCCATCAGCGCGATCTGCCAAAACGGGTCGAGATTGGCGGTCGGCTCGTCGAGCAGCAATAGCGCCGGCGCGGGCGCCATTGCGCGAGCCAGCAGGATGCGGCTGCGCTCGCCGGTCGACAACCGGTCGACCCTGCGACCGGCAAACCCGGCCAGCTCGAGCGTGACGATCATCTTTTCGATCCCGGCCTGGTCGGCGCCGCCGAGCCGGACCAGGTCGATCCCGGTCAGCGGCCAGGCGATGTCGCGCGATGCCGGCAGAAAGGCAATCAGCTTCATTCGCTGCGCGGGGCCGGCGGTATCGAGATCGGCGCCTTCGACACAGACCTCGCCCGCAGGTTGGCCGATGCGCGCGATGGCGTGGAGCAGGCTGGTCTTGCCGCTGCCATTGGGCCCGACAACGCAGGCGAGCTCGCCGGCCTGGATATCGATACTGGTCGGCTGCAGCCTCCCCGGCAAGCTGAGCCCCCGCGCTTCCAGGAGGGCGGTCACGATGCAAGCCGCCAGCGCATGTGGGCCACCAGCCAGAGGAAGAAAGGCGCGCCGAGCAGGGCGGTCACCACGCCGATCGGCAGCGTCCGCCCGAGCGGTGCCAGCCGCACCGCCAGGTCGGCGAGCAGCAGCAGCAGCGCACCGATCGCCGCCGCCGGCACGATGGCCTTGCCCGGATGATTGGCGACCAGCTTGCGCGCGAAGATCGGCGCGACCAGGCCGATGAAGCCGATCGCGCCGCAGATCGCGACGCAGCAGCCCACGCCCAGCGCGGTCAGGCCGATCACCCGCTGCCGCAGTTTGCCGATGTCATGGCCCATCGTTGCGGCGACCGATTCGCCCAGCGCCAGACGATCGAGCGGCGTGGCGAGCCGCGCCAGCAGCAGCAGGGTCAAACCGGCCGGGACGGCGGCGAAGGCGAGCTGGACGAGGCTGCGGTCGAGCAGCGAGCCCATCAGCCATTCGTAGGCGTCGTAAAAGGCGAACGGGGAGGGGGCGAGCGCCAGCGCCAGCGTGGTGAGGGCGCCGGCCAGCGCGCTGATCGCCAGACCGGCCAGCAGGACGGTGGCCGTTTCCGCCCGCGGGCCGGCCAGAACCACCAGCAGGACCAAGGCCGCCAGCGCGCCGGCGACGGCTCCAACCGCAAGCGCCAATGGCGCCGAAACGCCCAAAATATAGGCGGTGAGCACCGCGCCAAGCGCCGCACCGCTGGTGCTGCCGGTAAGATCGGGCGAGGCGAGTGAATTGGCGAACAGGGCCTGGATCGCCGCGCCGGCGGCGCCCAGCGTTGCGCCGTAAACCAACGCCAAAGCGGCGCGCGGTAGCCGTAATTCGAGCAGCAGGCTGATCGTCAGCTCGGGATCGGTGCTGGCCAATTCGGCCAACGGCGCGAGCGGGATGGCGATCGCCAGCAGGAAAGCAAGGACGGTCGCCGCCGACAGCAGCAGTGCGAGGCGAATGCTCATCGCGCCTGCGCCCTGCGGCGCAGCCGCTCGATCTCGGGGATCAGCGACAGGCCGAGACAGGTCCAGCGACGACCGTCGGAGACGAGGGTCCGACCGGCACGGACGCGTCTTGCCAGCGGGTGGGAAAGCCATCGCTGGCCAGCGGAATATTGCCCCTGGCGGTAATCGCTGCGCACCAGCACCGCGGGCGGCCGCATCAACAGGGTTTCGAGCGACACGCGGTCGCTCTGCAGCGGCCGCTGGCTGAGCCCGGCCAGCGCCAGCCATTGCGCTTCCAGGCCCAGCGATGAAACCGACCTGCCACTCTCGCCAAGCCAGATTGTGTCGTGTTCGCGAACCGGCATCGCCGCCCGCAGCCTCGCCAGCCGCCGTCGCCAGGCTTCACCTCGTTCTCTCTGTCCCAGCAGAGCCGCGACCTGGCGCAGGTTACGCTGGAAATCGTCGAGGCTCATCGCGAAGGGCAAGTCGACGAACGGGATGCCGAGCCGTCGGGCTATGCGCTGCTGATCGCGTGCGCCGCCGCCCATCGTCAGCACCAGGTCGGGGCGCAGCGGTACGACATTCATCAGCTGGCCGTCATTTCGCGGATGCGCCCGCGCGTGTCTCCAGAAAGGCGATTCGCCGGGATCCTGCGAAAGGTGGGTAACCGAAGCGATCTGCCCGGGCGATGCGAGCGCGAGCAGCAGCTCGTCGGTGCACAGGTTGAGCGACGCCACCCGCCGCGGCGCCGCTTCGGCCGGTGCCGCCAGCAACGCGCTAGCGGCCAGGAACGAGGCGAAGGCCCGCATGAAACGTGCGTCCCGCTGGGTGGTAACCGACGACGTCCTGATATCGCGCGTCCAGAACATTCTCCACGCGCCCATAGATTTCCACACCGGGAAGAATTTCCCAGCTCAGCCGTGCGGAGCCGAGCCAGTAATCGTCGAGAATTACCATTGCGGCCGGGAACCGGTCGAAATCCAGGTCTCGCCGGTCGCCGACATAGCTCATGCCGGCGCCCCAGCTGAACCGGCCCGATTCTCCAGACAGGAACAAGTTGGCGCCGTGACGTGGCCGCCGCACCTCGCGCACCAGCGCGCTCCCCTGGATGCGCTGCTCATCGGCGTCGAGAAAGGTATAGCTGACACTCAGATTGAACGCTTCAGACAGGCGGACATCCGCTTCCAGCTCAAGCCCCGCGCGGCGGCTGGTGCCGCTGGCGTTGGTGGCACTGGCAGTGAAGGTGGCCGGATCGAAGGTTTCGATGACTTCGTCGCGTAAGCGGTGGCTGAAAGCGGTTGCGGCGAAGCGCAGGCCCTCGCCGCGCCAGCCGAGGCCCGCTTCGAAGCCGCGCGAGTGTTCCGGCACCAAAAAGGGGTTGCCGACGAAGGTCCCCGGGAAAAAGCCGAACAAGTCGAAGAAGGTGGGCTGAGCGATGCCCTCGCCATAGCCGACATGC
>JBQTJR010000021.1:0-9665 GCA_052386895.1 Sphingosinicella sp.
GCGCCGCGATCGGCGTCGGTGCAGCCGGGGCTGGCGCGGTCGCGCCCGCGCCCTCGCCCGGCAGGATCGGCAAGCGGACCGCTGTCGGAATCGGTCACTCCTGCCGGGTTGCCGCCACGCCCACGTCCCGACGGATCGGCATTGGGGCCGGAATCCCGGTCGGTGACACCTCCGCCGCCGCGGCCTCGACCGGGCGGGTCGGCGAACTGGCCGGCATCGTTGTCGGTGATGCCGGTATTGCCGCCGCCACGTCCGCGCCCAGGCGGGTCGGCGAACTGGCCGGAATCATTGTCGGTAACACCACCGCCCCGGCATCGTCGCCCGGCGCCGCCTGGATCGGCATTGGCGCCGCGGTCGGCATCGGTGCAGCCGTCCGGTCCGCGACGGCTGCGACCTGGCGGATCGGCATAGCGGCCGCGGTCATTGTCGCTGTAGCCGCCCCGACCTCGGCGACCACTGCCACCGGCCGGATCGAACGGATCGGAATCGCTGTAGCCGTAAGGCGTAACGCAGCCGCCGAGGGTGAGCAGCGAGCCGGCCCCGGCGACGCTGTGGAGGAAGGATCGGCGGCTGAGCTTGCGGTCCGTCTTCATCGGACCCTCCCCTTTCTGAACGACGAGTCGTTACGCGTGCGAAAATGAACCTGGGGTGGCTGGAGACGCAGGTTGGCGACCCCGACAGGATTTGAACCTGTGACCTACTGATTAGGAATCAGTCGCTCTATCCAGCTGAGCTACGGGGCCGCGTTCCACGCGATGTGACGCAGGCCGGGCGGCGAATCAATTCTCCTCGCCCGGCTCCGGCACGGGAAATGGGAGCGGCGAGACCGGGATTCCATCCTCAACCAGGCTTTTCGCATCGTCGGCGGTGGCGCGGCCGTGAATGGCACGTGCCTCGGCCTCGCCGAGATGGATGGCGCGCGCCTCCTGCGGAAAGCGGTCGCCGACATGCTCGCTGCCCGCGAGCAGCTTGCGCTGCGCACTCGCCAGCTCGGCGAGCGCCTTCTTCGCCACATCGGGAGACAGACCTGTCTCCTCCGCGCCCTTGCCGACATTGGGCGCCATCGGCGCCTTCTCGAGCCGGGTCGAGCCGCAGATCGGGCAGGCGACCATGGCGTGCTGGCGCTGCTGGTCATAGTCGGCGCTCGAGCCGAACCAGCCCTCGAACACGTGGCCGCCACGGCAGCGGAGGTCGAAAACAATCATGTGCGCTCCGGCTCGGGTATCGCGCGACGGTGATGAATGGAGGGCAAACGCCGCCGCACTTCGTCGACTGCTCCGGGATCGAGCTCGGCGAATCCGAGCCCGGTCTGCTCACCGCCCATGTCGAGCAGCACCTTGCCCCAGGGATCGACGACCAGCGAGTGGCCATAGGTGTCGCGGCCGTCCGGGTGGTGGCCGCACTGGGCAGCGGCAATGACGAAAGCGGCGGCCTCGATCGCGCGGGCGCGCATCAGCACGTGCCAATGCGCCTGTCCGGTCGGCACTGTGAAAGCGGCGGGTATCGCGAACGCGACCGCGCCGGCATCGCTGAGCGCCGAATAGAGCGAAGCGAACCGCAAGTCGTAACAGATCGAGAGACCGAGCAGGCCGAGCGGCGTTTCAACCAGCACCGGCCGCTCGCCGCCGCGATAGGAGGCGGATTCGCGCCAACTTTCGCCGGTCGGCAAGTCGACATCGAACAGGTGCATCTTGTCGTAACGGGCACGGACTTCGCCCTTGTCGTCGATGACGAAGCCGCGATTGACCAGGGCGTCGCCTCCGCCTGCCAGCAAGGCAAGCGAACCGAGATGTACCCAGATCCCGGCACTCGCCGCCGTTTCGCGTACCGCGACAAGCATCGGATCATCGGACTCGCCGCGCAGGTGGGCGGCGGCGCGCTGGCGGTCGCGGTCGAGCAGACCGCTCATCTCGGGGGTGAACAGCATCTCGGCACCGCCGGCGGCCGCCTCGTGGACACGCGCGATCAGCTCGGCGGCGTTCGCCTCAGGATCGATGCCGGTGCGCGCCTGGAAGACCGCTATCCTCATCCGCCGGCCAGCCACGAATCGAGCCGGCCTGCGCGCTCGAGCGCGAACAGATCGTCGCTGCCGCCGACATGGGCATCGTCGATGAAGATTTGCGGGACTGTCGAACGGCCCTTGGCGCGCTGGATCATCTCGGCGCGCAGGTGTGGATCCATCGTCACGTCATACTCGCTGTAGGTGATACCCTTGGCGTCGAGCAGCCTTTTGGCGCGGGTGCAGAAACCGCAGAAGAACTTGGTATAGATCTCGACTTTTGCCATCGTGCAGCGAGGTGAGGACCGAGGCCATGGAAGTCAACTTGGCTCTCCGTCCTTCACCACGCGCGCCCAACACAATAGCTCGACCCGTGCGGCGCTGGCGCGTTTCAGCGCCGCCGCGCAGGCGTGGGCGGTGGCACCGGTGGTGAAAACGTCGTCGACGAGAATGATGGTGCGGCCGGCGAGCGTGGACTTGTGCCTTTCGGCAATGCGGAAGGCGCCGCGCACCGTCTCGCGGCGCTGGCGCGGGTTCATCGCCCGCAGAGGCGGCGTCGCCTTAACCCGCTGGATGAGGTCGAGCGTCGCCGGCAATTGCACGCGGCGGGCGAGCGCCGAGGCAATAAGCGCCGCCTGGTTGTAACCGCGCCGCCAGATGCGCCAGCGATGCAGCGGGACGGGGGTGAAAACGGGCGCGGCCCTACCGTCTTCACCCTTCGGCACATGCCGTTCGACCATCCGCGCGATGGTCTCGGCAACGCCGGGGCGGCCGCCATATTTGAGCTTGAGCGCGACCTTGCGGGCAATCTCGCCATAGGCGACGGCGGCGCGCATGCGGTCGAACGCCGGCGGCTCGGCGAGGCACCCACCGCACAGGCCTGAGCCACCGCTGCGGAGCAGCAGCGAAGCCGAATCGCGGAGCGGCTGCGAAGCCGGTTCCGCGAATGCGAACGGCAGCCCGCAGCATTCGCAGCAGGGCTCGCCAAGAAAATCGAGCCGGCTCCAGCAGTCAAAGCAGAATCGGTGCGGTTCAGGCGTGACCGCGCCGCAGCCCGCGCAACGCGGCGGCAGCGCGAAATCGAGCGCCTGCTTCGCGACGAAGCGGGCCGGAGCGAGGAACGCGTCGCGCACCCAGCCGGTTTAGCCGGTACGGGAACTGGAGGCGAGCATGGCCGCGCAGGGCAGGAAGCAGGATCGGCACACCAAGAGCGGCAAGGACAAGATCAACAGGCCGCGGTCTGAAAAAGGCGCGTTCGCGATCGCCGGCAACGTCAGGTTGAAGGGCGAGGATCCTTCGCCCGATGATCGCGCTCGCGGCGAAACATCGTCGAAGGAGCCGGCCAGCGCGGTCGACCGGCGTTGACACATTAGGGAAAGCTGCCCATCTCGCGCTTCCTCCCCGGGCCCGATGGCGGAGTGGTTACGCAGAGGACTGCAAATCCTTGCACGCCGGTTCGATTCCGGCTCGGGCCTCCATTGTCTCCATCGTCGGGACCGCCACCGCTGCTGATCAAGGAGGTGCTCTAGGTTATTAATCGACCGGTTCGATTAATATCGCCAGTTTAATCGATTGGACTGGCAATGGTCCGCGGCTACGGCGTCCGCTCCAATTCCTTCCCGGAAAGGCCGAAGCGATGGACGCAAGTACGACCGGCAGCCCGCTCAGCGATCCTTCGAAGGAGCCGCGTGCGCTAAGATCACTCCTGGGCCGCACCAATCGCGACTGGTGGCCGAACCAGCTGTCGCTCGAGATCCTGCAGCTCGACGGCGCCCCGCTCAGCCCGTTCGGCCCGGAATTCGACTATGCTCGGGAATTCGAGACACTCAACTATCAGGCGGTCAAGAGTGACCTGCACGCATTGGTGACTGACAGCCAGCCCTGGTGGCCGGCGGACTACGGCCATTACGGCCCGTTCTTCATCCGCATGGCCTGGCACAGCGCCGGCACCTACCGGATCAGCGACGGCCGCGGCGGCGCCTCGTCCGGCGGCCAGCGCTTCGCGCCGCTCAACAGCTGGCCGGACAACGCCAATCTAGACAAGGCGCGCCGGCTGTTGTGGCCGATCAAGCTCAAATATGGCCGCAAGCTTTCCTGGGCCGATCTGATGATCATGGCCGGCAACGTCGCGTTCGAATCGATGGGCGCGCCGATATTCGGATTCGGCGGCGGCCGCGGCGACGTGTGGGAGGCGGAAAAGGACATCTACTGGGGCACCGAGGAAGAATGGCTCGGCGACAAGCGCTACAGCGAAGGCCGGGTGCTCGAGAATCCGCTGGCGGCAGTGCAGATGGGCCTCATATACGTCAACCCGGAAGGCCCCAACGGCCAGCCTGACCCGGTCGCCTCCGCCCACGACATTCGCGAGACGTTTCGCCGCATGGCGATGAACGACGAGGAGACGGTCGCGCTCACCGCCGGCGGCCACACGTTCGGCAAGTGCCATGGCGCGGGCGATACCGCCAAGGTGGGCGCCGAGCCGGAGGGTGCCGACATTGCCCAGCAGGGACTCGGCTGGGCCTGCACCCACGGCTGCGGCATGGCCGACGACACGATCACCAGCGGGCTCGAAGGCGCCTGGACGCCCAACCCGAACCGATGGGACAATGGCTATTTCCACATGCTGCTCGATTACGATTACGAGCTGGTGAAGAGCCCGGCGGGTGCGTGGCAATGGCAGCCGAAGGACGTCCCGGAGGAAGACAAGGCGCCGGGCGCGCACAGCCCGAACCGCCGCTTGCCGACGATGATGACCACCGCCGACATGGGGTTCAAGATGGACCCAGAATATCGCAAGATCGCGGAGCGCTTCCGCGATGACCCGGCGGCGTTCGCCGACGCCTTCGCGCGAGCCTGGTTCAAGCTCACCCACCGCGACATGGGGCCGAAGACCCGCTACCTCGGCCCCGAGGTTCCGCAAGAGGATCTGATCTGGCAGGATCCGATCCCGCCGGTCAATCATCCGCTGATCGAAGCGGACGACGTCGCCGAACTGAAACGGCGGGTGCTCGAATCCGGCCTTACCGTCGCCGAGCTGGTGCAGACGGCCTGGGCGTCGGCCGCGACATTCCGCAGCTCCGACAAGAGAGGCGGCGCCAATGGCGCTCGCATCCGGCTGCAACCGCAGCGGGATTGGGAGGTCAACCAGCCCGCGCAGCTCGCCCGCGTACTCGAGGTGCTAGAAGGCATCAAGGCCGATTTCGACGGGGCGGCCGGTGGCGGCAAGAAGGTGTCGCTGGCCGATCTGATTGTGCTCAGCGGCTCGGCGGCGGTCGAAAAAGCCGCGAAGGACGGCGGCCGCAAGATCGAGGTGCCGTTCACACCCGGCCGCGCCGACGCGACGCAGAAGCACACCGACATCGAGAGCTTTTCCGTGCTCGAACCGAAAGCGGATGGCTTCAGGAACTATGTTTGCTCCGGAAGCAGGCCTAACGTTCCCACCGAGGAGCTGCTGGTCGACCGCGCGCGGCTGATGCGGCTGAGCGTGCCGGAGATGACGGTGCTGGTGGGCGGATTGAGAGTGCTCGGCGCCAATCATGGCGGATCGAAGCACGGCGTGTTTACCGACCGGCCGGGTCAGCTGACCAACGACTTCTTCGTCAACCTGCTCGACATGGGCACGGCGTGGAAGCCGGACGAAACGGATCCGGACGTGTTCGTCGGCACCGACCGGCGCTCCGACCAGCCGCGGTGGACGGCGACGCGGGTGGATCTGATGTTCGGCTCGAACTCGCAACTGCGCGCGCAATCGGAAGTCTATGCGTCCGACGACGCCGGCGAGAAATTCGTCGACGACTTCGTCGCGGCCTGGACCAAGCTAATGAACGCCGATCGCTTCGACCTGGCGCGAGCGGCCCGGCATTAGCAGCGATAGTCCACCGAATCAAAAGGGCCCCGGCCGGCGGCGAACGCCAGGCCGAGGCCCCAGAACCCGGCTTGCGCGGGGATGACTCAACGCGAACGGACTAACCCGCTCGCTGGGTCACATCGCCTTTAGGCTGACGGCGCTGGTCTTGCCGCGCTGGTCGGTCTGCAGCTCGTAGGAAACCCGCTGGTCCTGGACCAGGCTGTTGAGCCCGGCCTTCTCGACCGCGGTGATGTGGACGAAAGCATCGCTGCTGCCGTCCTCGGGTTGAATGAATCCAAAACCCTTCTGCGTGTTGAAGAATTTGACTTTGCCGATCGGCATGTCCGACTTCCTTTCTTGGGGAGGCGATCCGGAATTGGAGCGCCAGTTGCTGGGAAGGAGGCGTAGGAAGGAAGTAGGAGCCGCAAAGCGCCAAAGATCCGTCTTGTGCGACCGTAGCAAAGGCTAAATGGGCCTGAGTCGGGCAGATTGCAACCGACAGCGCGCTTCCCCGCCCGCCGCGGCTTGGCTACCACCCAATCATGACCGACGGCTACATGTCTGGCTTCGGCAGCCACTTCGCGACCGAGGCGGTGAAGGGCGCGCTGCCGGAAGGGCGCAACTCGCCGCAGCGGCCGGCCTTCGGCCTCTATGCCGAGCAGCTTTCCGGCACCGCTTTTACCGCGCCGCGGGCAGAAAACCGCCGCTCGTGGCTGTACCGAATGCGGCCGAGCGCCGAGCACCCACCTTATCGGCACTACGAGGGCGCGCTGCACTTCACCCGCGATTTGCCCGATGGGCCGCAAGCCCCGAACCGGTTGCGCTGGGATCCGCTGCCGATGCCCGAGAATCAGGCCGATTTCGTCGATGGCATGGTGACGATGGCGGTCAACCGGCCGCCCGAGGAACTGAGCGGTGTCTCGGTGCACGCTTATCGCGCCAATCGCGACATGGCGCGCTGCTTCTTCAGCGCCGACGGTGAAATGCTGATCATTCCCCAGCAGGGCCGGCTCAGCATCGCCACCGAGATGGGCAAGATCGCAATCGCGCCGCAGGAAGTGGCGCTGATCCCGCGCGGGGTGCGTTTTCGAGTGTCGCTGCCCGACCGCGAAGCGCGCGGCTACGTCGCTGAAAATCACGGCGCGCTGTTGCGGCTGCCCGAGCTGGGGCCGATCGGATCGAACGGGCTCGCCAATCCCCGCGATTTCGAAACCCCGGTGGCGACTTACGAGGACCGCGACGATATTTGCGAGCTGGTGCAGAAATATCTCGGCAAGCTGTGGGTGACCGAGCTCGACCATAGCCCGCTCGACGTCGTCGCCTGGCACGGCAATCTCGCGCCCTGCCGCTATGATCTCAAGCGGTTCAACACGATCGGCACGGTCAGCTTCGACCATCCCGATCCCAGCATCTTCACCGTCCTGACAAGCCCGAGCGAAACTCCGGGGCGCGCCAATGCCGATTTCGTCATCTTTCCGCCGCGCTGGATGGTGGCCGAAGACACGTTCCGGCCGCCCTGGTTCCACCGCAACGTGATGAGCGAGTGGATGGGGCTAATCCACGGCGATTATGACGCCAAGGCCGAGGGCTTCGCACCGGGCGGGGCGAGCCTGCACAATTTGATGGCCGGACACGGGCCGGATGTGGACAGCTGGAGGAAGGCAAGCGAGATCGAGCTGAAACCGGCGAAGATCACCGACACGATAGCGTTCATGGTCGAGAGCTGCTGGCCTTATTTGCCGACCAAGCATGCGATGGAGCGCGCGCAACCGGAGTATGACACGGCTTGGGCAGGCTTCCCCAAGGCGAAGATTTCGGGCTAAATTGCTGAAACATGGCATTGTTTCCGAAAGTCGCGATTTTCACCGCTGCGGCTGCTTTGCAACCAGCTCAACCTGTTCCGGCAATTAGGGCTGAGGCCAACCTTGGTGAATACATTACGCAAGCAGATTACCCAACCGAAGCATTGCTCGAAAACGAACAAGGAAATGTCGTATTCGAACTTTCCGTTTCGTCTCTGGGTCGGGTCACTGGCTGCAGGATTATTTCTTCATCCGCCTCCCAGAGACTGAACGAAGTAACTTGCAGGGCACTCCAGCGTGCACAATTCAGGCCCGCTCGAGATACTCAAGGTGTTCCGGTTGCTGATATCATTCGTAGCCAGATCACTTGGGCAATTCCCGAACCACCACCTTTGCGCGCCCGCGCTCGTCGTGCGAATCTAGCGAGCTATGTTGGCGATGGTGATTATCCATTCACTGCAATTCGAAACAACGAGCAGGGTGTCGTATATTTTGCTTTGGAAGTGAGTGCAGAAGGCCGCGTCAGCCGCTGCCACATCACTCGATCAAGCGGCAGCCAAGCTTTGGACAATCAGACCTGCCATATCATGATGAGGCATGCTCGATTCGATCCAGCACGTGACGAGGCGGGTAACCCTGTGCCCGATATAGTTCAGTCCAGGATTACCTGGAGGTTGCGGTGAAGTCTTATGGAAAGGCCATCAGCCCTGCAGTTCGTGCCTGCGCATCGCGTGCCTTAGCTGGTCGTAGCTGAGGCCCAGGGCCGCGGCGGCGGCGCGTTGGTTCCAGCGGCATTTCTCCAGGGCCGAGGCGAGGATCGCCTTTTCATATTCGGCGACGGCAAGGCGCAGGTCGGCACAATCGTCGGCGCTGAAGGCGGTAACCGCGACCCCCTGCCCTGCCTCTGATTCCGGTTGGGTTCCGACCTGCGCCGGGGTACCGGACGCGGGAGTGACATGGGTGGGCGTGGCGGGCGCCAGCGGCGTCCACGGCGATTCGAACGGATCGAACTCGATTGCGTCGATCGCGGCGCTCTCGTCGCCCCAGCGATAAACGGCACGCTCGACGACGTTGCGCAACTCACGCACGTTGCCGGGCCAGCGCCAGGCGAGCAGCCTTGCCATCGCGTCCTCCGAGAAACCCGGCCAGCCTTCCCAGCCCAGCTCGAGCGCCATCCGCCGGCCGAAGAATTCGGCGAGCACCGGGATGTCGCTTTGGCGGTTCCTGAGCGGCGGCAGCGTCACCACCTCGAAACTCAGGCGGTCGAGCAAGTCGGCGCGGAATCGTCCTTGATCCACCAGTCGCGGCAAATGCTCGTTGGTGGCGGCAACGATTCGAACGTCGACCTCGACCGACTTCGACGCGCCGATGCGGGTGACCTCGCCATATTCGATCGCGCGCAGCAACCGGTCCTGCGCCGGGCTCGACAGCGTCGCCAGCTCGTCGAGGAACAGTGTGCCGCCGCTGGCTTCCTCGAACCGGCCCGGGCGCGCCTTGACCGCGCCGGTGAAGGAGCCGGCCTCGTGGCCGAACAATTCCGCCTCGATCAGGGTCTCGGGCAGGGCGGCGCAGTTCATCACGATCAGCGGTCCGTCCCAGCGTGCCGACAAATGGTGCAGGCGCTCGGCGATCAGCTCCTTGCCAGTGCCGCGTTCGCCGATCACCAGCACCGGCCGGTCGAGCGGCGCAGCGCGGCTGGCGCGCTCGACCGCGTCGAGGAAAGCCGAGGACTGGCCGACGAGCTGGGTATTACGCTCCATGAAGCGTGCCTAGCAGTTGGGATATCCCGCCAGCAATTGGTAAGAATGTACGAGGGTCTGCGGCGCGAAAATCGCCGAAAATGGCTGATTTTGGCGCTTTCCCGAGGCTGGCACGACTCCTGCTGAATATCGGGCAAAGGAGAATTCCCAATGTTGAATTTTGCCCAGACCGCCCTCGCCGCGGTCGCCGCCTTACTGCTGTCGACCCTGTCGGTCGCCGCCGCGATCGTTCCCGGCCAGTCCAGCCTCGCGGGCCT